>PLXL01000087.1:14353-61992 GCA_003153215.1 Candidatus Dormiibacterota bacterium
CGGAGTCCCGCCGGATGCTCGCCTCACTCGGCGCCACAGCCCTCCTCCTGCTCGCCGGCGGGCCGGCGCCGCTCGCTTCCGGGGCGGGCGCCAGCCCCGCGCCCTCTCCCAGCGCGGGCCCGGGACCGTCCAGCACGCCACCGGGACTGGTGCCGGCCACCTGCGCCGCGACCCCGCCCGCGGGAGCCCATTGCGACACCCTCTGGGTGCCGCTCGACTACTCCGACCCGTCCCTGGGCACCATCCCCACCTCGGTTGTGGTGGTGCCGGCCAAGGACCCGGCGGAGCGGATCGGGTCCCTGCTCGTGAACCCCGGTGGGCCCGGGGAGTCCGGGGTCCAGTTCGTCGACCAGGCCTACCCGCTCTTCGCCACCCTCAACGAGCGCTTCGACATCGTCGGCTTCGACCCGCGGGGCACCACCGGGCCGGACGCCGTCACCTGCGAGGGCACCGATGCCCTGGACCACGACGTGAGCCTCGACCCCCTGGTGGCCGGTTCCTCGACGGCGGAGGCGGACCTGGTGGCGAGCACCCTAGCCTTCGACTCTTCCTGCCGCCTCCGCAGCGGGTGGCTCCTCCCCTACGTCGGAACGGTCAACGCCGCCCGCGACATGGACGCGCTCCGGGAAGCGCTCGGCGATCAGCAGCTCACCTACCTGGGGTTCTCGTACGGGACCGCGCTCGGCGCCACCTACGCGAGCCTCTTCCCGACCCACATCCGGGCGATGGTCCTGGACGGCGACATCGACCCGGCGCTCAGCTTCATGGAGCAGTCCATCCAGCAGGGAGCCAGCTTCGAGGCGAGCTACGACGAGTTCGTCAGCCAGTGCCAGGCTGCGACCGGCTGCCCGCTGGGATCGAACCCCGCGGCGACCATCACCGGCCTGCTCGCGCGGCTCGCCACCAGCCCGGTCGAGACGCCGGACGGCCGGACGGTGGGACGGGGCACGGTCATCGGCGGACTGGTCGCCGCCATGTACGACCCGGGGTCCTGGGACAGCTTCTACACGGCCCTCGCCGAGGCCGCCCAGGGCGGGGTCGCGTCACTCCAGTCGCTGGTGGACAGCTACACCGGCAGAGGCCCCCAAGGGTACGACCACAGCACCCCGGCCAACGCGGCGATCAACTGTGCTGACCACAGCGTTCCGGAGAACCTCGCCGATTACGACGCCATGGCGCTCTCTGTGCAGGCTGGCGAGCCGCACTTCGGTCAAGACGAGGTCTACTCGGTGCTCACCTGCGCCTACTGGCCGGACCATGGGCCGGCGCCGGCAGCGCTTGACGTCACCGGCGCTCCCCCCATCCTCCTGGTCGGAGCGACTCACGATCCGGCCACGCCCTACGCATGGTCGGTCGCCCTCCAGCAACAGATCGCGGGTTCGGTACTGCTCACACGGGACGGTTACGGGCACACGTCATACGAATTCAGCGATTGCGTCCAGACCAACGTCAACGCCTACCTGGAGAGCCTGACCGTGCCGGCCGTCGGGACGACCTGCGGCAGTTGACTTATTTGCCCAATATGGGTTAGTAGGTCGTCTGTCCGCCACCCAATGTGGGGGGGGGATTTGCGTGGATGGGCACGAGATGATACGATCACTTGCGTCTAACGGCGCGGACTGTTTGGGAGTCCGCCCAAGCAGCGAGAGATGCGGGGGAGGCAGCTCTCACTCGGGAACGAGTTAGTGCCAGGGGGAGACCCAATGCCACGGTGGCCCACCGCCAACAAGGGAAGTCAGGACGTGCTGGCCACTGCGCTGCCGCAGATGGCTCTCGAGCAGCCCATCAACGCACTCAGCGCGATGCAGCTCAGCAGCCGCCTCCTCGGCGCACGGCAGACCGAGCGTGAGATCGTCGACGAGGACTCCGGCGAGACCCGCTATCAGCTGCTCCGCCGGCAGGTGCACGCGCGCCTGGTCGACGACACCGCCTACCTCTCGGAGACCGACGACCAGGCGGTGCGCGAGCGGCTCGCCGAGCTCGTCAATGAGACCGCGTGCGCGCTCGGACAGCCTCTCGACCTCGAGGAGGGGATGCGGACGGTCACGCGGATCCACCACGAGCTGCTCGGCTTCGGTCCCCTGGAGCGGCTCCTCGCCGATCCGACCATCACCGAGATCATGGTCAATGGGCCGGATGAGATCTGGATCGAGCGGGCAGGCCGCCTCTCGCTGACCGCGTACCGGTTCGAGACCACGGACCAGCTCATGCAGGTCATCGACCGGATGGTGAGCCGGGTCGGCCGGCGCATCGACGAGAGCTCGCCGATGGTCGACGCACGACTGGAGGACGGGTCCCGGATCCACGTCGTCATCCCCCCGGTCTCGCTCAAGGGCCCGACGCTCACCATCCGGCGCTTCATGACCACCGGCCTCGAGGTCAGCGATCTCATCGACCACGGCACGGCCACCGCCGAGATGATGGGCTTCCTGCGCGCATGCGTCCGGGCCCGCCTCAACATCCTGGTGAGCGGCGGGACCGGCGTCGGCAAGACCACCACGCTGAACGTCATCTCCAGCTTCATCCCCGAGGACGAGCGGATCGTCACCATCGAGGATGCCGCCGAGCTGCGGTTGCGGCAGCGCCACGTGCTGAGCCTGGAGACACGCCCTGCCAACGTCGAGGGACGCGGCCAGATCCTGGTGCGCGACCTGGTGATCAGCTCCCTGCGCATGCGCCCCGACCGGCTGGTCGTCGGCGAGTGCCGCGGTGGCGAGGCGCTCGACATGCTCCAGGCGATGTCCACCGGGCACGACGGCTCGTTGACCACCCTGCACGCCAGCTCTCCGCGCGAGGCGATCTCCCGGCTGGAGACCATGGTCCTGATGGCGGGCACCGAGCTGCCCACGCCGGCCGTCCGAGGTCAGATCGGATCCGCGATAGACCTCATCGTCCAGCAGGGCCGGTTGCGCGACGGCAGCCGGCGCATCCTCAGCATCTCCGAGATCTACGGTGTGGAGCACGGAGAGGTCCAGGTTCAGGAGCTCTTCCGCTTCGAGCAGACCGGCGTGGACGCGGACGGGAAGGTGCACGGCCGCCACGTCGCCTGCGGTCGGGTGCCGCGGCGCACCGCGGACATCCTCGCCTGCGGTGAGGATCTCGACATGCGCATCTTCGTCGCCCCCGACCGTCCCTCGGGGCCGGACCACCCGCGCCGCCGTCTCGCAGACTGGGTCCCCGAAACCCTGGTCACCTCCCCGTCGATGGAGCCCGGAGAGCGCCGCCGCCGGTCGGACTGGCTGCCCGAGAAGGCCACGCGGATGTCGCTCTCCCGGAGCAAGCGCAAGGCGAGCTGAGGTACTGCTCAGGCCGGGACGCCGAGCGTCTCCTCCACGCTCACCGGCCGCTCGGCTCGTGCCGGTCTCAGGTCGCGCAGCCGGGCCCGGACCCGGACCTGGCCCTGCCAGCTGTCCCGTTCCAGGGCAAAGCAGACGTCGATGCGCCGCCCTCGCGGCAGGTGCTCGGCGAGACCGGGCTTGTTGAAGGCGATCGCCTCGACCGTCCCCCGCCCGCCGTCGCGCAGCGCCACCTTCACGTGCTGTCCCTCGCTGCCGAAGGTGTGCGTGCTGACCACCTCGCAGCCACGGATGGCGAGCAGCGGTGTGGGGTTGCCGATCCCGCAGGGTTCGACCTCGTCCAACTGGCCACAGAGGTCGAGGGTGGCGTCCGCGCACCCGATCTCGCTGTCGACGTGGAAGACGCGCTCGCGAGGTCGACCGGGGGCCTGCTCCGCACACGCCTCCGAGATCAGGTCGCGGAAGCGGCCGAAGTCCTCCGCCCTCAGGCTGAAGCCCGCAGCCGCGGCGTGGCCGCCGTAGCGGAGCAGGGTGGGGGCGGCGTGGTCGAGAGCCCGGACGATGTGAACCCCGGAGACCGAGCGACCCGACCCCTTGGCCTCGCCGGGATCGAGGCAGACCACGAAGGCGGGAACCGAGTACCGCTCCATCAGCCGTCCGGCCACCAGTCCCACGATCCCCATCGGCCAGCCCGCGTCGCCGATGACGATCGCCGGCGTCTCCTCGGGGAGCTCGGCAACCCGCTCCTCGGCCTCCGCCAGCGCCGCCGCGACCGCCGCCTGGCGGCTCCGGTTCTGCCGGTCGAGCTGCCGGGCCAGGCCGCCGCACTCGTCGGGGTCGTCGCTCAGGCAGAGGTCGAGGGCCAGCCGGGCGTCCTCCATGCGGCCGGCCGCATTGATCCTCGGGGCGAGGCCGAAGGCGATGTCGGAGGCGACGAGAGGGGCGGAGACCGCGGCAGCCTGGGCCAGGGCGCGCAGCCCCGGCAGCTCCAGGATTCGTCCCAGCCCTCGGCGGACGATGGTCCGGTTCTCGCCGCGGAGCGGCATCATGTCGGCGATCGTCCCCAGCGCGGCGAGACCGATGAAGACGTCGGCCTGGCCCGCGGGCACGATCCCCTCGGACTCCAGGGCGCAGAGCAGCTTCCAGGCCACGCCGGCCCCGGCGAGGCCGTCGAAACCGTACGTGTCGGCCGGCTGCTTGGGGTTGACGAGAGCGTCGGCTGGCGCCAGCCGGGGTGGGGTGCCGTCTGGGGCGAGCGGCAGGTGGTGGTCGGTCACCACCAGGGCCATCCCCGCCGGCCGGTTGGCGGCGACCTCGATCGAGCTGGTGCCGCAGTCGACGGTGACCACGCAGCGGACCCCCTGGGCGGCCAGCTCCTCCAGGGCTGCGGCGTGGAGCCCGTAGCCCTCGGTCATCCGGTTGGGGATGTAGGGGAGGACGTCGGCGCCGCCCGCCCGGAGCGCCCGGGTCAGCATCGCGCAGGCGGTCACCCCGTCGGCGTCGTAATCCCCGTAGACGGCGATGCGCCGGCCTTCGGTGACGGCCACACCGACCGTGACGACGGCGTCCGCCATCCCCTCCAGACCAAAGGGATCGAGCAGCTCGATGCCCCCAGAGAGGAAGGCGGCGGCCTCAGCGCCGTCCAGACCTCGACCCGCCAGGACTCGGCCGAGCACGAGCGATTGCCCGGGAATCGGGAGGGCTTCGCTGATCTCCCAGCGGCGGGGTGCAGCCTTCACGGGCTCGGCAATCTACACACGAATGTTCGATCACAGTCTAGCCGGAGCGCCCCCACGGTCAGCCGGCCCCGGCGGGTGGTGCCATCAGCTGGCGCAGCACCATCTGGAGGATGCCGCCGTGGCGGTAGTAGTCGACGTCCGTCTCCGAGTCGAGGCGGACGGTCGCCTCGAAGCGCACCTCCTCGCCGCTCGCGCGCCGGGCCACTACCGGAAGCGTCCCTCCGGGCCTGGCACCGGCGATGCCACGGATGGTGAAACTCTCCCGGCCGTCGAGTCCCAGTGACTCGGCGCTCTCCCCCTCCGCGAACTGCAGCGGGAGGACGCCCATGCCCACCAGGTTGCTGCGGTGGATCCTTTCGAACGACTGGGCGATGACCGCCCGCACCCCCTGCAGCGCCGGTCCCTTGGCCGCCCAGTCGCGCGACGACCCCGAGCCGTACTCCCGGCCCGCGAGCACGATGAGCGGCGTCCCCTCGGCGGCGTAGCGGACGGCGGCGTCGTAGACGCTCATGACCTCGCCGGAGCCGAGGTGGGTGGTGAAGCCGCCCTCCCTCCCGTCCGCCAGCAGGTTGCGCAGCCGGATGTTGGCGAAAGTGCCGCGGACCATCACCTCGTGATTGCCCCGCCGGGCGCCGTAGGTGTTGAAGTCGCGCAGCTCGACATCGTGCTCACGCAGGTAGCTCGCCGCCGGCGAGGTGGGAGCGATGCTGCCCGCCGGGGAGATGTGGTCGGTGGTGATGGAGTCGCCGAGATAGGCGAGCGCCCGCGCGTCCACCACATCCGCGGGCGGCTGCGGCTCGGCAGCCATCGCCGTGAAGAAGCCCGGCTCGCGCACATAGGTCGAATCCGGGTCCCACGCGAACATCGCCCCTGACGGCGACGGCAGCTCCTTCCAACTCTCGTCGCCCTCGAAGATGCGCGAATACTCGCGGCTGAAGAGGTCCCTGCCCAGACCGCGNNAGGTCGACGTCCACCGTGCCCGCCAGCGCGAAGGCGACCACGAGCGGCGGCGAGGCGAGGTACGACGCCCGCACCTGGGGATGGATGCGCCCCTCGAAGTTGCGGTTGCCACTCAGCACCGCGCAGACGGCGAGCTCGCGGCTCTCCACCTCGGCGGCCACCTCCGGGGGGAGCGGTCCGCTGTTGCCGATGCAGGTGGTGCAGCCGTAGCCGACCAGGTCGAAACCTAGGCTGGCGAGCGGCGCGAGCAGGCCGGCGCGCTCCAGATAGTCGGTGACCACCCGGGACCCCGGGGCCAGGCTGGTCTTGACGTAGGACGGAGGCCGGAGCCCCCGCTCCGCCGCCTTGGCGGCGAGCAGGCCGGCGGCCACCATCACCGAGGGATTCGAGGTGTTGGTGCAGGAGGTGATGGCGGCGATGACCACCGCTCCCTTGCCCAGCTCGCGCGCCGGAGGGACGGCGGGCTCGGGGCCGGCGGTGACCGTGGCGCCGCGCGCCGGGGATCCGTAGACGGCCTCGAAAGACTGGCGCACCTGGCCGAGGGAGACCCGGTCCTGGGGCCTGCGCGGCCCCGCCACTGAGGGTTCGACGGCGGCCAGGTCGAAGTCGAGCAACTCGGTGAAGACCGGGGTCTCCGATTGATCCGTGCGGAACAGCCCCTGCTCCTTGCAGTAGCGCTCCACCAGCAGGACGCTGCCGGGGTCGCGACCGGTGTCGCGCAGGTAGCGGAGGGTCTGGTCGTCGACCGGGAAGAGCGAGGCGGTGGCACCGAACTCGGGGGACATGTTGGAGAGGGTCGCCCGGTCGGGCACCGACATCGAGGAGAGGCCGCTGCCGCAGAACTCCACGAACTTGTTGACCACGCCGTGGCCGCGGAGCATCTCGGTGAGGGTGAGGACGAGGTCGGTGGCGGTGGTGCCGGCCGGGAGGGCGTTGTGGAAGCGCACCCCGACGACCACGGGGGTGAGCAGGAAGAGCGGCTGGCCGAGCATGCAGGCCTCGGCCTCGATGCCGCCGACGCCCCAGCCGAGGACGCCCACCCCGTTGACCATGGGGGTGTGCGAGTCGGTGCCGACCACGGTGTCGGGGAAGGCCGTCCGCACCCCGTCCAACTCGCGGACCGTCACCGTGTCGGCGAGGTACTCGAGGTTGATCTGGTGGACGATACCCATCCCCGGGGGCACCACGCGGAAACCGTGGAACGCCTGCTGGGCCCAGCGGAGGAGGGCGTAGCGCTCATGGTTGCGCTCGTACTCGCGCTCGATGTTGCGCCCGTAGGCGGCGGCGCTGCCGAAGGCGTCGACCTGGACCGAGTGGTCGATCACCAGGTCGACCGGGACCAGCGGATCGATCCGGCTGGGGTCTCCCCCCGAGCGCTGCACGGCGCTGCGCATGGCGGCGAGGTCGACCACGGCGGGGACGCCGGTGAAGTCCTGGAGTAGCACCCGGGCCGGGACGAAGGCCCGTTCGCGGTCCTTCTCGGGCGGGCGTCCGTCCCAGCCCGCCAGCGCGGCCACGTCGTCGTCGGTGACGAACCGGTCCCCCGCGTGCCGGAGCAGGTTCTCGAGGAGGATCTTCACCGTCATCGGCAGCCGGGAGACGTCGCCGACACCACGCCGGGCGAGGGCCTCGAGCCGGAAGTAGTCCAGTCCACCGGGCAGCTCGGCGCGAGCCCCGAAGCGATCCTCCGCCATGGTCAGCTCACCTCCACACGTCCGACGTCCTCGGCAGCCCATCCTGCCACTCCGGGCCCCTCACCCCGGCGCGGTCGGGGCGTGGAGATAATTATATAGACTAACTATCGAAAGCGAAGGTGCCCGCGCGGCCCTCGATGTGGAGAGGCGCGCTGCGGCCGCCCCCGGTGGCGGGGTTCAGCCGACCAGCGGGATGCCGGCGGCGATCAACACCCACTGCCCGGCCCAGATGCCGCCGTGATTGGTGTTGGGCGTGTACCAGTCCGTGAAGTCGTCCCAGCTCATCGTCTCGGTCCCGTTGGAACCGGCCGGCGGGGTGCCGCCGACCCCGTAGGCGAGCGGGTCGTCGACGGTGACGGAGAGGGGCGGAGCGTCCGTGCCCGCCGCGCTCAGGGTGACGCCGGTGACCAGGACGTAGTGCGTCCCTTGGCCGACCATGACGATGACCGGCTGCAGGAGCATGTCCAGGCTGTACGAGATGACCACGCCCGCGGCATCGGCGGTCGGCTGCGGGTCGTCACCGATGTCGTCCCACCCGCCGAAGCGGTCGAGGGTGACGGCGACGGCGTAGGCGGAGGCGTTCCACTGCGAGAGGGTGTAGCCGTCGTTGTTGGCGAGTTCGTAGTTCCAGAAGCCTTGCTGGATGGCGTAGTCGTCAAGCCCGTGGAGGGGGACGCCGTCCGCCTGGAGCCACATCTCGATGTCGGTGGGGTCGCACCAGTCGCCGTCCTGCTGGGAGTGGTAGGTGATGGGAATCTGGGCCTCGGAGAGGGTGACCAGCGGGGCCTCCGCCAGGGTGGGCGTCGGGATCGGGGTCGCGGTCGGCTCGGCAACCGGCTTGGCCGCCGCCGGATGGGTCGCGAGGACCGACGTCGAGCGCGAGTGCACGGCGGCCTGGCCATCGGCGCCGGGCGAGCTGGCCCGCGCGTCCCAGGGAGCGAGCACCGCGATCAGGGCGGCTCCCAGGGAGATGGCCGAAGCCAGCAAGAGACGGCTCCCGGGACGTCGGGTCATCCCAACACCCTATGCGCCGAAGCTTGCGGAAGGATGAGCAACCCGTGAGAGTCGGGTGAGAGTTTCCTGAGAGGCACGGCCGGCTGCACCGGGACGGGGGGGCGCCCGGCACCCCCTGGGCGGGGGTCGCCCGCCGGCGAGCGGCTACGCGGCGGCGGTGGCGCAGTACGCGTCATAGGCCGCCTTGAGCGCGGGGTAGCGCAGGAAGATGATGTGGGCGTACTCCTGGGTGAGCGGCCCGGGCGCCCGGAGCAGGTGCATCCCCACCTGGGCCGGAAGGTGATCGGCCTTCCGCCAGTTGCACCGCTTGCAGGCGAGCACCACGTTGTCCCACTGGTCCGGCGCACCGCCCCGGGAGACGGGGATCACGTGATCGACGGTGAGCTCCGCGGGAACGCCGAGCATGCCGCAGTACTGACAGGTGTTGTCGTCGCGAAGCAGCAGATTGCGCCGGTTGGGGCGGAGCACCCGGCGGGGCACGTGGATGTTGCGGAGCAGGCGCACGATGACCACGTCCACGGGGATGCGGCGGTCCTGCAGGGCCGCCGCGGCGCGGACCTCCGCGTCCGAGTCCAGGAAGGCGACCCGCTCCTTGCTCAGCAGAACGACCAGCCTCCGATGGCTGATCACGTTCAGGGGCTGTAGTGAGGCATTCAGGAGCAGGACAGCCATGCGCGAAATTCTATGGCCTGGACCAGAGCGAGCGGTGGGGGCGAGGGCTGGTCACGCGCCGCCTGAGGCGCGGGGCGGTAGGAGTTGGTCGCCGTCCAGCACGCCGGTGAAGAGGTCACCGACGCTCCGGAGGCGCTCCCAGATCGTCTCCATGGTCCAGCGGTCGGGCCGGAGACCGGGGTCGTCCAGCTCCTCCCAGGCGAGCGGGGTCGAGACGGTGGCTCCGGGCAGGGGGCGGAGCGAGTAAGGGGCCGCCAGCGTCTTGTTGATGATGTTCTGTGTGTAGTCGATCCGGATCCGCCCGGCCCGCCGGCTCACCGCCCACTCCCAGCTGATCCGGTCCGGCTCCACCCGCCCGATCGCCCGGCCCACCTCCTCCACCCAGCCTCGGACCCTGGCGTAGTCGGGACCGCGGCGGAGCGGCACGTAGATCTGGAGGCCGGTCTGGCCGCTCGTCTTGAGCAGGCCGCGCAACCCCAGGTGGTCGAGGGCGGCCTTCACCAGCCGGGCGATGTCCCGGACGTCGTCGAAGCTGGCCGGCTCGAAGGGGTCGAGATCGTAGACCGCCCAGTCGGGCTGGTCCGGGGCGTCGACCCGTGAATGCCAGGGGTGAAGGTCGACGACGCCCGCGTTGGCCAGCCAGCCGAGCGTGGCCGCCTCCCGGACCACGATCCACCGCTTGCTCCCGGACTCACCCTCGAAAAGCCAGGAATCGATCCACTCCGGAGCGTGGCTGGGCTTGTCCTTGCGCCAGAACGAGTGCCCGGTGACGCCGTCCGGGAAGACCTGGGTGGAGAGCGGACGATCGCGGAGGTAGGGCAGGAGGTAGGGCGACATCCGGACGTAGTAGTCGATCATCCGGCGCTTGGTGATGACGGGCTGTGGCCAGATCGGCTTGTCGAGATTGGTGAGATGCAGCCGCCGTGATCCGATCTGCCACCAGTCGTCGGGGCGGAGGCCGGGGAGGGCCTCGAGCGCCTCGGCCACCTCCGGCGGGAGCTCGGGCCGTGCCGCCCCGGGCGGGAGCTGTGGCGACACTGCCTGGGGTGGAGGCCCCGACCTCACCGCCATCGGCGGGGGCGCGCCGACCCGGGACACGAGCGCGTCGACGTCGGCCGTCTCCTCGCGAACGCAGTCCTCCGGGCCCGCGTCCTCCCGGAGGGCGAGGAAGGCGGGATGCCGGAGGACGCCCGCCCTCGTCCAGCCGGCATGGCGCACCTCGCAGACGAGACGCGGCTCCACCCAGGTGACCGACTCGGTCAGCTTCAGGGGAGCGGCGATCGGGGAGGTGGGCCGGCGCAGCGGCCCCATGCGGCGGAGGAGGTCGGCGATCGTCGCCTCCCCGAACCCGGTGCCGACCTGGCCGCAGTGCTCCCAGCCGGCCGCACCACGGAGGGCGAGGACGAGCGCCCCGAGGTGCCCGCGCCGGCCATGCCCCTCGGTCCATCCGGCGATGCCGCAGCTCTGGGTGCGCCAGGCCTTGACCTTGATCCAGTCAGGGCTCCGCCGGCCCGGCTGGTAGAGGGAATCGGCGCGCTTGGCGACCATCCCCTCCAGCCCCAGCTCGGAGACCGCGGCGAAGAAGCTCTCGCCATCCTCCTCGACATGGTCGGCGAAGAGCACCGGTCCGGAGGGGCCGACCAGCTCCCGGAGCGTCTTCTTGCGGATGCGGAGCTCGGTGGCGGTCAGGTCGCGACCGTCGAGCGAGAGCAGGTCGAAGGCGACGAAGGTGGCCGGATGGCGGTCGGCGGCACGCCGCGCCTCGCCGGGGCCCTCGAGGTTGATCCGCGACTGCAGCCTCTCGAAATCGGGATGACCGGCCTCATCGAGGACCACGATCTCGCAGTCGAGGACGGCGCTCCGAGATCGGAGCTGGGTGGGGATGGCGGCGGCCTCCGGAAAGCGGAGCGTCTCGTCGCGGCCGCGCCGGCCCAGGACGCGGACCCCCGATCCGTCCACCGCCACCATGGCCCGGATGCCGTCGTACTTCAGCTCGTACATCCAGCCGGCGCGGGAGAAGGGCCGGTCGGCGGTGACCGCCAGCATCGGGGAGGGGAGCGGGACGGCGGGGTTGCCACCCGGGGTCGAGGCGGAGCCGGTCGCAGCGGCGGGGGCGCTGTCCGGCGGCGACGGAGAACCGGGGGCAGCAGTCGGAGCGCCACCCGCCGAGGGCGCGGCCCCTTCGGCCGGGCGTCGCTTCTGGCGCGGGTCACCGCCCCCGGCGGCGGCGATCTCCGCCAGGGTCCGCCCGCTCTTGACGGAGCGATCCTCCCCGGCGGCGTCGTGGCCGGCGCTCGCCGCCTCGTCCCGCTTCTTGATGAGCAGGAAGTTGCGCTCCGCCTCCGGGCTGGCACCGGGGTAACGGCTGCGGCCGCCGATCCTGACCAGGGCAAACTCGCCGCGCAGCTTCTCCCCGGCCAGCCGGAACTTGATGTCCCCCGCTCTGATCTGAGCTTCCGGGTCGGCGGCGGACTCCCGGGTCCACTCGAAGGAGCCGGCGTCCCAGAGCTCCACGGTGCCCATCCCGTACCCGGAGGGGATCACCCCCTCGAAGTGGCCGTAGTCGACGGGATGGTCCTCGGTCTGGACGGCCAGGCGGCGGGACGCGGGATCCAGCGAAGGGCCACGGGGGATCGCCCAAGAGAGGAGGACGCCCCGGTGCTCGAGCCGGAAGTCGTAGTGGAGCCGCGTCGCCCGGTGCATCTGGACGCAGAAACGGCTCCCCTCTGGGAGCCGGTCCCAGAGCCCTCGGTCGGGGCCGTCGCCGGGGCCAGCACCTGGCTGGGCCTCGCCGCTCGGCTCGGGCGTGCGGGAGAAGTCGCGCTTGCGCCGGTATTCGTCGAGGGCCATCGGTCCAAGTGTCCCGGAACGGCGCTCGCCTGACCAGACGGGAGCAGCTCCAGGGCGAACGCCCGACCCTCGCGAGGCGGGGAGGCTCCCGTCCCGAGGGCCAGCGCCGGACCGGCTGGGGGAGCGACCACGGCCCCCCGCGGACGGGGGGACCGGCCGGCCGGGGAAACGCCGTCCGGCAACCCGGCAGAGGGCATTGCACTGGTAGAATTGAATTCGCAATTCACGTCAACCGGCCGCCGTCCATGCCCAAGCGACACCACCACCGGCAGGGTTGCTGGCTTCGCTCTCGGATCGGCTTGGCGTGGCCGCCAACCACCCTCCTGAGGAACCGCAGCTGACCCAGACTACGCCCTCGACAACCCGCGAACTCCCCGACGGCGAGAAGCCCACACCCCAATTGGGCGGGGGCGGAGGCAAGGGCGGAAAGGATGGGGATTCCTACTCCGCGGCCCAGCTCGAAGCGCTCAAGGGGCTCGAACCGGTCCGCCGGCGTCCCGGGATGTACATCGGCTCGACCGACCTCCGGGGCCTCCACCATCTCATCAACGAGATCGTCGACAACTCGATCGACGAGGCCATGGCGGGCTACTGCGACACCATCCTGGTCACCCTCCACGAGGATGGGTCGGTCTCGGTCGTGGACAACGGACGGGGCATCCCGGTCGACATGCATCCCACCGAGAAGAAGGTGGGCCTGGAGATGGTCCTGACCGAGCTCCACGCCGGCGGGAAGTTCGGAGGCGGTGGCTACAAGATCGCCGGAGGCCTCCACGGGGTGGGCGCCTCGGTGGTCAACGCCCTGAGCGAGCGGCTGGTCGCCGAGGTCTACAAGGACGGCAGGGTGTACCGCCAGAGCTACCAGCGCGGCTACCCCGAGGGGCCGATGGAGACCGTCCGCCGCACCTCCCAGCGGGGAACCATGATCCGCTGGTGGCCGGACCCGAAGGTCTTCCCGGATCGCGCCCATGACTGGAAGACGGTGGCCGACCGGCTGCGCGAGCTCGCCTTCCTAACCAAGGGCGTCAGCCTCACGCTCGTCGACGAGGCGCAGGCCTTCCGGTACACGTTCTACTTCGAGGGTGGCATCCGCGCCTTCGTCGGCTACCTGAACGCCAACCGCAACGTCGTCAACCTCCGGCCGATGTACGTGGAGCGGGAGATCGACGGCAACATGGTCGAGATCGCCGTCCAGTACCAGAACAGCGCCTTCACCGAGCACGTGCTGGCCTACGCCAACAACATCAACACCGAGGAGGGCGGCGCGCATCTCACCGGCTTCCGGTCGGCACTCACCGCGACCCTCAACAAGTACGCGCGGAAGGCCGCGATCCTCAAGGAGAACGACGCCAACCTGAGCGGCGACGACGTCCGCGACGGGCTCACCGCGGTGATCAGCGTCAAGCTCCAGGAGCCGCAGTTCGAGGGTCAGACCAAGACCAAGCTGGGCAACAGCGAGGTGGTCGGTCAGGTGTCGACGGTGCTGAGCGACGCGCTGATGCAGTACCTGGAGGAGAACCCGGCTGAGGCCAAGCGGATCGTGGAGCAATCGCTCACCGCCGCCCGGGCACGCCAGGCGGCCGCGCGGGCCCGTGAGCTGGTGCAGCGCAAGTCGCTGCTCGAGTCGGCGACCCTGCCCGGCAAGCTGGCCGACTGCAGTGAGCGCGATCCCGAGCACTGCGAGCTCTTCATCGTCGAGGGGGACAGCGCCGGCGGCTCGGCCAAACAGGGGCGCGAGCGACGCAACCAGGCCATCCTCCCGCTGCGCGGCAAGATCCTCAACGTCGAGAAGGCCCGCGCCGACAAGATCCTCGCCAACGAGGAGATCAAGAACCTGATCACAGCACTCGGCGCCGGATTCGGCGACACCATGAATGTCGCCAAGCTCCGCTACCACCGCATCGTGCTGATGGCCGACGCCGATGTCGACGGGTCGCACATCCGCACCCTGCTGCTCACCTTCTTCTGGCGGCACCTCCAGGAGGTGATCTTCGGCGGCTACCTCTACCTGGCTCAGCCTCCCCTCTACAAGCTCAAGAAGGGGACGGGCAAGCAGGAGCGGATCGAGTACGCCTACAGCGACCCCGAGCGCGACACCAAGTTCAAGGAGATGGGCGGGGGCAAGATCGAGGTCCAGCGCTACAAGGGACTGGGCGAGATGAACCCCGAGGAGCTGTGGGAGACGACCATGGACCCGGCCAAGCGGGTCCTGCTCAAGATCACCGTCGAGGACGCCCTCAAGGCGGACGAGATCTTTGACAAGCTGATGGGCTCCGACGTCGAACCGCGACGCCGCTTCATCCAGACCCACGCGCGGTCGGTTCGCAACCTGGACGTCTGATGGAGCAGAGCGGCACCCCGGGAGGGACGCGTCCGGCGGCGACCCCGGTCACCGTGGCGGTCGACGCCATGGGCGGTGACAACGACCCCCAGGCCGCCGTGCGTGGAGCCCTCGAGGCCGCCCTCAAGGACGGCATCCGGGTGCTGCTGGTGGGCGACCGTGAGCGCCTGCAAGCCCTCTCCGAGGAATGGCGGCGCGCTCTCCCGGACAACGCGACCCGCGCCGCGGACGTGCTGCGCAGCCACGTGGAGATCGTGCCGGCGGGATCGGTGATCGGCATGGACGAGCACCCCGCCCAGGCGGTCCGGTCCAAGAAGGACGCCAGCGTCGTGATCGCGACCCGCCTGGTGGCCGAGGGACGGGTCCAGGCGGCCGTCTCCGCCGGCAACAGCGGTGCCACCCTGGCCGCGGCGCTGCTCACGGTGGGGCGCATCCGCGGGGTCGCTCGGCCCGCCATCGGGACGACCTTCCCCACCCCCACCCTCACCACCTCCACCTTCCTGCTCGACATCGGCGGCAACGTCGACTGCAAGCCGCTCTGGCTGCTCCAGTTCGGGGTGATGGGCAGCATCTACGCCCGCCTGATGATGGGAGTCGATGACCCCCGCGTCGGCCTGCTGAGCAACGGGGAGGAGGCGGAGAAGGGCTCGGAGCTGGTCCAGGAGGCGCACCGGCTGCTCTCGTCGGCACGGCTCCGCTTCGTCGGCAACGTCGAGGGACGGGACGTCTTCAACGGCTCCTGCGACGTCGTCGTGACCGACGGCTTCACCGGCAACGTCGTCCTCAAGACGGCGGAGGGGGTCGCCGAGCTTCTCTTCGGGGTGATCTCCCGCGAGGCGCGCGGATCGCTGACCGGCAAGGTCGGAGGCGCCCTGCTCAAGCCGAAGCTCCGCCCCCTGCGCGACCGGGTCGACTACCGCAAGTCCGGGGGCGCCCTGCTGCTCGGAGTGGCCGGCGAGGTGGTCATCGCTCACGGCCGCAGTGACGCCGAGGCCATCGGCAACGCCGTGCGCGTGGCGGCGCTCGCCGCCCGCCAGCGGGTCAGCTCGCGCATCGCCGCGGCGTTGGCATCGCCGGACCGGGCGGCCACGGTCGCTTCCGTCGAGCATCCAGATGAGGACGGGTCATGAGCGTCTTCCACCCCGGCGACATCCAGCCCATCGACCTCGAGCAGGAGATGCGCCAGAGCTACATGGACTACGCGATGAGCGTCATCGTGAGCCGGGCGCTTCCCGACGTGCGCGATGGCCTCAAGCCGGTCCAGCGACGCATCCTCTACGCGATGCTCCAGGAGGGCATCACCGCCGGCGGCCGGACCAAGAAGTCGGCGGCGATCGTCGGCGAGGTGATGAAGAACTATCACCCGCACGGCGACCAGTCGATCTACGACACCTTGGCGCGGCTGGTCCAGCCCTGGGTGATGCGCTACCCGCTGGTCACCGGCCAAGGCAACTTCGGCTCGGTGGACGGCGACCCGCCGGCGGCACAGCGCTACACCGAGGCCAAGATGTCGGCGGTGGCCATGACCATGGTCGAGGACATCGACAAGGACACGGTCGACATGGTCGAGACCTACCTTGCCGACCCCACCGTGCTGCAGCCGGGCGTGCTCCCCGCGCTGCTGCCCAACCTGCTGGTCAACGGTGCCAGCGGGATCGCGGTCGGCATGGCGACCAACATCCCGCCCCACAACCTCGGCGAGGTCGTCGATGCGCTGGTGCGGCTCATCGACGACCCGGAGATCAGCACCGAGGACCTGGTCCGGATCATCCCGGGGCCCGACTTCCCGACCGGGGGGATGATCTATGCGCGCGACATCGCCCAGGTGTACGCGACCGGCCACGGGCGCATCGTGATGCGCGCCCAGGTCGAGTTCGAGGAGTCGCGCAACGGCCGCGAGCAGATCATCGTCCGCGAGCTCCCCTACCAGGTCAACAAGGCGCGCCTGCTCTCGAGCATCGCGGAGCTGGTCAACGAGAAGAAGATCGAGGGGATCGCCGACCTGCGCGATGAGTCGGGGCGCACCGAGAGCACCCGGATCGTCATCGAGCTGAAGCCGAGCGCGCGTCCTCACACCGTGCTCAACAACCTCTTCAAACACACCCAGCTCCAGAACACCTTCGGTGCCCTGATGCTGGCGCTGGTCGACGGCCGGCCCCAGGTCCTGGGGCTCAAGGCGATCCTCCAGCCCTTCGTCGACTTCCGGCGCCAGGTCGTGGTCCGGCGCACCCGCTTCCTGCTGGGGCGGGCGCGGGAGCGGGCTCACATCCTGGAGGGGCTGCTCAAGTGCCTCGACCACATCGACGAGGTGATCGCGCTGATCCGGGCGGCCCAGGACGAGAAGGCGGCGCAGACCGCCCTGGAGCAGCGCTTTGAACTGAGTGAGCGGCAGTCCAAGGCGATCGTCGATCTCCGCCTGGGCCGCCTGACCCGCCTGGAGGCGGGCAGGATCCAGGAGGAGTACGAGGCCCTCATCAAGGAGATCGCCCGCTTCGAGGACATCCTGGCCAACCCCCGCCTGGTGGACCAGCTGATCAAGGACGAGCTGGCCGAGCTCCGCAAGCGCTTCGCCGACCCCCGGCGCACGGAGATCCGCTACGGGGACGTCGAGCTCAACGAGGAGGACCTGATCCCCAAGGAGCAGGTCTTCGTCACCCTGACCCACCGCGGCTACATCAAGCGGATCCCGGTGGACAGCTACCGGGCCCAGCACCGCGGCGGCCGTGGGGTCGTGGGTGCCAAGCGCTCCACCGAGCAGGACTACGCCGAGCACTCCACGACGGCCTCGACCCACAGCGACATGCTCTTCTTCACCAACCGGGGGAGGGTCTTCCGGCTGCGAACCCACGAGATCCCGGACGTCAAGCGCCAGGCCAAGGGGCTCCCGGTCATCAACCTCATCGAGATCGACCAGGGAGAGCGGATCACCGCCCTGATCGCCGTCGACGGGTTCTCCGACGAGCAGTACCTGGTGATGGCGACCCGGCTGGGCCAGATCAAGAAGACCCCGTCAGCCGCCTACTCCGCGGTGCGGCGCAATGGGCTGATCGCCATCAACCTCCAGGAGGGCGACGAGCTGGACTGGGTGAGGATCTCGACGGGCGGTGATGAGCTGCTCGTGGTCACCCGCCAGGGCAAGGGCGCCCGGTTCTCGGAGAAGGAGGTCCGCCCGATGGGGCGAGACACCATGGGCGTGGGGGCGATCCGGCTGCGAGCCGGGGACGAGGTGGCCGGGTTCGACATCGTGAATCCTCGCGGCCACGTCCTGGTGGTGACCCAGCTGGGCTTCGGCAAGCTGACCCCGATGGAGGATTACCCGGTCAAGAGCCGGAACATCCAGGGGGTCTACACGGTCGACCAGAACGCCATCCCCAAGATCGGCGAGATCGTGGGGATGCGGGTGGTCGAGGACCTCTCCGAGGAGCTGATGGTCGTCTCGACCAAGGGCCAGGTGATCCGGATCCCGCTCGCGCAGGTCCGGGTGTCAGGCCGTCAGACCCGGGGCGTGATCATCATGCGGCTCGCCGAAGGAGACCGCGTCGGCTCCATGGCCGGCGTGGGCCGGGCCGACGTGCTGGAGGCGGACTGAAGGGGGCCGCAGCCCCCCTCGCGTCAGGCCTCGGCCTTGCCGATCTTGAAGATCTTGGTCCCGCAGGTGGGGCAGGTGCCGGTCGTGGCCGGTTTGCCGTTCTTCATCGTGATCGCCTGCGCGTCCTTGATCTCAGTCTGCTTCTTGCACTTGAGACAGTAGCCGGAAACTGCCATCGGTTCCTCTCCTGGATTGGGCTGGATCGGGGCCGGGTCCGCCCGGCGACTTGCCCGGGATTGTAAGCACACTCCGACCCATCAGGTCGAATTCAGCCGAATTCGGGACGGCGGCGCGCCGAACCCGGCGAAACAGTGGAACGGCGCAATCAAACCGACCAAGGACCGTGGCGCTCCCATGTGCTCGTCCCGGAAGAACCCCGAATTGGGGATGTCGAGGCGCGTAACCCCGGGGGCCCGGGCGACGTATACCTTGCATGACCATCCACACCGCCAGCTTCCCCACCGAGCCCGGGGTTGTCGCCATTTACGGGACGGCGAGCCGCCGAGCCATCGTGCTGGCGGTGAGCCTCATCGCCGTGCTGGGAGCGCTCGTCGTATGGGGACTCTCCGCCCTCGTCGGCTGAGCAAGCGGCGCTCCGCGCCGATTGCGCTGCGCGCACGCCGCAGGCGGCGCGGGGGGCCCCTCTACGCAAAGAGAGGCCGCGCCACCCTGACGGCGACGCGGCCTCTCCCGCGAACGGGCTCCTAGCCCTCGCCGCCCATCATCGCGATCGAGCCGTTGAAGGTGGCTCCATCCTCGACGTGGAGCTTGCCCACCCGGATGCTCCCCTGAAGGTACCCGGAGCCGGCAAGGCGGAGCCGCTGCTGAGCGGTGACCTCACCCTCGACCCGGCCACGGATGCTCAGGTTGCGGCACTCCAGCCGGGCCTTGACCACGGCCGATGCCTCGACGGTGACGTCGCCGGTGGTGATCACCTCGCCGTCGATGCTTCCGAGCACGACCAGATCGCTGCGGATGATCAACTTGCCCTCGAGGCGATCATCGACCCCCAGGGTGACCGTGCCACCGCTAGAGTTCTCGCCGGGACGCTTTCCGTCCGCTTTGGATATCACCACTGACTCCTTCGCCTCCGGGGTTGCATTGATCTTGTCTGCGGTCTGGTCCATGTCTGAATCCTTCCCCTACGCCGACGGACAGGCTCGTCAGTCTACCCCTCCGATACCCCCTGACCCCCCCGACCGGGAGTGGCCATCGGTAACTCGTTACGCCCGCCACCTCGAGGCCTACTACGATGCCGTCAACCACGCCTACGACGACTGGTCCTCGGGCATCCACCGCCGGCTGGGCGCACGCCTGATCGAGATCGCATCGCCTCTTCCCGGGGAGCGTCTGCTCGATGTGGGATGCGGCACCGGCCTGGTGACCCAGATGGCGGCCGATCGGGTGGGCACCTCGGGGGAGGTGTTCGGGGTGGACATCGCCAAACGCCTCCTGGAGGTCGCCAAGCGACGCGCCTCCCCGCATGTGCGCTTCTTCCAGGTCCCCGCCGAGGCGCTCGTCTTCAGCGACTGCACATTCGACGTGGTCACCATCGGCGACTCCCTCCCCTACCTCTCCGACCCGCGGCGCGCCCTCGAGGAGGCGCATCGCGTGCTGCGGCGCGGCTCACGGATCGCCGTCTCCGTGCTCGATCGCGCCCTCTCCACGCCCGCCCAGCAGGTGTTCCACGAGCGGCTCCTGGCCCTGGAGCTCCGGCACCCCGTGGTGGTCCCGCGCCCCCCCGGCGACCGGGCCCGATTCGGCGAACCCGAGGTGCTCGCCCACCTGCTGGCGTCCGCGGGCTTCACCGACGTCGTCACCACGATGATGGTGACCGGGGGGAGGGCGGCGACAGCACGGGAGTGGACCGAGCTGATGATGGGTGCCGGACCGTCGTCCCATGCCCTGCTGTCGGTCCTTGGGCCGGCGGTCCGGGATCGTTTCGAGGCAGAGCTGACCGAGCAGATGCGGTCCCTCGGCGATGACGAGGCCTTCCGCTACCACCATCCGTTCACCTTCGCCGCTGGGATCCGCCCCTAGGCCGACTGCGCCAGCAGGGTCACAGGAGCGCGACGGGAGGGGATCGGCCTCTTCGCGAGCCATACGATCCGGAACCGTGACCGTGCAGACGATGGCACCTGCCCGAGTGCGCCGAGCCCGTCCGTTCCTGGTGCTGCTGGCCGCTGGCGCCTCGATCGTGGCCCTGAGGTCGTTTGGGCTCGACCCGCTGACCGGCCATTTCGGAGCACCCTTCGAGGACTTCGCGGCGTACCTGGGAGCGGCTCGGTCGATGGCCGCCGGCGGCTCGCCCTACGTGAACTTCAGCTCGGCCCCCGTCACCGAGGCGGGCTTCGTGTATCCGCCCTTCGGAGCGCTGCTGATCCGCCCCCTGGCCCTGCTCAGCGCCCATCCGGCGATGGTCGTCTGGCTCTGGCTCACCCTCGCCTGCGCCGTGACCGGCGCGATCGTGGTCGCACGAACCGCCCTGCCGAGTTCGTGGCCGAGGGTCGAACTGGCGGTGCTGGCCGCCATCGCGTTCGCCCCGGCCACCTACAACTACTGGCACGGACAGATCAATCCGGTGATCTTCCTCCTGCTCGCGATCTCCTACTGGGCCTACGTCCGAGATCGCCAGGTGACCGCCGGCGTCCTCCTCGGTCTGGCCGCCGGGATCAAGATCGCCCCGGTCATCTTCCTGATCATCCTGATCCGGCGCCGCTGGTGGCGCGGAACCGCTGCGATGGCGTCGACGGGGGTGGTCACCCTGGCCCTGGGAACCCTCACCGTGGGGGGCGGGGCGACGATCACCTTCTTCACCAAGGTGTTCCCCGGCCTCAACCGCGCGACGGGGTGGATCTACGACCAGTCACTGGGCGGCGCGATCAGCCGCCTGGCGGACCAATCGGTCCTCGTGGTGCAGCCGACGTCGGTGCTGGTCCAGGTCGCCAACGTCGTGGCCGCACTGCTCGTCCTGGGGCTCGCGGCCTGGGTCATCCGGCCGGAGTGGCGGTCCCGCGAGGAGAGGGGAGCCGAGTTCGGGCTGGCGATCACGGCGATGCTGCTGGCCGGGGGCATCGCCTGGTACCCGCACTTCGTTCACCTCATCATCCCGCTCTTCTGCGTGCTGGGCCTGGTCGCCGCGCGGGGGTGGCGCGCGGAGCGGTCGACCGCCCTCGCCGCCGTGGCGGTGCTGGTCGTCTTCGGACTGGTCGCCCCCCTCGCGATCTCCGACCTCAGCATGAACGGCATCGTCGCGATCAGCCGGACTCCGGCCTGGTGGCCCTTCCTCCAGCTCTGCTCGCTGCCCTGCGCGAGCGCGCTGTGGATGGCCATCGCCCTGGCCCGGAGGCTGCAGTGGGAGCCGTCGCCGGCTGATTCACCCGCTCGTGCCGAAACGCCCGCGGTGAGAGCAACCGCGTAGGCAGATCAGGAGGACGCTGCGGCGTGCTCCTTCTGGTGCGCCTCGATGAGTTGCTGGGCCACGTGCGCCGGAACCTCCTCGTAGTGGGACAGCTCCGTGGCATAGCGGCCCCGGCCCTGGGTGAGAGCGCGGAGGTCGATGGGGAAGGTGAACATCTCCGCCTGGGGGACCTGGGCGGTCACCTCGGAGCGGCCGTCGCCGAGCGGGTTCATCCCGGCGACCCGTCCGCGCCGGGCGTTGAAGAGACCGATGATGTCGCCGGTGAAGCGCTCGGGGACAACGACCTTCACGATCACGATCGGCTCGAGCAGCACCGGGGAGGCTTTCTGCATCGCCTCGCGCATCGCCATCGAACCGGCGATCTGGAAGGCGATGTCCTTGCCGTCGACGGGGTGGGTGGAGCCGTCGACCAGCCGGACCCGGACGTCGACGATAGGGTTGCCGCTGATCGCCCCCTGCTCGAGGACCTGGCGGACCCCCTTCTCCACCGAGGGCCGGAACTGCTGGGGGATGGACCCGCCGAAGATCTTGTCCTGCCACTCGAAGCCGCCGCCACGAGGCAGGGGCTCGATCTCGATGGTGCAGTCGCCAAAGAGGCCCGCCCCGCCTGACTGCTTCTTGTAGCGGTGCTGCACCCGTGCCGTGCCGTGGATGGTCTCCCGGTAGGGGATGCGCGGTGCATGAATGGTCGCGTCCACGCCGTACTTGCGCTTCATCTTCTCCAGCACCACGTCCAGGTGGACGTCGCCGAGGCCGTGGGCGATGACCTCCTGGGTCACCGGATCGCGGTCGATCGCGAAGGTGGGGTCCTCCTCCGCCAGGCGCGCCATCGACTGCATGATCTTGTCGTCGTCGCCCTTGGTCCTGGCGGTGATCGCCCCCGAGTAAGCGGACGCGGGCAGGGTGATCGCCGGCAGGACGGCGGGCGCAGCCCGGTCGCAGAGGGTGTCGCCGGTGGCGGTGGTCTGGAGCTTGGTCAGCACCGCGACCTCACCGGCGCCGACCTCGCCGGCGGGCACCACCTGCTTGCCCATCGGACGGCCGAGCTGGGCAAAGCGCTCCTCGCTCTTGTGATTCGCGTTGTAGGGGTGGGTCTCGCCGCGCAGGGTGCCGCGCAGCACCCGCACGTAGCTGAGCTTGCCGAAGTTGTCGACGGCGGTCCGGAAGACGTGGGCGACCAGGGGGCCCGCCGGGTCGCAGCGGATCTCGACCTCCTTGCCGGCGGCGTCGGTGCCGCGGCGCACCCGCTCCTTGGGCGAGGGGAGGAAGCGGACGATGCTGTCCAGCACGAGAGCCGCGCCACGGGCGCCGATCGCCGCTGCGCAGATGACCGGCACCAGCGTGCCGGTGGCGGCTCCGCGGTGGACGGCGTCACGGACCTCGTCGGAGGAGAGCTCGGTGCCCTCCAGGTACTTCTCGATGAGCGAGTCGTCGGTCTCGGCGGCCGCATCCATGAGGGCGCTCCGGGCCCGGTCGATCTCACCGCTCATCGCCGCAGGCATCTCGGTGGCGGTCGCGCCGCCGTCCGTGCCGAAACGGTAGGCGCTTCCGTCGACCAGATCCACATAGCCCTGGAGCGCCTCCGCCGACCCGATGGGAACCACGACGGCGATCAGCTTGTGGCCGAAGGCCTCCCGGAGCGCATTGACGGTGGCCTCGTAGGCCGCGTTTTCGCGATCCATCCGGTTGACCACGATGAGACAGGGAAGACCGGCCGCGGTGATCATCTCCCAGGCCAGCTCGGCCCCGACCGGGACCGAGCCGTTGGCGCTCACCACCAGGACGGCGGCATCGGCGCCGGCCAGGGCGCAGGCGACCTCTCCGGCGAAGTCCTGGAAGCCGGGGGCGTCGACGAGGGTGACCTGAGTGTCCTTCCAGTCGCAGTGGGCGACGGCGGAGCTGATGGAGATGGAGCGGCGCTGCTCCTCGGCCTCGAAGTCGAAGATCGACGTGCCCTGATCGGTCGAGCCCAGCCGGGGGGTCGACCCCGCCGTGTGCAGGAGCGCCTCGCAGAGGGTGGTCTTGCCGTCATGGCTGTGGCCGACGACGGCCACCGTGCGAATGCGATCCGGTGCTGGCGTGGGCATGATGTGACGACCTCCTCGGAGACGTCGGCCCCTCTGGGGCGGCGGTGGCAGCCAATGGTATTGCGGGGCGTCACGACTCCGTCCGCTCCCGGGCACGGGGCCCGGAGGGCTGGCGGAGCCGGACGGTTCGAGGGCAGAATTCTCGGAGATGATCGGGCCCCGCCTCGCCGCGCTCGCCCTTCTCCTCACCGCCTGCGGCGGGGCGGTGGCGGTGGCGACCCCGACCCCCAGTTGCCGGCCGGCGCCCTCCCTCGCGCTGCCGTCCGCCTCGGCAGCGCCCGTGGCGGCCACGGCAGACCACGCCCAGGTGGATCCCGGGGGCACGGTGACCTTCACGGAGATCGCTGACGGCTCCGCCACGCTGGAGGTCGACTGCTCCCAGCCGCTCCAGGTCATCGTCACCGACGGCACCGGTCTGAGCGTCTACAGCGGCTATTCGGCGGCCGCGCCCGCCAGCGCGTGCGCGGGAGAGGTCACCCTCGCCACCGGGGCCGCCGAAACCTACCAGGTGACCTGGCCGGTGGACTCCTCTCTCCCGGGTGGGACCTACACGGCCACCCTCGTTCTCGGCGACGCGCCCGAGCTCACCCTGACCCTGGCCGTCGGGACCCTGCCCGGCGAGTGCTAGCCGGCGAACCCTGGTCGGGCTCGGCGACCACGACCACGCTGTCGCAGAGAGGGCTGCCCGGGTAACGGGTCCAACCGTCGAAGGCGTGGATCACCCGCATCCCGGCCCGGGCAAGGACGACCGGGATCTCCTCGAAGCGGAGCAGGCGGCTGGTGGTCTGCTGGACGGCGACGCTGCCGTCCGGGAAGACCGCCACCTCGCGGAGGATGAAGAGGTTGCGGGCCCGGTCGTAGACGCTGTCGCTGAGCAGGAGCTGGCGGCGCTTGCCGAGCAGCGAGCCGTCGGCGACCTCCCAGGCCGAGAACCGCCCCGGCGGCTGGTCGGGCCGCAGCCGGAACTCGGCGATCAGCCGGCCCCCGGGACTCAGCGAGGCGGCGAGCCGGCGCAGCGCAGAGGCCTGCCGGGGCGCTGTGAGGTTCTCGAGGACGTAGTAGATGAGGAGGATCGCGTCGTAGCGCGGCTCGGCGGGCAGGTTGCGGACATCCCCCACCTCGAAGTGGGTGAGGCGCGCCACCCCGTTGGCCCGCGCCTCCTTCCGGGCATGCCGGATGACGGCGGGCCCCACGTCGATGCCGTCGACCCGGTAGCCGAGCCCGGCCAGCGGCACCGCGTACAGGCCGGGCCCACAGCCGGCGTCCAGGAGGTGGGCGGGCGGGTCGGGGAGGAGCTGGCGAAGGCGGGTAACGTGCCGGGCGATCAACGTGCGGCGCCGGCTGGCCCCGTCGTGGGCCTGGTCGAGGTGCTCGGCCAGGAGGCGCCGGCTGAACGCCGGGTCCGACCAGTCCAGCTCGGCGTCGGGGTCGAACGGGCGGGGCCAGGCGGGAAAGCGGGATAGACGGCGGACCAGTGCCACGGGTGGGGCCATTCTGTGCCCCCGCAGGGTGGTTGGCTCGGCTAGTCTCGTGGCCGTGAACGTGACGCCGACCCCTCTCACCGCCGCCATCGCCTTCGTGATCGCGTACGCGGTGGGTGCGCTGCCCGTCGCCTGGCTGCTGGTCCGCCGGGAGAAGGGGATCGACCTGCGCCTCTTTGGGGGTACGGGGGCGATCGACACCCTCCGGGCGGCAGGACCCTCCACCGCGCTCCTCGCGGGCCTCATCGAGCTGCTCAAGGGCGGCGTCGTGGGCCTCACCGCCTTCCTCCTCAGCCACCACACCGACTGGTTCGCGGCGAGCGCCATCGCCGGGTGCGTCGTGGGAGACGCGTTCCCGATCGGTTTCCGGCGTGGCGGACGCGGGCTGGTGCCGCTGATATCGGGACTGGCGCTCTCCCTTCCCCTCGCCGGTCTCCTCTGCGCGGTCATCGCCGTTCCGGTGGCGATCTTCACCCGGATGCGGGGAAGCGTCTACGACCTCGCCGTCACCATCGCCGTCCCCCTCGGCCTGCTGCTCGCGAGCTTCGATTGGCGTACTCTCCCGCCTGCCATCGTGATCGTCCTCGCGCTGGTGGTCCGCTCCCGGCTGCGACGCGGGGCCCGAGCCCGTGCCGCCCTGACCCGTGGCGCCGGTGCGACCATCCTCGATCTACCCCCCTCACCCAGACAGGAGCCCTGAATGCACGCCGTCGCCAGCATTGACAGTCTCGTCTCGGGGTGGGTCGGGACCTACGGGCTCCTGGCCATCCTCTTGCTCATGACCGTGGAGTCCGTCGGCGTCCCCTTCCCCAGCGAGGTGACCATGCCGGTCGCCGGCTACCTCGCCTCGACCGGCTCGCTCAACCTGGTGGCGGTCGTGGTGGTGGGCATCGTGGGCAACCTGGTGGGATCGCTCATCGCGTACGGGCTGGCGGCATGGCTCGGCGAGCCGGTGCTGCTCGGACCGGGGCGGTACATCGGGATCCGCCCCGACCATGTCGAGATGGCCGACCGATGGTTCCGCCGACACGGGACGGGCGCCGTCTTCTGGGGCCGACTCCTCCCCGTGATCCGCACCTACATCTCGTTTCCCGCGGGGCTGGCCCGCATCCGGATCACCACCTTCACCGCGATGACGGTCCTCGGGACCCTCCCCTGGGCGGCGGTCCTGGCCGTCGCCGGCTACGAGGGCGGGAAGAACTGGAACCGCATCTCGGGGCCGATCGGCGACGCCGGGATCGTCCTGGCCGTGGCGCTGGCGGCGGTGGTCGTCGTCTGGTGGTTCCGAGGCCGGGGGCGCTCGGCGGCCACGGCCTCCGATTCCGCGCGCGCCGGGTCATCGGACCGCAGCGCGGATGACTGACGGGTGATCGGGCTCGTCGACATCGGCGGGACCAAGTGCCTGGCGAGCGTCACGGGCGACCGCGGGCTGCCGGGGACACCGCTGGTGCGTCCCACCCCGACCGGCGGGGACCCGGGGGGCTTCCTCTCCGAGATGCTCGACAGCGTCCGCGGCGAGAGCGTGCTGGAGGCGATCGCGGTGGCGACGCCCGGCCCCTTTGATCGCGAGCGGGCGACGCTCCTCAACCCGCCCGGGCTGTCGGAGGCGTGGCACGGCCTGGACCTTCGGGCGACCCTGGGCAGGCACTTCGGCTGCCCGGTGTTCGCCGAGAACGACGCCAACTGCGCCGCCCTCGCCGAGGCGCGCTTCGGGGCCGGGCGGGGCTTCCCAACCGTCGCCTACTACACCGTGAGCACCGGGATCGGTGCTGGCGTGGTGCGGGATGGAGAGCTGGTGATCGCCCGCCACGACACGGAGGCAGGCCACCAGGTGCTCTGGCCCGCGCACCTGGGCGGCCCGGAGTGCCACTGCGGGGGCCACGGCTGCCTCGAGGCCCTCGCCAGCGGCAACGCCATCCGCAAGCGCTTCGGCGTGGCGCCGGAGGAGCTGGACGACCCCTCGGCCTGGGCCGAGATCGGCCGCTGGCTGGGTTTGGCGGTGGTCAACACGGTGGCCCTGCTCGACTGCGACGTCGTGGTCTTCGGAGGCGGGGTGGTCAAGGCCTGGGAGAGGTTCGACCAGGAGCTGCGGCGGACCGTCAGAGAGAGCCTCTTCCTCCAGCCTCCGCCGGAGATCCGGCGGGCCGAGCTGGGCGACGACCGGAACGTCTGGGGCGCCATGACGCTCGTCCGAGGTTTGGCGCCGCCAGCAACGCTGGTACAGTGACGGGGTGTCCAAGCGAGTGAGCACGGTCAGCATCGAGGACGTCATCGCCTCCATCGAGACGGCGCGAGACAAGGTGATGGCCGACGAGGTCAAGTCCCTGGTCAAGTTGGGCCTGCCCAAGAGCGTTGCCTACAAGATGGTGGCGGAGCGCTACCGGCAGCGCAACGAGAACGAAGAGGGCGAAGAGGCCGCGGGTACCCCGTGGCCTGATATGTCCTGATAGCGGGAGCGCGGCACCCTTTCTAGTCCGGCCCCGCCCAGATCCTGCGGAGTACCGCCTGGGGAGCGTGCAGCAAGCCGTGTGCGGGCAGGCGCTCGGCATACTGTGGGCGACCATGGCCTACCTCCCCAACGGAGCCGATGAGCGCCGGCAGATGCTGGAGGCGATCGGCGCCGCCAGCGTGGAGGAGCTGTTCAGGGCGGTCCCCGAGCGGCTGCGCCACCCCGTGATGGATCTCCCGGAGCCGCTCGCCGAGCAGGACCTGGCCGGCGAGCTGGAGCGTCTGGCGGCCCGAAACCAACCGCTGGGGGCGCTGGACTCCTTCCTCGGCGCCGGCGTCTACCGCCGCTTCATCCCAGCCATCGTGCGCGCCGCGATCGCCCGCCCCGAGTTCTACACGGCCTACACGCCCTACCAGGCCGAGGCATCCCAGGGGACACTCCAGACGATCTTCGAGTTCCAGTCGATGATCTGCGAGCTCACGGGCCTTGACGTGTCCAACGCCTCTCTCTACGACGGCGCCACTGCGGCCGCGGAGGGCGTGATGATGGCCGTGGCCCAGACCGGGCGGAACCGAGTGGTCGCGGCCGCTGACCTCCACCCCGAGACACTCGCCGTGATCCGCACATACGGGCGAGGGCGCGGCGTCGAGGTGGTGATCACCGACGACGTGAGCGCGAGGGTGGGGGCCGGCGACGCCTGCGCCGTCGTCGCCCTGCCCGGGTTTCTCGGGACGGTGGCAGAGATTGCACCTGTGGCCCAGGCCGCCAGAGCGGTCGGAGCCATCTCGATCTGCTGCGCCGACCCGATCGCCTGCGCCCTGCTCATCCCACCTGGAGATCTCGGCTTCGACATCGCCGTGGGGGACGGCCAGCCGCTCGGCATCCCACCGTCCTTCGGTGGGCCCCACCTCGGCTTCATGGCGGTGCGGCAGGAGCTGATGCGGCGCATGCCGGGACGTCTGGTCGGCCTCACCCACGACCACGACGGCAGGCGCGCCTACGCGCTGACGCTGCAGGCGCGCGAGCAGCACATCCGTCGCGAGAAGGCGACCTCCAACATCTGCACGAATCACGCTCTGACCGCCCTGGCGGCGACCGTCTACATGGCCAGGATGGGCGGGGCCGGGATGCGCCGGGTGGCTGAGATCAGCGTCCAGCGCGCCCACGCCCTGGCCGCCCGGCTCACAGCGCTGGACGGCATCGAGTTGGCCGACCCGGACCACCCCTACCTCTGGGAGTTCGCGCTCCGGGTGCCCGGCGACGCCGGAGACTTCGCCACGGCAATGCGCCACCAGGGGATCGTGGCCGGCCTGCCGCTCGGGCGGTTCGACCCGGATCGCCACGAGCAGCTCCTGGTCTGCTGTACCGAGACCACCACCCCGGCGTCCCTGGACCGCTACGTCGAGGCCGCATCCCGAGCTGGNNGAGTTGGGCGGTGACCTGGCGAGGGGGCCACGAGAGGTCGAGGCCGGTGTCCCTCCCCGACCCCTCGCCGAACTCCTGCCCGGGGTGGCGCTCCGCATCGACCCGCCGTCCGTCCCGGCCATCCCGGAGCCGGTGCTCGCCCGGCACCTCGGCCGACTGGCTCGGCGCAACCACAACCTGCACCAGGGGATCTACCCGCTCGGCAGCTGCACCATGAAATACAACCCGGTGGTCGACGAGGAGCTGGCGAGGCTGGCCGGTTTCGCGGACCTCCACCCCTACCAGGATGCCGGCGACGTCCAGGGCGCCCTGCAGCTGATGTGGGAGCTGGAGAGGCTCCTCTGCGAGATCACCGGAATGGCCCGGATCTCACTCCAGCCGGCCGCCGGGGCCCATGGCGAGTGGACGGGGTTGCGGATGATCCAGGCGTATCACGCCGCTCACGGCGACACCCACCGGACCCGGGTGCTCATCCCCAACTCCGCGCACGGGACAAACCCTGCCTCCGCGGCGCTGGCGGGGCTCGAGGTGGTGACCATCCAGAGCAACCCCGACGGCACCGTGGATGTCGCCGACGTCGCCCGGCATCTGGACAGCAGGGTGGCAGCGATCATGATGACCAACCCCAACACCCTCGGGGTTTTCGAGAAGGACATCCTGGAGATCGCCCGCATCGCCCACGAGGCGGGTGCCCTGCTGTACTACGACGGCGCCAATCTCAATGCCCTGGTCGGGGTTGCCCGCCCGGGTGACATGGGCTTCGACGTCGTCCACCTCAACCTGCACAAGACCTTCTCGACGCCCCACGGCGGGGGCGGACCGGGCAGCGGCCCGGTCGGGGTCGCCGAGGCGCTCACCGCCTTCCTGCCGTTGCCCACGGTGGAGAGGGATGGCAGCCGCTTCCTGCTCGACCACGACCGTCCCCAGTCCATCGGCAAGGTGCGGTCCTACTACGGCAACTTCGGGATGCTGGTGCGGGCGTACGCCTACATCCGGGCCTACGGCTCGTCCATCTCCGCGGTGGCCGAGAACGCGGTCCTCAACGCCCGCTACCTCCAGTCACAGCTGCGCGGGATCTTCCCGATGGCGGTGGCCTCGGACTCGATGCACGAATTCGTCGCCACCACCAGGGGGAGCCGGGTGGTGGGCCTCCGGGCCCTGGACGTTGCCAAGCGGCTGCTCGACTACGGGGTGTACGCGCCCACCGCGTACTTCCCCACCACGGTCCCGGAGGCCCTCATGTTCGAGCCGACGGAGACGGAGTCGAAGCGCAGCCTCGACCTTCTCGCCGACGTCTGCGCCGCCATCGTCGCGGAGGCCGAGAGAGACCTCGATCACGTCCGATCGGCGCCGCACGAGACGCCGGTCAGCCGCGTCGACGAGGTGGAGGCGGCACGCAGGCCGGTGCTCCGCTGGAGGCCGGCGGAGTGACCGTGCCACGCGACGAGCTGCACAGGCTTCTCGCCGAGCGCGCCTTTCGCTGGGGCGACTTCGTGCTCGCGAGCGGGAGGCGGAGCGATTACTTCTTTGACGGCAAGCAGGTGACCCTGGAAGGCCGCGGACTCTTCCTGGCAGCCTCGCTGATGCTGGCCCGCTGCCGCGAGCTGGGCGTCACCGCGGTGGCCGGCGACGACGGGGTCGGGCCGCTCCTGGGTGCCATCGCGGCGCTGAGCGCCGCCGGCTCCGATCCGCCGCTGCGCGCCTTCATGATCCGCAAGGCGCAGAAGGAGCACGGCACGGCGGCCAAGATCGCGGGGCCTGCGCCGGTGCAGGGCGAGCTCGTGGCTCTCATCGAGGATGTCGTCACCACCGGCGGATCCGCCTTCCGCTCCCTTGAGGTGCTCGCGCCCACCGGGGTGCGGGTCGCAGAGGTCGTCGTTCTGGTCGACCGCGAGGAGGGCGCGGAGGCCGCCCTGCGCGAGCGGTCCCTCCCCCTGCACGCGCTCTTCCGGCGCAGCGAGTTCAGCACTCACAGCTGAGGCGCCGCTGAGAAAGGCGGGGTATCACCGCTTCGTGGCAAGGGTTTCAGCACCCTCTCAGGGAGTCGCCGGCTGACCGGTGCCAGCATGGGGTCCACGTTCAGATGAAACGGAGGACCACATCGATGCGACGTCTCGGCAGGCTCGGCTCCGCCGCTCTGGCCGGCTCGGCCCTGCTCCTCATGGCGGCCTGCGCGCACACGGTCCCGGCGCCGACGGCACCCCCGACGCTGAGCGTCGCGCCGATCAGCACCCCGGCCGGCGAGACCGCCACCCCGAGCGCCGTCGCGGGCAGCCCCAGTTCCACGGCAGCAAGCTCCAGCTCCGCCGCCGGAGACGCCAGCGACCAGCTCAACCAGATCGACAACCAGATCAACAACCAACTCAACCAGATCGACAACGAGATCGGCCAGGCCAACCAGGGCCTTGCCACCAGTGAAGGAGACCCGGCTCAATGAAGCTGCACCACCCCATCCGCATCGGCATCGCCGCCTTCGCGGTCAGCGCCGCCCTCGCCGCCGCGAGCGTCCTGCCCGCCATGGCCGCAGCCAGTCCCTCTCCGAGCGCCACCTCCGGCGCGTGCTCCGGCAGCACGGCCGCCCGCCTGGCCTGCATTGACCAGCGCGCCTCCCAGGCGGTCTCCGCGCGGGAGGCCGCGCTCCAGAAGATGACCTCGGACGTCAACGACAGCGCCGACATCACCTCGAGCGACAACGCGACCCTGCTCGGCCAGCTCTCGGCTGACGCGAGCGGCCTGCAGACGCTCCTCGGCACCATCGACGCCGACACCACGGTGGCGAAGGCACTCGCTGACACCAAGACGATCGTCACAGGCTATCGGGTCTTCCTCCTCGAGCAGCCCAAGGTGCACCTCGTGATCGCCGCCGACACCGAGACGACCATCGAATCCAACCTCCAGTCGAAGCTGCCGTCGATCCAGACTGCGATCAACAACAGCAGCGCCTCGGCCGCGCAGAAGGCGGCCGCGCAGACCGCTTTCAACGACTGCACCACTCAGCTGGCGGCTGCGCAGTCGGCCTCGGCGGGCATCGTCTCCGACGTGATCACCCTTCTCCCCTCCGGCTACCCGGGCAACCAGCCAACGCTGGTCTCGGCCCGCGATTCGGCACAGACGGTCCGGTCGGACCTTGGCAAGTGCAAGACCGACATCGAGACCATCCGCACCGATCTCGCGAGCTAGACGGAACTCGATCCCGCAATGCGGGCGGAGGAGCGCTGTGCCCCTCCGCCCGTTGCGCGTCTCCAGCGCGACGGCCCGAGGCCACCGCGAGCCGGCTGGCGGCGAGACCACGGCGCCGGCAGGGCCGCGCTTAGTGAGGGCGCCGGCATAAAGTGACTACCATCGCCGGCATGGTCCGCACCCTGGCAGCCGCCGTCCTCCTCGTGGCGGTGGCCGCGTGCGGGGGGCCCGCGGCGCACTCCGCCTCGCCCGTGCCGTCGCCGTCGCACAGCTCGGCTCCGTCAACGACGCCAACCGCGTCCGCCAGCTCCGCCCCGGACGACGAGACAGTCGACCTGGTGACCTCCGGGTTCGGGTCCTACGACCTCCAGGTGTACCCGGTTGCGGTGCTGCACAACGAGGCCTCCGCGCACATCGCGGCCGGGGTGGTGGTCAACTTCACCGTCCGCTTCCCGGGGGGGGGTTACTCCCTCGCCTCGGAGCCGGTGTCGCTGGCCCCGGGGGAGACCCTCGCGGTGACCGCCCTCTGCACCGACTCGTGCGAGGGGGCCACCAGCACCGACGTCTCCGTGACCGTCGGAGCCTGGCAGGCGGGTGAGCGCACGGTCATCTCAGCGACCGCGGCGACGTACGCGTGCGGCTCCCCCTGCGCCGGATCGGTCGGATACGAGGGAGACGTCTCGGCAACCCTGAGCGGGCAGGTCGCGTCCGGGACACTCGTCAGCGTCTCCGCGACGTGCGAGGACGGTACCGGGGCCATCGTCGGGGGCGGGCTCCTGCAGACGGTCTGGCCGGGAGGAGGCTCGACGGCCGCGTCGGTGCCGGTCCTGGTCTCTGCCCCGCCGGCGTTGTGCCAGCTCTACGCGACAGACGTCAACTGAGGCCGGCCGCCGGCCACGCGATGGCGTTCAGGCCGGCAAGATCGAGGAGCGTCGCAAGAGCCGGATGGGAGCAGGCTCCGTCAGGTGCGCGAGCAGACCGGCCAGGCCGACGAGTCCCCGGAGGCGAACATGCTCGCCGCGATGTCCGACTGCTGGGCCGGGTCCCAGATGTCTGTGCCGCCGTGAGCCGTGAAGGTGGACATGAGGAACTGGAAGAGGCCGTAGTAGGGGCCGGACGCGTTGTACGAGTTGGTGTGGAGCGTGGACTCGCACTCGGCGGTGCTGATCATCCAGGCGGGGTTGACCCCTTGGCCGTCAGCCGCCTCGGTGATGATGGCCTCGACCTCGGCTGTGGAGTAGGGGGCAGAGGGAATCTCTGTGCCGTCGAGCACCTGGAGGGGCGAGAGCTGCGGGGCAGGGGGGAGGCTCGCGAGTACCGGCGTGCTGATCCCGCTGGTCCCCACATCCAACGGGTCGCCGAGAGGCTGGATGTGAAAGCGGAGGAGCGAGCCGGCGGAGCTGATCGGCGGGCCCTGGGCCGGGCCCGTGGAGGGGCCCGAGAACGCCGCCACGGTGAGGGTCAGCACGGCGCTCAGGGGCAGGATGGCGATACCGGCGGCCAGTTCCCCGAGGCGCCGGGGAATCCAGATGCGGCCGCCGCTGCGGCCCAGCCCGCCAAGGGAGTGGAGGCGGCGTGCCAGCCGCCGCGCCGCGCCGCGGAGTGGCGGGCCAAGGCGCCCCGCCGACCGCCGGAGCGAACAGGCGCGCCGGCTTGCCCACTCCGGAAGGCGCAACGCAGTTCGCATCGACAGGATCTCCCCTGACCGACCGACCGTTCCCCTCGTCGCTTCACGGCACGACTGGTGGAGGACGGCGCAGCTAGGTCTCCGTTCCACCGAGGTTAGCGTGGTGGGCCTCGGACCGGCGGGGCCAACTCCCGCCGTGCAGGACGCGATCGGATCGATCCGTGACCCGGGCACCCTACCACAGCCGCGCGGCGAGGGCGCGGCCCTCGGCCCGTTCGTGACCGCCCCCGTGCGGCTGCTGTCAGACTTCCCGACCATGACCGACGAGTTGCTCCGGGAGCACCCGGTGGAGCGGCGGACCGTGTTCCAGGGCCGCCTGCTCACCGTCCACGACGACACCGTGGAGACCGCGGACGGCAATCTCGCCGGCCGCGAGATCATCGAGCACCCGGGAGCGGTGGGGATCGTGGCGACGGACGCCGACGGCCGCGTCGTGCTGGTGCGCCAGTGGCGCCACGCCGTCGGCAGGGCGCTGTGGGAGATCCCGGCGGGCACCCTGACCCCGGGCGAGGAGCCCGAGGCTGCCGCCCGACGCGAGCTGGCCGAGGAGACCGGGTACACGGCAGAGATCTGGGAGCGACTCGCCGCGGGCCCGGTGGCACCGGGGTACAGCGGGGAGCTGCTCCACCTCTTCGCAGCGCGCCACCTCAGTCCCGGCGAGACGCACACCGACCCGGACGAGCACGTTGTCGCCCAGCTCTTCACGGCAGCGGAGGCCGCCCGCCTCATCGCCGATGACGCCGTCGACATGAAGACGATCGCGGGACTGGCCCTGGCCGGGTTCCCAGTGGCGGCCGGCACCCGCGGGCCGAGCTCGACGCCAGCATGAGCGGCGGTGCCAACGGGGCCGGGAACTCGGACGATGTGGTCGCCCGCGCGATCAAGGAGCTGATCGACTCGGTCCCCGGTGAGGAGGAGGCACCAGCGCCGGAGGCTGAGACCTCCACCGTCCAGCCCTGGGCGGAGACCGCGTCCCCGTCGGCGAGCGACAAGCGGCCCCTGGAGGCGCTGCTCGGTGAGTACGCGGCCCGGGTCGCGGCGGCGCCCGGCGCGACAGCTCGACTCCCCACCGAGGCTCACCCCTCGAAGACGTTCTACGACCGCTTTGCCCGCTCGCCCGGGCCTGGAGGCTCGGGGCGGCGACGGCGCAGAAGGGTCTCGGGGAGGAAGCGGCGGGGTGGGCCGGGGCGCGGTCAGCAGCCCCACTGATGGCGAGTGCGTCGATCCAGGCGCTGCTCTTCGACTACGGCCTGACCCTCGTCACCTTCAGCCGGCCGGACGGGGCCCTGCTGCGAGCCCACGCGGAGGTCGCCCGCCGGCTCCAGGAAGCCGGGCTCGGACCGGTGCCACCGGCGGAGACGCTGCTCGCCGAGGTGCACGACCGCGTCGAGCATGCGGTGGCGCGCCACGACGCGATGGGGCGGCTCAGGGAGATCGACGCCGCGGCGGAGGAGCGACGCGCCTACGCGACGCTGGGCCTCCAGCTCTCAGACGAGCTGCTGGATGAGATCGCCGCCATCACCCAGGAGGCGTGGCGGGAAGGTGCTGTGGTCGCCGAGGGAGCGGTCGACACCCTGGCGAAGCTGCGCGGGCGCGGCCTTCGTCTCGGTCTCTGCTCCAACGCGTCGTATCGCTCCGCCAGCCTCCACGCCCAGCTCGCGCACCTCGGGTTGGCCGGTCTCTTCGACAGCGTGACCTTCTCCAGCGAGATCGGCTGGCGCAAGCCCGCGCCGCAGATCTTCGCCGCCGCCCTGGGCGCCCTGGGTGTCGAGGCGAGCCGCTGCGCGATGGTGGGAGACCGCCGCCGCGAGGACATCGCCGGCGCTCGTGCCGCGGGGATGGCGAGCATCCGGACCCGCGAGCATCGGGACGACCCCGGACCGGGCGACGCGGACGCGGTGATCAACCGGCTCTCCGACCTAGTCGAGCTGCTGTTTCCGCCGCAGAATCGGGGCAACCGTGGTAGCGTCGTTGGCGACGACAACATCCCGTTGACCCGAGGAATCAAGCAGGAAGCGAGATGATGGATGCCGGCTTTCGGGGTTACCTGATCGAGAGATGTCATGTGCGCGGCATCTCGCTCCACCGTCTTGCGCTGCTCTGCGACCTCAATCAGATCTACTTCTACCAGGCGGTCAACAAGAACAAAGACAACCCACCGCCGTGGGTGCTCCGCCGGGCCGCCCCTCACCTGGGTGTCAGCTACGCCGAGCTGCTGATCGCGGCGGGCTACCTCACCGAGGACGACATCCGGGACTTCGCGGCCGGCCGGCCGGCCGGCTCCATCGCCTAGCCGGCATCCCGGCCGCTTCGACCCGGCTTCCCCGACCGCCAGGTCCACACACCGGGGACGCTTGAGCGACAGAATCGGCTCATGGGCTGGGTGCGGGCGATCATCCACCTCGACCTCGACGCCTTCTACGCGTCGGTGGAGCAAGAGCGGCGTCCTGAGCTGCGCGGCCGCCCGGTGATCGTCGGAGGGGGAGGCGACGGGCGCACCGCCCGTGCCGTGGTCTCCGCCGCCTCGTACGAGGCGCGCCGCTACGGGGTGCACTCCGCGATGCCGCTGGGACGGGCGGTGCGCCTCTGCCCCACGGCCGCCGTGCTTCCCGTCGACTTTCCCGCGTACCGGCAAGCGTCGGCCCGGATCTTCGCCCTGGCGCGGGCCCTGACCCCCCTCGTCGAACCCCTCTCCCTGGATGAGGCGTACCTGGACGTGACCGCCACCCCGGGCGAGCCCGAGGAGATGGCCGCCCACCTCCGCGACAGGATCCTGGCCGAGACGGGACTCCACGCGAGCTTCGGGATCGCCACCTCGAAGACCGTCGCCAAGATTGCCTCCGATCTGCGCAAGCCGCGAGGATTCGTCGTGGTACGGCCCGGCGAGGAGGCGGAGTTCCTCCGGCCTCTTCCGCTCCGCACCCTCCCCGGGCTGGGCCCGGCAACCGCGAGCACGCTCGCCGGGCTGGGGCTCCGCACCCTGGGCGAGCTGGCCGGGCATCCGGCGGCGCTGCTCGAGCGACGCCTGGGCAAGGTCGCCGCCCACTCCCTGACCCGCCGCGCCCAGGGGATCGACACCTCGCCGGTGACGCCCCCGACCTCCACGAAGTCGATCTCTCGCGAGGAGACCTACGATCGGGACGTCGTCGACGCCGCCCAGCTCCGGGACCGCGTCCGCCACCTCTCCGCCGACGTGGGGAGACGGCTGCGCGCCGCGGGGCTGAGCGCCCGGACCGTCAGCCTCAAGCTCCGCTACGCCGACTTCACCTCGCTGACCCGCCAGCGCTCCCTCGATGGGGGAAGCGACAGCGACGCGGCCATCACCTCCGGCGCCATCGCGCTCCTGGCGGCGACCCATCAGCCGGACCGGCCGGTCCGGCTCCTCGGGGTCGGCGTCCACAACCTGGAGAACGCGGCGCAGCTGGACCTCTTCAGCGCGCCGCGAGCGGCCCGTGAACGCCACCTCGACGCCACCCTCGACGCTCTCCAGCGCCGCTTCGGCCCGGGCGTGGTCCGGCGCGGTGCACCGTCCCCCGAGCTGCGCGACCTCGACTGGCGCCACGAGGATCTCCGCGAGCCATGAGGGCTGCGCGGAGCCGCCGGGAGGCCCGCGTCCCGTGGGAGCGGCCCTACTCCTCCTCGCCGGCGCCGTCGCCTCCGTCGTCACCATCGTCATCGGCGTCGTCCAGGTACTGGACGATGTCGGAGTCGAAGTCGGAGCGGGCGTTGTCCAGTATCCCGGAGATCAGCTCGACCCGCTCCGGCGACCAGAGGAGCACCGCTGCCAGCTCGGTCTCGGTGGGCTGGCGACCGGTCTGACGGCGGAGCGCCACTCGCGCCACCTCGAGCAGGCGGGTGTCCTCGACCAGCTCGGCGGCCTCGGCAACCGCGGTTTCGTGCTCCTCGATGACGTGGTCGAGATGGAGGTTGACGACCCGGCGGACGTAGGCGACGAGCCCGGCGGCGGCGCCCTCGCGCTCGACGTACTCCTCGACCGCCACCAGCGCAGCCAGCGACCCCTCTTGGAAGAGGTCGAGGACCTCCACGCCGCGGTCGCGGTGGGCCACTGCCTCGGCGAGGACCGGCCCCAGCGCGTGCTCGACCAGGGCGGCGTGAGCGTCCTGATCGCCTCCGCCGGCGGCGGCGATCAGAGCCTCCACAGCCTCCTGAGAGAGCTTGGGACGCGCACGCACCTGGGCCGAGAGGGCATCGAGCTCGGTGTCGTCATCCGCCACGCCCATGACGGCGGTCAGCACCCCACCGGGAGGGAGGACTTGCCCATGACCCGGGCTCAAACGCCGGCCGACGCCTTGCGGGCGAATTGGGCCGCGAAGTGCTCGATCGCCCGGCACACCTCCCGGCGCGCCGCTCCCGCGCTGGCCCGCTCGACGGCGAGGCCGGTGAGGCCGTTGCCGACCGAGTAGCGAGCGGTGAGCTCGACCCGGCAGCCGCCGCCGCTCACCGGGCAGACGGTGCCGGTGATGGTCAGGTCGAGACCGTCCTCCAGGGTCATGACCGTGCGCTCCGGGCGGATCGCCTCGGTGCACATCAGCACCCCGCGAAGGTGACGGCCGGAGATGCCTGCCTCGACCTCATAGCGGGCGCCGACCCCTTGCGCCGGGCCGCCGATGTGCACGAGGCCCTTCACGCCGGGCAGCCAGTCGGCGTGCTCCAAATCGGAGAGGGCTGCGAATGCCTCCTCTCTCCCCACCGGCACCGTGACGCCGGCGCTGGCCTCGATCACGGGTGGGGCCGCTGAGAACTCTGGAATGCCATGGCTGACCTCACCGTACCACCGGGCGGACGCGGCCGGCGACCACCGGGGCACCGACTCTCCGTCGCACCGTCACCCCACCGTCGCGGGAAGACGGCGGCGGTCAGGTAGTGTCGGCACGAAGCGAATGAACGTTGGCGTCGCCCTGCTTGCCGCCCTGCTCCTGCTCGCCCTGGGGGCGGCCTGCACCGCCGTCGTGCGCCAGTTTCAACGCGATCGGAGCCGGCTGGAGGAGCGGGCCGCCGATCTGAGCGTCTCCGCAATCCGGCTCCGGGCAGTGGCGGATGCGGTGACCGAGGCCATCCTCATCCTGGACGGCGACGGTCAGGTGACCCTGGCCAACCGGGCGGCCGAGCGGCTCTTCGGAGCGGCGGATGGCACCCTCACCGGCTGCCACGTCGAGCAGCTGCTGCCCGCCTTCCGGCCGGGTGCCTCCGATCTGCCGATGGGTGGTAGCGGCCCGGGCCAGGCGGCGGCGGCGGCGTTCCGGCGCGACGCGACCAGCTTCTCGGCGCAGGTGGACAGCCGCCTGGTCGCCGAGGGCGAGGGGCGCATCGTCGTCGTGCGCGACATATCCGAGGTCCGCGCCCAGTCGGCGGCGCTGCTTCACCAGACCCTCCACGACAGCCTGACCGGGCTTCCCAACGACCGGCAGTTCCGGGAGGTGCTCCTCGCCCGCCTTGAGGTCGCCGCAGCGCGGCGGGCGCCGTTCAGCGTCTTCCTCCTCGACCTGGATCGCTTTGCAGAGGTCAACGAGAGCCTTGGCCACGGCGTCGGAGACCGCCTTCTGGTGGCCGTCGCCGAGCGGCTCCGCCGGACCCTCCGAGCCACCGACGTCGTGGCGCGGCTGGGAGGCGACGACTTCGCGATCATCCCGGGAGGCAGCGCCACCCCGGCGGCGAGCGCACGGATCGCTCGCCAGGTGCTCGCCGCCTTCAAGGAGGCGGTCACGGTCGACGCGCACTCCCTCGAGGCCGGGATCAGCATCGGCATCGTGAACTTCCCCGACCACGGCGGCGACGCGCAGACCCTGATGGCCAACGCGGAGGTCGCCCGCCAGGCGGCCAAGCAGGCACGCCGGGGGTGGCGCGTCTACACGCCCGCGGACGGCACGTCCGAGATCGAGGACCGGGCGGTGCGCCTCGCCGAGCTGCGGCGGGCGATCGACAACCAAGAGCTGGAGCTCTTCTACCAGCCGTTGGTGCGCCTCGCCGACTCGGCGCTGCTCGCCCTGGACGCGACCGTGCGCTGGCGCCACCCGCGGCACGGCCTGCTGACCCCGGACCAATTCGTCCCGGCCGCGGAGGAGACGGAGATCATCCGGCCTCTCACCCGCTGCGTACTGGGGCTGGCCATCGAGCAGCAGGCGAACTGGCGTGATCAGGGCCACGCCCTGCGGGTCAATGTCAAGATCGCCGGTCGCAACGTCCAGGACCGCCAGCTCCCGCGCGCGGTGAGCGGCCTCCTGGAGCGGTGGGGAGTGCCGCCAGCCTCCCTCTCGATCACGGTCGACGAGAACACCACGCTCTCCATGGAGGCGCCGGTCCTGCAATCTCTCGCCAACATGGGGGTCGGTGTGGCTCTGGACGACTACGGCTCCGACTCCACCTCGCTGCTCCGTCTCCGCGCCCTCCCCTTCACCGAGCTGCGGCTGGATGGCTCGCTGGTGGCCTCGGCGCGCAGGGAGGGAGTGGAGGCTGCGGCGGTGCGCGGGATCGTCGAACTGGCCCACGCCCTCAACCTCACCGTCATCGCCACCGGGGTCGACGACGAGGCGGCACGCATCTCGATCCAGCGACTCGGGTGCGATGCAGCCGAGGGGCGCCTGTGGGGAGACCCGGTCCCGTCGGGAGCCGTGATTCCGTTGCTTCGCCTGCTCGCCCGGCAGTCGCGCTTCCCGGGGCTCAGCAGGTACCGCCCGGGATCGCCTCCCCCACCCCGGACGGAGCCCGCCGAGACGGGCTGACCCGGGCCGCATCACCCGGTCGACTAGACTCGGCCGCCAATGGCCACAGAGCTCGGAATCGCGCTGCTCGGCGCAGGGACGGTCGGTGCGACGGTCGCCCGAGAGCTCGAGGTGCATGCCGATCGCCTGGCAGCCCGGAGCGGCGGCCCGCTGGTACTGCGCCGCGTCGCGGAGCGGGAGCCGGGCCGAGCTCGCGAGCTGGCCGCTCGTGGGGTGACCATCGACGCCGATGCGGCCGCGGCGGTGGCGGCAGCGGACGTGGACATCGTGGTGGAGCTGCTGGGAGGCCTGGAGCCGGCCGGCACCCTGCTCGACACCGCACTTCAGCGTGGGCTGGGTGTCGTGACCGCCAACAAGGCCGTGATCGCCACCGCCGGGCACCGCCTGGTGGCGGCTGTCCGGCCCGCGAGCGGTGGGCTGGCGTTCGAGGCCGCGGTGGGCGCCGCCATCCCGGTTCTCGCGGTGCTCCGCGACTCGCTGAGGGGCGACGAGGTCCGGCGGATCACCGCGGTGATCAACGGGACCACCAACCACATCCTGGTGCGGCTCGAGGCGGGGGACGACTTTGACCGCGCCGTGGCCGACGCCCAGGAGCGTGGGTACGCGGAGGCCAACCCGACGAGCGACCTCGATGGCCACGACGCCGCCCAGAAGCTCTGCATCCTCGCCTGGTTCGCGATGGGCGCGGAGGTGCGCCCCGAGCAGGTCGAGCGGCGCGGCATCCGTGACATCGATCGCAGCGACGTGGCGGCGGCAGCCCGGCTCGGATCGGTGATCCGTCTGGTGGCCTGCGCCGAGCGTTCGGAGGGCGGGTTGGCGCTATCGGTCCAGCCGACGCTGGTGCCGCGTTCCGGCCACCCGCTGAGCGACCTGGAGGGAGCCGACAACGCTGTCGTCGTCGAGAGCGACCTGGCCGGCCGGGTCGTCCTGCGGGGGCGGGGGGCCGGGGCCGAGGCCGCGGCGAGCGCGGTGCTCAGCGACATCGTGGCGGTGGCCCGGGCGCGCCGCGCAGGTGGCGAGGTGCCCCAGGCGCCGGCCGCGCCGGCTCTGGTCCTCGACGGGGAGGCGGCCGAGACCGCTGCCTGGCTGCGGGTACGGGTGGACGGCAGCCCGGACGCATCTGACCTGGTTGCCGAGGCACTCACGCGCGGAGGAGTTGTCGTGGAGCAGATCAACCCCGGGGGCAGCGACGACGAGCTGGCGGTCCTGACCAGCCCGGCGACCCGGGCCGCCCTGGACCGGAGCCTGACGGCCCTGGAAGGTCTCGGGCTGCCAGTGAAGGTCGTGCAGCGCCTTGACCGCCTGGGGGCCACAGCGTGACGGCGGGTGGCGCCGTGCGCGGAGCGGGCGTGATCGAGCGCTACGCCGAGCATCTGCCGCTCACCGCCAGCACCCCGCGGATCACCCTCGGCGAGGGGGGGACACCGCTCATCGAGTCCCGCAGCATCGGCGTCGATCTGGGTTTGCGCTCGCTTCACTTCAAGTTCGAGGGGCTCAACCCGACCGGCTCCTTCAAGGACCGTGGGATGGTGCTCGCCGTGGCCAAGGCGCTGGAGAGCGGGAGCCGGGCGATCATCTGCGCCTCCACCGGCAACACCAGCGCCTCGGCCGCGGCGTACGGGGCGCGCTTTGGGCTGCGCACCGTGGTCGTCGTGCCGGCCGGGAAGATCGCGCTCGGCAAGCTGGTCCAGGCTCAGGTGTTCGGGGCGACGGTGCTCATCATCGAGGGCAACTTCGATGAGGCCCTCCTGTCGGTCCGCCAGCTCGCCGACACCCACCCCGTGACCCTGGTCAACAGCGTCAACCCCAACCGGATCGAGGGGCAGAAGACGGCCGCCTTCGAGATCGTCGACGAGCTGGGCGACGCCCCTGACATCCTGGCCATCCCGGTCGGCAACGCCGGCAACATCACCGCCTACTGGCGCGGCTTCCGCGAGTACCGGGAGGCGGGGCGGGCGACCCAGCTGCCCCGGATGGTGGGCGGTCAGGCGGAGGGGGCGGCCCCCCTGGTGCTCGGCGCGCCGGTGGCCAACCCCCAGACCTTCGCCACCGCCATCCGGATCGGCAACCCGGCGTCGTGGGCCAGCGCCGTGGCTGCCCGTGACGAGTCGGAGGGGTTGATCGACTCGGTGACCGACGCCGAGATCGCCGCCGCCCAGCGGGACCTCGCGGGGATCGAGGGCATCTTCTGCGAGCCGGCCTCGGCGGCATCGCTCGCCGTGCTGCGCAAGGCGGTCAAGGACGGCGCCGTCGCCCGCGGATCGCGTGTGGTGTGCGTCCTCACCGGGAACGGGCTCAAAGACCTCCCCGCGGTGAGCGACGGGCTGCCCCCGCCTCAGTCGGTGACCGGGACCCCGGCCAGCATCGCCGCCGCCATCGGGCTCTGACCCAGATCCGCATGCACGTCACCATCCGCGTCCCCGCGACCGTCGCCAACCTGGGGCCGGGCTTCGACATCCTGGCCCTGGCGGTGCAGTTGCAGAACGAGGTCGAGGCGTGGTCCGAGCCCGAGGGTGGCATCAGCATCGATCCCGGCCCGGACTCCTCCGAGGAGCTCCGGGACCCAGCCCGCAACCTGATCGCCCGGGCCTTCGTCGCGGCGTGTGCGGTCGCCCGGGTGACACCCCCCTGCGCGCGCATCAGCTGCCGGAACGCCATCCCCTTTGGGCGCGGGCTCGGCTCCAGCGCCGCCGCCGCTCTGAGCGGCGTGCTCGCCGCCAACGCGCTGGCCAATCTCGGGTGGGACGAGCAGCAGGTCATCGCCCGGGCGGCCGAGATCGAGGGGCATCCCGACAATGTCGCCGCCGCGATGCTGGGCGGCATGGTCGTCTGCGTCCGCGACGGTCCGGTCGCCCAGGTACCTGTACCCGACGAGCTGCGCGCCGTCCTCTTCGTCCCCGACGGGGAGATGAGCACGGAGGCCGCCCGACGGGTGGTGCCCCACTCCTTCAGCCGGGAGGAGGCCATCTACAACGCCTCCCGCTGTGCCCTGCTGGTCACCGCGATGCTGACCGGCCGGCTCGATCTCCTGGGCGAGGCGATGCGGGATCGCTGGCACCAGCCCGCCCGCAGTGAGCTGATGCCCCACGTCCCGCTGCTGATCGACGCCGCGCTGGCGGCGGGGGCACACGGGGCGTGCCTCGCCGGCGCCGGTCCGTCGGTCCTCGCCCTCTGCACCGGGGACACCGAGGCGGTCGCATCCGCGATGGCGGCGGCGGCCCGGCTCGCCGAGGTCGACGGCCAGCCGGTCACCCATCCGGTCCGCAACTTCGGCGCCCGGGTGGATCTGGCCCCATGATCGCCGGGAGCGAGTCCACGATGACCGATCCATCCGACCACTGCATCGTCCAGAAATTCGGCGGCAGCAGTGTCGCCAGCGCCGAGCTGATCCAGCGCGTGGCCCGGCGGATCGCCGCCACCCGGTCGGAGCGCGGTCGGGTGGTGGTGGTGGTCAGCGCCATGGGCGACAGCACCGACGAGCTGATCAGCCTGGCCCACAAGGTCAACTCCGCCCCGCCGCTCCGCGAGATGGACCAGCTCCTCTCCACCGGGGAGACCATCACCGCACCCCTCATGGCCATGGCGCTGGAGCGGCTGGGGGTCCCGGCGATCTCGCTGACCGGGCCCCAGGCCGGGATCCGGACGAGCAATGTCCACCGCAGCGCCCGGATCGTCGACATCGTGCCGCAGCGCATCATCGACGAGCTGGGGCGCGGCAAGGTGGTGGTGGTGGCCGGCTTCCAGGGCACGACCGACCAGTTCGACATCACCACCCTCGGCCGGGGAGGCTCGGACACCACCGCGGTGGCCCTGGCGGTGGCGCTGGCCGCGGATCGATGCGAGATCTACACGGATGTCACCGGCGTCTACACCGCCGACCCTCGGGTCGAGCCGAGAGCGCGCCCGATCCCCGAGATCGCCTACTCGGAGATGCTCGAATTCGCGGCCGTCGGCGCCAAGGTGCTGCATCCCCGCGCCGTCGAGATCGGCGAAGCCTACGCGATGCCGATCGTGGTGCGCTCGACCTTCGAGGATCACCCCGGCACCCTCATCTGTCAGCATCCCGCCATGGAAGATCGCCAGAAGATTCGCGGCATCGCCCACGACAGTGGCGTTGCCAAGGTCATCCTGACCCGGGTGCCCGACCGCCCGGGGATCGCCGCCGCCGTGTTCGGCGCCATCGGCAAGGCCGGCATCAATGTGGACATCATCGTCCAGAACGTGAGCCACGACGGTTTCACCGACCTCTCCTTCACCATCGCGGAGGAGGATCTCTCGCGGTCCCGGCCGGTGCTCGAGGAGGTGGCCCGGGAGATCGGCGCGGAGCAGGTGGCGGTCGACACCGGCATCGCCACGGTCTCGGTGGTGGGCACCGCCTTCCTGGGCACGCCGGGGATGTTCGCCCGGATCTTCCAGGCGCTCTCGGCCCAGGGGATCAACGTGGAGCAGATCACCACCAGCCAGATCCACGTCACCGTGGTCATCGCCCGCGACCGGGTCGCCGACGCGGTGCGAGCGCTGCACGCGGAGTTTGAGCTGGAGCGCGACTAGCAGGGTGCTGAAGAACCCCCGACGGTCCTGCCGCCCATGGCACTGAGCGTCGGCATCGTGGGCCTGCCCAACGCGGGCAAGTCGACGCTCTTCAACGCACTGACCCAGGCTGGGGCCCTGGTTGGCAATTACCCGTTCACAACCATCGAGCCCAACACCGGGGTGGTGGCGGTGCCCGATGAGCGGCTGGACCGGCTGGCGGCGATCTTCTCGCCGCCCCGGGTGATCCCGGCCTCGGTGACCTTCACGGACATCGCCGGCCTGGTGCGGGGTGCCAGCCAGGGCGAGGGCCTGGGCAACCAGTTCCTCGGCCACATCCGCGAGTGCGACGCCATCGTGGTGGTGGCCCGCGGGTTCGAAGACCCCGACGTCAGCCATGTGGAGGGGGCCGTCGACCCCGTCCGCGACCTCGATGTCATCGAGCTGGAGCTCCAGCTCGCCGACCTGGAGACGGTGACCCGCCGGCTCGACAAGCGGGAGAAGACGGCCCGCCTCCAGAAGGAGAAGGCGGAGGAGGCCCTCGAGGTCATGCGCTACGTCCGTGACCACCTCGACACCGGTCGTCCGGTGCGCACCCTGGCGCTCTCGGAGGAGGAGCGCGGCCACATCCACGAGCTCTACCTGCTCACCTCCCACCCCCTGATCGTGGTGGTCAACGTGGGTGAGGGCGACGCCGGCAAGCCGCCCCCCGACGCTGTCGTCGAGCTGGCCCGCCGTCACGGCGGCGATTGCCTGGCCATCTCCGCCCGGATCGAAGCCGAGATCGTCGAGCTTCCCGCGGCGGACCGACGCGAGTTCCTGGCCTCCCTGGGGCTGCCCGAGCCGGGCCTCAACCGGCTGGCCCGCGATGCCTACGGGCTCCTGGACCTGATCACCTTCTTCACGGCCGGCGAGAAGGAGGTGCGCGCCTGGACGCTGCAGGGCGGCGGCACCGCGCTGGAGGCCGCGGGCGTCATCCACACCGACTTCGCCCGCGGCTTCATCCGCGCCGAGGTGGTGGGGGCCGAGGAGCTGATCGAGGCCGGTTCGTACCTCGCGGTCCGCGAGCAGGGTCGCCAGCGGCTGGAGGGGAGGGACTACGTCGTCCGCGACGGCGATGTCGTCCACTTCCGATTCAATGTCTAGCCACACTCTCGGTATCGTCGGCGTCGGCCTGATCGGCGGCTCCATCGGCATGGCGGCGCGCCGAGCCGGCTGGGAGGTGTCCGGCGTTGATACGGACGGCACCCTGGAGCGCGCCGTGGAGCTGGGGGCGATCGATCACCCGTCCCGGCTGGACGACGTGCGCGGCGCCGAGATGGTGGTCCTGGCCGCGCCGGTGTCCCGGATCACCGGACTGCTCGCCGAGCTGGCGCCGACCGACGCGCTGGTCACCGACGTCGGCAGCGCCAAGGCGGCGATCGTGCGCGCCGCCGCCGCCGCGGGCATCGGCCGCTTCGTCGGTGGGCATCCGATGGCGGGGAGTCAGCTGGGCGGCGTGGCCAATGCAAGCCCCGACCTCTTCCGGGGCGCGCGCTACCTGATCACCCCGACGGGGGACACGCTGCCGGAGGCCTACGCGCGAGTCACCCAGTTTGTCCGTGACGACCTCGGCGCGATACCGACCGCGGTGGACCCGGAGCGCCACGACCGGCTCGTCGCCGCCCTCTCACATCTCCCCCACCTCCTGGCCGTCGCGCTCCTCGAGGTCACCTCCGGCATCTCTCCCGACGCCCTCTCCTTCGCCGGCCCCTCCTTCCGCGACCTCACCCGCGTCGGTGCCGCGAATCCCACCCTCTGGGCGGACATCCTGGCCGAGAACGCGGACGCCATCCATGAGGTGCTCGGCTCCTTCAGCGACGCCATGGGCCGGCTCGGCGGCGACATCGACGACCGCCCCGCCACCGAGCGCCACTTCAACGAGGCAGGCGCCTCCTACCAAACCCTCGGCGGCTTCCTCATCGAGCAGACCGGGCACAACGTCGACATCGCGGTGCCGATCGAGAACCGGCCCCGAGTGCTCGCCCAGGTCACCACCCTGATGGGATCCAACGACATCAACATCCTCGACCTCTACATGCAGCACTCGGACACCCGCCACGCCGCACTGGTCCTCACCATCGACGCGGCCTCGATCGATCGGGCGCTCAGGCTGCTGCGCGGAGACGGCTTCCACGCCGAGCCACTGGCCACCGGCCAGGCGGACTAGCCCGCTGCCTCGGTCGGCTCGGATGCGAGGCGGAGCTCGGATGACCGCTCCGTCCTCACCAGGTCGTGGCGCTTGAGGAAGTTGAGACAGATCACGGCGGCGACGAGAATCACCGCCCCCACGATCTCGAGCGGCTGCAGCGGCGACTCGAATCCGACCGGCGTGGGCAGCGAGAAGATCAGGAAGAGGGCGGCCGGGTAGCCCAGCTCGGCGAAGCTCGAGATCGAGGCGGGGGTGCTGGAGAGGGCGCGGTAGTAGAGGACCATGGCGAGGAG
>PLXL01000006.1 GCA_003153215.1 Candidatus Dormiibacterota bacterium
CCGTCTGACCCTGCGCTCCGGGCGCCTGGGCCAGGCTCGCGCCCATCTCGCCAGGGAGCTGCTGGTAGCAGCCGATGTTGCCGCCCGCGCCCGGTCCGACGTCCTGGGTTGGGCTTGCCGACTGCGCCGTGACGAGGAGCGGGTCACCCTCCCCGTAGACGTCGCAGACGGCCAACGCCATCGCCGCCGTCTGATCGTCCAGCTCGTCGGTCGCCGTCTCCGATGTCTCCTGCGAGTCCCAGCTCGAGGCATACCCCTGGGCTTGGGCCGCCTGGTTCAGGTCGATGGCGTCGGTTGGAGTCGCTGCCGCCGCCGGCGGCGGTGAGCAGCCGCACGCGCCGAGCACCCCCTGCAGCGCCTGCGAGAGGGTGAGGTTCGGGTAGCCGGGCGAGTACACCGGGAGGCTCGTGCGCCACAGCGGCGTCGCTGCGCACGGATAGGGGCTGCCCCCCGCCTGCGCGGCCTGGTTGAGCACGTCCGTCCCGCCCCTGATGCAGCCGGTGATGGCCGGATAGAGCGGTGTGTAGAGGCAGTCGGCGGTCGACGGATTGTCGTTGGAGCTGAGCTGCGTCGCCGCCTGGTCGAGGAGGTCGAAGGCGGTGAAGTTGCCCTGCTTCACCTGGGAGAGCAGCTCCGTGTACGCCTCGGGCTCCATGCCGTCGTAGGGCGTCAGCGCCATCGCGGAGATGCACCGCCCGGATGCCAGGGACTCGTCCTGGCCGAGCAGGTCATCGCCGTCGTAGTAGTGGACCAGGGGGTCGGCCCCGAGGCCGAAGGTGAGAATGTCGTTCACCGTCCAGTCGGTGAACGCCGCGTCGTCGGGGACTCCCCAGGGGTCGAGCTGGGACGGGTACCCCGCCTGCTCTGCCGAGATGACGCCGGCGAGCTGCTCGTCGTTGGTGATCGCCCCCTCGATGACCTGGGCCCAGTTCGGCGTCTGGGGCTGGGTCGCCCCCGGTGCCCCCAGGCCGCAGGCACCGTCGGGCCGGCCTGTCTCTGGGTTGGGCGCCAGCTCGCCGAGGATCTGCCCGATGTTGGCGTCGAAGGTCTTGCTGCCGACCGGGATGATCCCGGTCACCGGGTCGTGGATCTGCTTGTCCTGGTCGACGTGCCCCCAGCCGTGCGTGCTCGACGACTCCGGCACGTCACCGACCTCTACGGGGGCGGCGTTGGGGTCGAAGAAGCTGCCCACGATCTCGGCGTTGGCAACCGACGTCGGATCGCCGAGCACCTGGGCCTGGAGGTCGATGAGGTTCTGACAGGTGATCAGGTTGGTGCCGAACTCCGACTGGATGGCGGGGTTTTGGTTCAGGACGTCCTGGCTCACAAGCAGCTCGTTGCTGGGAGGGACGATGTCGAGCAGGCCGTAGTAGTGCCAGCCGGTCTGCTGGATCTGGTCGCTCGTCGTGTAGTTGGCGGTCAGCTCGCCGATGAAGCCGAAGGTCGACCAGGCCAGACCAGCCCAACCCAGCACCTTGAGCCCGACGTCCGCGACCACCTTGAGCCCGATGCTCCCGGCGGTCTCCGCGCCTGCCTCGACAGCGTCGGCTGCGGCCTTGTCCACGTCTCCGGCGGCCGCCCCCGGTCCATCGTCGCCATTCAATCCCTCGACGTCCGTGTCTGTGGCCGCGCCGAAGGTCTCGTCGGCGGTGGAGAGCCCCTCCTCGAGACCGTGGGTCGTGTCCCCGGCCGCCTGGGCCGCGTCGCCGCCGCCCTCCTCGGCCGCGGTCTCCAGCACCTCTTCTTCGATGGGGTCGCTCAGGTCAGGCTCGGTCCCATACGGCACGTCAGCGTTCAGATCGGCTGCGGCGTCGGCTTCATCCGTCCCCCCCGTGACCGAGTCCGGAGAGAACGGCACCGGTCGCCCGCGGATCGCTGCCCAGGCCCGCTGGAAGGGGGCCAGTACGGCCGCCTTGACGGTATCGCTCGTGTTCTTGACCGCGTCGACGGCGGCGGTGCAGAGCGTCGCTTTCTCGCAGATCGCGCTCGCCAGACCGNNTTGGAGGAGCTCGCCTCCCGCGAGGTCGTCTCCGGGGTGTGCGGCTCCTCGCCAATGGCGGCGTTCCCGTCCCCTCCCAGCTCCCCGCCGGCCTCGTCCACCACTCCCGCCTGGAGCTGGTTCTCGAGCATCTGGACGAGGTGGCACTCGACCTTCTGGCCGATCTCCGTGACCAGGTCCCAGCCCATGGTGGTCGCGACGTTGACGAGGCTGCCGAACACGAGCAGGATGCCGCCCACTCCACCGACGCGCTTGGCGATCACGGTCAGGCAGCCCAGGCAGAGNNCCCTGGCGCACCGCGCTGTCGACCAGGTCCTCCGGATCCCGCGGAGCACTGAGCCGCAGGATCGGGGAGGCGAGCACGCCAACCACCTCCTCGAGGCACCGCTGCCGCCCCCGTTCCCCACACCACTTCGCCAGGGTGCTCCGGACCCGACGATGAACCTCCCACACCACGCTACTGGCCACCGCCGTCACCGGCGGCTTCCTCTCCACTGCCACCTCGGTCAACGCCAGGCAGACCTCAGCGTCGACGTCGTCGGGGTCCGCCCCCCACTGCCTGGCCAGCCGGCCTGACAGCCGGCGCAGCGCGGGGAGCAGCAGGCCGGTGAGCAGGAGCTTGCCATCCTCGCTCTCGCGGGCCCGGGCGATGACCGCCGTGAGGGCTCGGTCGCGGACCTCACGGGAAGAGCTCGCGAGCAGCGCACGGCGAGCTTCAGGGGCAGGGAGGAGATGGCCGCCCACCTCAACGGTCAGTGCCAAC
>PLXL01000032.1 GCA_003153215.1 Candidatus Dormiibacterota bacterium
GGCTCACCGAGCTGGAGGCCGCCGCCGGGGCGGCGGAGGCGGACGCCGCACGCTGCACCGCCGACCTGGAGGGGGCGCGGCAGCTGCTGCGCGAGGCGGAGGAGCGCAGGGTCGAGGAGCGCGAACGGACGACCCAGGCGCTGGCCCGGGCCGCCAGCCTCCGCGGCCAGGTGGACGGTCTGCTGGGCGGGAGCGGGGCGATCGGCGCCCAGGCCGCCGAGCTCGGCGCCACGCGCCTGGTCGATGCCCTCCGGATCGTGGACCCGGCGGACGCTGCGGCGGTGGAGGCTGCTCTGGAGCCCCATCTCGGAGCCTGGGTGGTCAGCGACGTCGACCGCGCCCTCCACCTGCTGCACGGAGCCGAGGTCCGCGAGGAGGTCCTGGCGGCAGGGGAGGGCGCTGGGAGCGCTCGCGCGGACCGGTCGGAGCCGGCCCCGCCGGAGGTGGCCCCGGAGCGGGCGGTCGCCGGAGCCCGGCCTGCCATCGACGCCGTGGAGGTGGAGCCGCGGGCCCGGGCGGCCGCCGGCCACTGCCTGGCGGGGACCTGGCTGGTGCCCGATGTGGCCACGGCGCGGAAGATCGCCACTCGATCGGGCGCGCGAGCCGTGCTCCCGGACGGTGTCGTGATCACCGCGGCTGGAGCGCGGGCCGGGGGCGGGAGCGCGCCTACCCTCTCACTGGTGGCCGCCGCGCGCGAGTCCCAGGTGGCCGCCGAGGTGGCCACCGCTCTGGAGGGGGAGGCGGAGGCAGAGGTGCGGCGCCACTCCGGCGTCGTCGTCGCCGCGGACTCCGCATTGGCCCATGCCGCGGCGGAGCTGGCCGCACGGCGGCGGGAGGCGGCCGAGGCCACCGCTCAGTCGGCGGCTGCCGGCATCGCAGCGGCGATGGAATCGCGGCGGCTGCCCACGCTGGAGGCGGAGATGGGGCGCCGCGTCCAGGCCCGGGCGGCTGCGGCAGCGGCGGCCGAGAGTGCCGTCCTGGAGGCCGACCGTGCCGAGCAGGGTCAGGAGGGCCTCCGGTCAGCGGCGGAGCAAGCCCAGCTCCGGCATGTGGAGTTGCGCGAGCGGAGCGATCAGGTCGCCACCGAGCGATCGCTTGCCGACGCCGAGCTGGCCGAGCTGCGCCTGGCCGCCGATGCGGCCGATCGCCGCCGCCTGGAGAGCGAGAGGCGACACACCGAGGCGATCGACCGGCGCGCGGAGGCGGACGCCCGGGTGGTGGGTGCCGAGACCGACGTGCTCGCGGCGCTGGCCCACGGGGGCGCTGCCGCTGCCGCTGCCCGCACCGCCGAGCAGGCGGTGGAGATGGCGGCGACGAGCCTCGCGCAGACCGCGGCGCCCCTCTNNCCCGGAGCGAGGTCGGTGTTGCGGAGATGCGGCTCGACGAGCAGGCGGAGTCGGCGCGCGACCAGGTCGACGAGGAGACCGCGGAGCTGGATCCGGCCGCGGCCGAGCGGGCCGAGCGGGAGATCTCCCGGCTGGAGCGCAAGATCGCCGCGATGGGGCCGGTCAACGCCCTGGCGCCGGAGCAGCACGCCGCTCTCGAGGAGCGGGTGGGCCGGCTCCGGACCGACCGCGACGACCTGGCGGTCGCCGCCGCCGAGGTTGGCAACCTCGTCCGGCGCTTCGAGGGCGAGGCGGGGCGGCGTTTTGGTGCCGTCTTCGGAGCGGTCAACGCCCACTTCGCCGAGGTGTTCTCAGAGCTCTTCCCGGGTGGCCGGGCCACGCTGCGGCTGGAGAGTCCTCCGCAACCGGCCGCGGCCGCCGGTGAGGAGGAGGCTCCGGCGACCAGGCGGAGGTCGGACGACGACCTCCTCGGCGTGGCGATCCTCGCCCAGCCGGCGGGAAAGCGGCTTCAGCCGCTCAGCCTGCTGAGCGGCGGAGAGCGAGCGCTCACCGCCCTGGCCGTCGTCCTGGCCCTGCAGCAGGTCAATCCCTCGCCCTTTTACATCTTCGACGAGGTCGACGCCCCGCTCGACGACACGAGCGTGCTGCGCTTCACCCGGCTGCTGACCCGGCTCGCCGCCATCCAGCAGTTCATCGTGGTCACGCACAATCACGTCACCATGACCGCCGCTGACGCCCTCTACGGGGTGACGATCGATCGCGCTGGGGTCAGCTCGCTGCTCTCGGTCCGCTTCGCCCCCGACGCCGGGACTGCCGACGTTACCGGGACGATCGTGTCGCCGCTCCGCCGTGTCGCCTCGTAGAGCGCCGGCCAGGCGGCCGCCTGCCGCTCACGGGCAGGTCGTGGAGGGACGGGGATGAGCCCCACCGAGCCGTTCAGCCAGCCCCGGCGGGAGGCATGGTGGCGGCGGATGTCGCGGCGGATGGACCGCGCCTCGCTCAGCTTCAGCGAACAGGTGCGCGACGTCGTCCTGCTCCGCCGGGACCTCGACGAGTCCTTCTGGGACGACCTCCTCCAGGTGCTGGTGGGCGCCGACTGCGGCCTTCCTGTGGCCGAGCGGTTGGTGGATCGGCTGCGCACCCGGGTGCGTGAGGAGCGGATGACCTCCGCCGAGGAGGCCCTCCGGGCGCTCAAGGCGGAGATGCTGGCGGTGCTGGAGGCGCGTGACCGGCGGCTCCGGATCGTGGCCGTCCCGACGGTCGTGATCATGGTCGGGGTCAACGGCAGCGGCAAGACGACGACCATCGGGAAGCTCGCCCACCGCCTCCAGAGCGAGGGGCGGATGGTCCTGATCGCCGCCGCCGACACCTTCCGTGCCGCCGCCATCGACCAGATGCGGCTCTGGGCCGATCGCAGCGCTACCGAGGTCATCGCCCACCAGCCGGGCGGTGATCCCGGGGCGGTGGTCTACGACGCTCTCCAGGCCGCCGTCGCCCGTGGCATCGACGTCGTTCTGGTGGACACCGCCGGCCGCCTCCACACCAAGGTGAACCTGATGGCGGAGCTGATCAAGGTGCGCAACGTCGCCCGTCGGGTCATCCCCAAGGCGCCCCACGAGACGCTCCTCGTCATCGAGGCACCGACCGGGATGAATGCGATCGCCCAGGCTCGGGTGTTCCATGAGGCGCTCGGGCTCACCGGGATCGTGCTGACCAAGCTCGACGGCACCTCGCGTGGCGGGACCGTGCTCGCCATCGAGGAGGACCTGGGGGTGCCGGTCAAGCTGGTCGGCCTGGGGGAGGGGATCGACGACCTCAACGTCTTTGACCCGCGGGCCTACCTGGACGCCCTATTCGCCGGGGTGCTGGAGGCGCCGGGATCAGCACCGGGCCCAGCCACGCCGGCCCCCGCCAAGCCGGGAGCACCGAAACCGGCAACACCGAAGTCGGGATCGGCCCACAGGTAGGCCCGGCCGCGGGCTGCCGGATCGGGGGGCCGGCGGCGCGATCCGGTACACTGTCCAGGCTTTGACCTTGACAGTCCTTCACGCCCCGGCCGCCGCCGACGCCCTCTCCCGCACTGCGCACCTCCAGCGGCTGCTCGACGTCTACGGCGCGCTGCTCACTGACCACCAGCGCGAGGCCTGCCGGCTGCACCTGGACGAGGATTGGTCCTTCGCCGAGCTGGCCGAGAGCCTCGGTTGCAGCCGGAGCGGCGCCCACGACCTGGTGCGCCGGGGGTTGGCCCAGCTCGAGCACTGCGAGGCTCGACTGGGGCACGCCGCGGAGCTGGCCCGGCGGGACGCGGTGGAGGCGGGGTTGCGCGCCCGTCTGTCGGAGCGCGGCTAGCCGTGTTCGAGTCCCTCTCCGACCGCCTTGGTGACATCTTCAAGTCGCTCTCCGGACGCGGCCGCCTGACCAAGGAGGAGGTCGAGCTGGGGATGCGCGAGGTGCGCCTCGCCCTGCTCGAGGCGGATGTCAACTTCAAGGTCGCCCGCGCCCTCGTGGACCGCATCCGGGAGCGCGCCGTCGGGGCCGACGTGCTCGAATCGCTGACCCCCGGGCAGCAGATCGTCAAGATCGTCAACGAGGAGCTGGTGGCACTGCTGGGCGGCGAGCACCGCAAGCTGCGCTACCAGTCGCAGCCACCCACCGTCGTCATGCTCATCGGCCTGCAGGGCAGTGGCAAGACCACCACCTGCGCCAAGCTCGCGCTCGCCACCCGCCGGGACGGGCACCGCCCGCTCCTCGTCGCCGCCGACACGCAGCGTCCGGCCGCGCCCCAGCAGCTCGAGAAGCTGGGCAAGGACAACCAGATCCCGGTCGCCATGCCCGACGGCAAGAGCAAGCCCCCCGATCTCTGCAAGCGCGGGCTGGAGGAGGCACGGCGGCTCAATTGCGACGTCGTCATCCTCGACACCGCCGGCCGCCTCCAGATCGACCAGCCGATGCTCGCGGAGCTCCGGGAGATCCGCAAGAAGGTCACGGTGCATGACACGGTCTTGGTCGTCGACGCCATGACCGGGCAGGAGGCGGTCAACGTGGCCCGGGAATTCGACCAGCAGGTCGGTGTGGACGGCGTCATCCTGACCAAGCTGGACGGAGACGCCCGTGGCGGCGCGGCTCTCTCCATGAAGGAGTCGATGGGCAAGCCCATCCTCTACACCGGGGTGGGGGAGAAGGTCTCCGAGCTGGAGCCCTTCCAGCCGGAGCGGATGGCGTCGCGCATCCTCGGCATGGGCGACATCCTCACCCTGGTGGAGCGCGCCCAGTCCCAGATGGACCAGAAGACCGCCGAGGTCACGGCCAAGAAGATGCTCGCCGGGCGCTTCACCATGAACGACTGGCTGGAGCAGATGCGCCAGCTCCGCAACATGGGGCCGCTGGAGGGGATCCTGGGGATGATCCCGGGCGGGCGTCAGATGATCAAGAACGCGGGCAGCATGATGCCGACCGAGAAGGACCTCTCGCGGATGGAGGCGATCGTGCTCTCCATGACCGCTCACGAACGGATTCATCCCGAGGTGCTCAAGAGCCAGCGCCGACGGCGTGTCGCCGCGGGCAGCGGCACCACCCTGGCCGACGTCAACAAGCTGCTCAAGGGATTCGAGCAGATGCAGTCGGTGATGAAGTCGGTGGGCGGCAAGGGCAGCAAGGGGGTGCGCGGGCGCGCCCGCATGCTGCGCCAGCTTCAGGGCATGGACCCCGCGCAGCTCGGCCTGCCCCGACCATGAGCGTATCAATGCTTTCGATGCCCGTCCGCAACGGGCACAGAGTCACGGCAAAGGAGAAGTTTTGGTCAAGATCCGCCTGAAGAGGATGGGCACCACGAAGCGCCCCTTTTACCGGCTGGTGGTCGCGGACTCCCGCAGCCCCCGTGACGGGCGCTTCATCGAGGCCCTCGGTTACTACGACCCGCTGCCCCAGCCCGCCTCGGTGAAGATCGACGCCGATCGTGTCCGGGAATGGCTGCGTAAAGGCGCCCGCCCCAGCGACAGCGCTCGCGACCTTCTGGTCGCCCAGGGCATCCTGGTCGGCAACCCCAAGCGTGAGCGGGGTTCGGTCGGCCTCGGTGCGGCGGCAGCGCCGGACGAGACGCCCGCCGAGGTGAAGCCGGCCGCGGCCGCCCCGGAGAAGGAGCAGGTGGTCGCCGAGCCGGAGCCGGTTGCGGTTGCCAAGGACAGCGAGCCGGTGGTCGCCGAGCCGGAGCCGGTTGCGGTTGCGGTGGCGGTCGAGACCGAGACGGCCGCGGACGCGGCCGATGTGGAGACGGCATCCGTCGGCGAGGACGAATAGGTGACCGACTACGCTGACCTCACCCGTTTCATCATCGAGCGGATGGTCGGCGCCCCGGAGGCCGTGACCGTCCGATCGGAGGTCAAGGGGCGGACCACCATCATCGAGGTGGGGGTCGCGGAGGCCGATATGGGCAAGCTGATTGGCAAGGGCGGGCGCAACATCGACGCGGTGCGCGCCGTGGTCCGGGCCGCCGGGCTGCGCGGCCACGAGCGCGTCCAGGTGGAGCTGGCCGAGAAGCGATGACCCCTCGCTCCACCCCCGGTGTGCCGGATGGGCGTCCGGCCCTGCTCCGCGCCGCTCGCGTCCGCCGCGCTCATGGGGTGCTGGGAGAGGTGCGGGCCGAGAGCCTGGGTGGCGACGCCCGCCGCTTCCGCCGCGGGGTGCGGGTCACGGTCGAGGACACCCGGCGCGAGCTGACCGTGCGCTCGGCCCGCGGGATGGGCGACGGCGACGTGCTGCTCGCCTTCGATGGGGTCGACACGCCGGAGGCGGCCGGCCTCCTGCGCGGCGCGTACCTCTGCGTGGAGCCAGAGCGGGCGCGCCACCTCTCGCCGGGAGAGTGGTTCGTCTGGCAGCTCGTCGGGCTCGCCGCGGTGGACTCCGAAGGGCACGCCGTCGGCGTGGTCTCCGACGTCGAGGCCGGCCTCGCCCACGATGTGCTGGTGGTGGAGGGCGAGGCGGGCGAGAGGCGGTTCCCGATGGTGTCCGCCTTCGTCTCGGAGGTGGACCTGGCCGGAGGCCGGATCGTCCTCACCCCGTGGGAGGAGGAGGAGGCCTGAGAGGGCCCGTGCTGAGATGCGGTTCGAGGTGTTGACCATCTTCCCCGAAGTCTTCCCCGGCCCTCTTGGGGTCGGCGTGGTCGGGCGCGCCCTCGAACGTGGCGATATCGAGCTTCGCGTCCACGACCTCCGCGACTTCACGACCGGCCGCCATCGCCAGGTCGACGACATCGCCTTCGGCGGCGGGCCGGGCATGGTGCTGAAGCCCGAGCCGCTCGTCCGGGCGCTGCGCCGGATCCGGAGCGAGGTGCCCGGGGTGAGGTCGATCCTGCTCTCGCCGCAGGGGAGGCCATTGGATCAGGGGGTGGTCCGGGAGCTGGCTGCGGAGAGCGCCCTGCTCCTGGTCTGCGGGCGCTACCAGGGCGTCGACGAGCGCGCCCGCGCCGAGATCGGCGAGGAGCTCTCGGTCGGGAACTACGTCCTGAGCGGGGGCGAGATCGCCGCCATGGCGGTCGTCGACTCGGTCGCGCGTCTCGTCCCGGGCGTCGTCGGTTCGGCCGACTCGCTGGCCGACGAGACCTTTTCGGAGGCCGCCGGGGGTGGCCTCGAAGCTCCCCTCTACACTCGTCCGGCCGACTTCGAGGGCGAGGTGGTCCCGGAGGTGCTGCGCGGGGGAAATCACGCCGCGATCGCCGAGTGGCGCCGCGGCCAGAGCCTGGAGGCAACTCGGCGCCGGAGGCCCGACCTGCTAGGGTCGTCGGGCGCGATTTCTGGAGGTACGAAGTGAACGTCGTCGAGCTCCTCGAGCGGGAGCAGGAGAAGGCCGAGGTCCCTGTGCTTCGCAGCGGGGACACCGTGCGGGTGCACGTCAAGGTCGTCGAGGGTACCCGCGAGCGCATCCAGGTCTTCGAGGGGGTCGTGATCGCCCTCTCCGGCAAGACCGGCATCGGTGCCAGTTTCACCGTCCGCCGCATCGCCTCCCACGGGGTGGGGGTGGAACGGACCTTCATGCTCCATTCGCCGCGCATCGACCGGATCGAAGTGCTCCGCCACGGTGACGTGCGCCGGGCAAAGCTGTACTACCTGCGTGAGAAGGTGGGCAAGCGGGCCCGGATCCGGGAGCGCCGCCAGCCGCTCGGAGGCGAGGCCGACGCCGTGCGCCGCGCCCAGGCCGCGGGCGCGACCGGTGCGAGCGCGGAGGACGCCCTCGACGAGGACGTGGACGAGGTGGAGACCGCCCCGGTGATCGAGGATGCGGCCGAGGAGACGGAGCCGGGGAACGTCTGACCCTCCGGGTTCTCTCCCGGTTCCCACTCGACAGCGGGTGGGCGCTGCCGGGGAGGAGGCCGCCATCGCTCATCTCCGGGCGAGCGGCCTGCGCGTCATCGCGCGCGATTGGCGCTGCCGTCTCGGCCAGCTCGACATCGTCTGCGAGGAGGCGGGGGTGCTGGTCGCGGTCGAGGTCAAGGCGCGCCGGAGCGACCGCTACGGCCTTCCCCAGGAGGCGGTGGACCGGCGCAAGCAGGCCAAGCTCCGGACCCTCCTCGACGCCTTCCTCCAGGCCTCCGGCCGCGGCGGCCAGCCGTGCCGGATCGACGTCGTGGCCGTGCGTCTGGACGGCGAGCTGCGGCTGCTGAGCTGCGAGCACATCCGGGACGCGGTCGGGGGCTGACCCGCTGGCGGCCCCCGCGCCCGGGCGGGTGGCGCGCAGCCGGTCGAGTGCCCCCGCACTCGCCGGAGCGCCTGACCGTATGATGCCCGGGCGGATGACGAGCCGACAAACTGTCGTCGCAGTGGTCGCGGTGACGGCCTGCGTGGTCGCCGCATGCCATGGCTCGCCGGCCCCGACGCCGCACTCCATCGGCACGGCGACGGCCGCGTCGCCGGGGGCCAGCCCCACCGGTTCTCCGACGGCGCGTGCGTCGGTCACGCGCGGCGCCTCGCCCTCGCCGAGCGGGCCCCGTCCGACCACCGGTCCGGGCGGGTGCTCCATCGCGGCGCCGGCCACCGCGCCGAGCGGGCTCACCCTCTACGTCTGCTACACGATCAGCGGCTCGGTGAGCGCGAGTGGCGGCTTCATCGACTCCGATCAGGGGGCCAACGCGCTCAGCTGTGCCGATTGGGCGCAGTACGGGGGGGAGGCGCCGGGCTCGGCCGGCGCGGCGCTGCAGGCGCCTGACCCCGGCGACCCCCAGGTCACCGTCAACGGCCAGGACCTGGGCTTTGACCTCGTCATCGACCCGTACAGCGGCCCCGGGACCTACCCGTCGACCGCGGTGGCCCAGAGCGTCAGCCTCGGGGACATCCTCAGCTGGTCCACCAACAACACCAAGACTGCCACCTTCACCGCCCAGGTGAGCTCGGATGGGTCAGGTTCGTTGACGGCCGGCGAGCTGGCCAACGACTCGAGCAAGGGCACCACCGAGAGCGTCTCGGAGAGCTGGGTCTGCGCCATGGAGGCGGCCTCCTGAGCCGGTGCGGCGCCCGGCCGTGGCCGGCGGGTCCGCCCTATAGACGGACGACGGGTACGGACCCGGCGAAATCCGTGAAGTCTGCATCCTGGGTCCACACCTCGGCACCGTTGGCCAGTGCCGTGGCGGCGATCCAGGTGTCCTGGACCCGCGGCTTGCGTCCCGCCGATAGGACGGTGGAGGCCAGCAGCGCGTAGGCGGAGGCGACCCGCTCGTCGAGCGGCAGGGCGGCCACGAGCGCCTTGACGTCCATGAGGGTTCGCAGTCGCTGAGCCCGAGTGGGGGGATCTGCGGCCATCAGGACACCCAGCTCGAGCTCCGCCACGGTGACCACCGACACCGCAACCTCGTCGGGCAAGGGGCGTCCGAGCGGGCGGCCCTGCTCCCGCGCGACGAAGACGGAGGTGTCGAGGAGCGCCCGGCTCACGGGGCCTCCTGCCGCTGCTCACGCAGGACGGCGAGATCTCGAAGCAGGCCGGGGTCGGCCGCGGACTCCCGCAGCACGCGCTCCATCTCCGCACCGGCGAGCCAGGTGGGGCGGCCGAGCGGGCCGAGTTCGGCCACCGGCTGGCGGCTCACCAGGACGCGGAGCCGCTCACCGCCCTGTGCGCGTCGAAGGAGTTCGGCCGTGTGGTTGCGCAGGTCGCGGGACGAGACGTCCATTGCTCCAAGTGTAGCGCTTGGCCTACGAGTGTCTTGCATGGTCGCGGTCCTCGTTGGACGGGCGCCCATGCGGCGGCGCCCTGCTATTTCGCTTATCATACTAACTTGTATGGTAGCGACCGCCATAAGCTGTGCCGTGCAGGGGCTCTCCGGCGTCCCGGTGACCGTGGAGGTGGACGTGGCCAACGGGCTGCCGAGCTTCACCATCGTCGGCCTCACCGACCGGGCGATCCAGGAGGCGCGCGAGCGGGTCCGTGCCGCCGTCCGCAACGCCGGCTTCGACTTCCCGCAGCGGCGGGTGACGGTCAACTTGGCGCCCGCAGAGGTCCCCAAGGAGGGGAGCGGCTTTGATCTGGCCATCGCGGTGGCGCTGCTGCGCACCGAGCGGGAGCTGCCCCTCGACGACGTCGCCTGCATCGGTGAGCTGGCGCTCGATGGAGGGGTCAGGGGCGTCATCGGGGTGCTCCCGATGGCCCGCCGCCTCGCCGCGTCGGGCATCCGACGGCTGATCGTCCCGGCGGAGAACGCCGCCGAGGCGGCCCTGGTCGAGGGGACGGAGGTGATCGGCGTGGAGAGCCTCGCGGTGGCGATCGCGTACCTTGAGGGCCGCCTCTCCCTGGACCCGGTGGTGGCGCCGCCAATGGGCGAGCTCGGCGCTCCCGGCGGCGTCGATCTCGCCGCCATCCGAGGCCAGTCGCTCGCCAAGCGCGCGCTGGAGATCGCCGCGGCCGGACGGCACAACCTCCTCATGCTCGGGCCTCCCGGGGCGGGGAAGACGATGCTTGCCCGCGCGCTTGCCGGGTTGCTCCCCGACCTCGGAGCGGACGAGGCGTTGGAGGTGGCCTCCCTCTACTCCCTGCGTGGCCGGCTTTCCGATCGCCCCGCCACCAGCCTCCGCCCGCCCTTCCGCGCTCCCCACCATTCGGTCTCCCGGGCGGGGCTCATCGGCGGCGGCGCCGGCATCGCCCAACCCGGGGAGGTGAGCCTCGCGCACCGGGGAGTCCTCTTTCTGGATGAGGTCTGTGAGTTTTTCCCGCTCCCACCTCGAAGCCCTGCGGCAGCCGCTCGAGGAACGCAGCGTGGCGNNGGTGCCCCGAGGCGATGGTGACCCGGTACCAGTCCCGGCTCTCGGGGCCGATGCGAGATCGGATCGATATGATCGCGGAGGTGCCGCGGCTGAACGGGGAGACCCTCCTGAGCGGGCCGCCCGAGGAACCGACGGCACGGGTCCGCCAGCGCGTGGCGACTGCTCAGGGGCGCCAGCTGGAGCGTGCAGCGACCACCGGTGTCACGTCCAACGCCCTGCTGGACGGTGACCGGTTGCTGGACGTCTGCCGCCTCGACGCCCGTGGCCGGGACGCGCTCACCACGGCGGGGGAGAGGTGGCGCCTCTCGGCCCGGGCGTACCACCGGCTGCTGCGCGTGAGCCGCACCATCGCCGACCTCGCCGGGGAGGACCGCGTCAGCCGCGAGGCGGTGATCGAGGCCTTCCAGCTCCGGATCCCGGCGCTGTGAGCCGCCTACGGCTCTGCATCCCGGCCCGATGAGCCGGCTCCTTCTGTGGACAGGCGACCCGCGCTGGCCCGCCGGTCTCTCCGACCTCGGTGAGCTCGCCGATCGGTACCGGGTCCCCTCCGTCTGGGTGGAGGGGGATCTGCCGGTCTTGCCGGGGGTGGCGGTGGTGGGTGCGCGCCGGGCCGGCGCGACGGGGCAGGAGGCGGCCCGGCGGATCGGCGGCGATCTGGGCCGGCGGGGGGTGACGGTGGTGAGCGGCTTTGCCCGCGGGGTGGACGCCGCGGCGCACCGGGGCTGCCTCGCCGCCGGCGGTCGGACCGTGGCCGTGATGGGCTGCGGGCTCGACGTCGACTACCCGCCCGAGCACGCCGGACTGCACCGGGAGGTCGCCGCCTCCGGGGCGCTCGTCACCGAGTACGAGGCGGGCGACACCCCCCTGGGCTGGCGCTTCCCCCAGCGCAACCGGATCATCGCCGCCCTCTCCCGGGCCGTCATCGTGGTCGAGGCCGGGGCCGGGAGCGGCGCCCTCAGCACCGCCCGCTGGGCGGCCGAGCTCGGCCGTGAGGTGCTGGCCGTGCCGGGCTCCATCCTTGGCGAGGCCAATCAGGGCTCGAACCGGCTGCTCCGCGATGGGGCGCGCCCCTACCTGGATGTGAGCGACCTGGCCGACCTCTTTCCAGAGCGTGCTGCCCTATCGGTGTCGGCTGGCCGCCCCAAGGCTGAGCATGCAAGGGATGGAGGGGGGAGCCCACCCCGCGAGGCTCGGGACCACGCGTCGCGATTGCTCGCGCTCGTCGGCTCTGAGCCGGTCCCTCGCGAGCTGATCGCGCAAGCCCTCGGCTTGCGCGCCTCGCGGCTGGCTGTCCTGCTGGGCGAGCTCGAACTGGAGGGGCAGGTGCGCAGCCTGCCCGGGGGGCTGGTCGCTCGTGCTCGGTGGTGAACGCGTCAGCGGGCCCACTGGAGAGCCG
>PLXL01000061.1 GCA_003153215.1 Candidatus Dormiibacterota bacterium
TGGTGGAACCAGCGTTCACCACCTGGGCGGTGCAGTTCGCCGCCAGCCCGCTGGTGGTCGCTTACTACCCTCAGGGCCCCTACGCCCCAGAGCTGAAGAAGATCTCCGAGGGCAAGCTGCCCATCACCGACCTCTTCACCCTGATGGCGACCCCCGGCTTCAAGCTCGGCCGCACTGACCCGGCGCTGGACTCTCAGGGCCAGGGCTTTGTCGAGATGGTCGGCCTGGCGGAAAAGTACCTCGGGATCAGCGCGGCCACTGCAAACGCCGTTCTGGGCGGATCCGACGACAGCTCGCAGATCTTCTCGGAGACCGCGCTGGAGCCTACCTTGCAGGCGGGCGAGCTGGACGCCGCCAGCGCCTACCTCCCCCAGGCGGTCCAGCTTGGTCTTCCCTACGTCGCCCTTCCGGACCAGATCAACTTCGGTGACCCCAGCGACGCCTCGATCTATGAGTCGGCCTCGATGACGCTCTCGACCGGTACGGTGGTCAATGGCTCCCTGCTCGATCTCGAAGCCTCCGTGCTGAGCACGGCGAGCAATCCCGCCACCCCGGCCGCCACGGCTTTCGTGGAATTCCTGCTCAGTTCCACAGCGCGCAGCATCCTCAAGAGTGAGGGCTATACGCCGCTGCCTCCCACGCTGCTGGGTCAGGCATCGGCCGCTCCTCAACGGATACGGGATCTCACCACAAGCAGTTGACCAATCCGCCAGCTTCGATGGCGATGCACGGCGCCGGCGTGAGGGTGAGCACCGGCGCCGCAGTGATCGGAGCGCTGATCGTCTGGGTGGCTCTGCTGGGGCCGTTCATCACCCTGCTGGCCCACCTCACCCCGGCTTCCGTGATGAGCGCCCTGAGCCAACCGGGCGCCTTCCAACCGCTGCTCACCTCGGTGACGGCCTCGCTGGTAGCTCTGGCGGTAATCCTGCTGCTCGGCACTCCGCTCGCCTACCTGATGGCCCGAGGCCGGCTGCCCTTTCCCCGGGTCTGGGAGGCCGGTGTGATCCTGCCGCTGCTCACCCCGCCGCTCGTGATCGGCCTGCTGTTGATCTTCATGGTCGGGCCGGCCACCCCCATCGGGGCTGCCCTCAGCCACCTCAACCTGACCGCCTCGGACACCTTCTTCGCCCTGGTCGTGGCCGAGGTCTACGAGTCAGTGCCCTTCTACGTCCTGGGCGCCATGGCCGCCTTCGCCACGGTCGATCCAGCGCTGGAACAGGCCGCGGCACTTCTGGGAGATGGCCGCTGGCGCACCTGGCGGCGGGTGACCGTGCCGCTGGCCGCTCCCGGTCTGGCCAACGCGCTGGCGGTGACCTGGGCCAGGGCCATGGGCGCCTTCGGCGCGGTCCTCATCATCGCCTACCACCCGTTCGGCCTCCCCATGCAGATCTGGGTCACGCTGCAGGAGACGGGGCTCAGCTCAGCCCTGCCGTACGCCCTAGTGCTGCTGGTCGTGGCCCTGCCCCTGCCGGTCACGGCCTACATCTGGAGTGCCCATGCTCGTCGCCGACTTTGAAGTAGCCCGACGAGAGTTCAGCGTCCGGGTCGATCTCCAGGTGCCGCCCGGAGAACGGGTGGCGCTGCTGGGCCGCTCCGGTGCGGGCAAGACCACCACGGTGGAGGCGCTGGCGGGGCTGCTGCGGCTGACCCGTGGCGAGATTCGCCTCGGGCAGCGACGGCTCAGCTCGGCCAGCTTCCCGATCGCCGACCTGCCCCCGGGGCGGCGCGGAGTCGGCCTGCTGCGCCAGGACCCGGGGATCTTCCCGCACCTCACGGTGCTGCAGAACATCGGCTACGCGCCGGGAGCCGACCCGGCCGCAGCCCGGGTCGCCGGGGAGAGGCTGGGACTGGGAGCTCTCTTGGGAGCCCGACCCCGGGGTCTCTCCGGCGGCGAGGCCCAGCGTGTGTCCCTGGCCCGGGCGCTCCAGACCAAGGTGGATCTGCTCTGCCTGGACGAGCCCTTCAACTCCCTGGACCGTCCCCTCGGCCTGGAGCTGCTCGACCTGCTGCGCCGCGAACTGGAGGGTTCCGCCACCTCCGCCATCCTGGTCACCCACCAGCTGGAGGAGGCCCAGGCCTTTGCCCACCGCTTGGCCGTTCTCCACCGCGGCGAGATCCTCCAGGTGGGCGACCCCCGCGAGCTGGTGCTGCGACCGGCCAGCCGCGAGGTCGCCGAGCTGGTGGGCTATCGGGGCTGGCTCAGCTTCGGCGCTCAGACCATGGCCCTGCACCCCGACCGGGTGTATCCGGTCGGCGCTGAGGATGGCGGGGGGATCTCGGCACGGGTGGTCCAGATAGTCCCCCAGGGAGCGAGGATCGAGCTCGAGCTCGAAGCTGAGGGGCGCTGGCGAGGACGATTCCGCTGTCGGTCGAACCGATCAGCGACGATCGGCGAGCTGATGTACTTCGCTGCCCCCGGAGCCCCGATCTTCCCCACCGCCGAGGAGGTGGAGCCTGGCTGAGGAACGCAGAGCGGGCGGGCCGTCCGCCGCCGTTTCGACGCCGCCGCTATCGAGTCGACGCCGGAGACCCGCCGCAGCTACCGGGAGTTGCTCTTCGCCACCCGGGGATCGAAGAGTTTGTCAGCGGGGTGGTCCTCTACGACGAGACGATCCGTCAGCCTCAGAGCTCCCTCTCCCCTAGCCCGGCGGCGCAGCCGCGGCGATGCTGGCCCACGGCTCCGCATTCCGGGCAGACCAGATGGGCCCAGCAGGCGGGGTCCCCGCCCTCAGCTCGGACATCGGCCTCCGCTCGCTCCGCCATCGCACTGCTGAGGCTGGGCTGAACTGTCTCGGCATCGAGCGCCCGCTTGATCTCCGGGTAGGCGTCGCTGAGGCAACAGGGGCAGGCTCGGTACCAGCGACGCATGCCTTCGTCGATGACCACTTCCATCGATCGGACCTCCTGATGTCCTCTTGCGCTCTTCATCCACCATCCCTCCTATCCCTGCGGCACTGCACCCCGTCACTGCTCCGCTCAGCGATCACAGGCTGCCCGGCGCGCGCCGCGCCGTCGCCCCCGCGGACCGAGGCGACTGCACCGCGGCGGTGGGCCACGTCTATCACAAGGTGTGGTGCCCCGCGATCGTGGCGGTGAGGTACGGATCCCGCTGCCACCCCCCTCCGTTCCCGGTCCCTCTCTCGAGATGCAGCCGCACGGCCTTGGCCGCCGCACGGAGATAGTCGGGATTACTGGGCGCGGTTTCGGCCCGCCACCAGGCGAGCTCCACAAAGTCGATACACTGATCGCGGGTGCCGGCGAACTCCAATCCGCCATCGAAGTCGACGACGCGACACGGGGCCTCGCCCCCTCCTGCGAGATGCTGCCGTGGCTCCGATGGATGGCCTCTCGCGCCAGCTCTCCCGGCCTCGGCTCGAAGACGTGGTAGCTCTGCATCGCACACGAACCTCATCGAAGCGGAATGGTGGGGGTGGGTGCGATCGGGATCGGCACCGGTGCCAGCTGCCCCGCGGGTCCGAACCTGACCCGTGGGCCACCGCCTTGTCCTGAAAGGGCTCGCCAGAGGCGGCCCCACGCCGACCGGCGAGGCCGTCGCCGAGGACGCCGCGGCCCTTCGGTACCGGCTTCCTGGAGCCGGGCCGCGTCGTCACCGAGCACCTGCCGCCTCATCGTGCCCTCTCTGGCAGCCTCATCGCTAGACACGCTCAGCCAACCTCCACGTGCACCAGGGATGCCGGAATCACCGAGACTCCACCCACCTCGTAGCGGATGTCGCTGCACAGCGCCTTCCCAATGAAACAGTGGTCGCGGGCCGTGCGCGCAGTCCCTGTACTCCTGCTCCCGGTTCGGCTCCTCTGAGCGGATGGTGGGGTGGACCACGACCTGGGAGAAGCGCGCCCCGGCACCCGGATAGTCACTGACCGTGCCCGTCGCCCGCAACATCACCTGCTCGGCCGGGAGCCCGTCGCGCACCAGCAGATGAAGAGGGTGCCGGAGTAGCAGGACGCGACGGCGGAGACCAGAAGCTCCTCCGGACTGCTGCCGACCCCGCGGCCACCCATGCTCTCCGGTGCCGAGAACACCACCCGCTGCTGGCCGGTGGTGAGGACCCCGGCCCCGGCCCGCTGCGGTCCCCTCCAGGTCGCCTGCGACTCGAAGGTCAACTGAGGCCATGCTCTGCACCGGGACAACCCCAATGAACCTTTATTGATGGTCACTGCCATCATAATACCCCTTGCCTGCGATTGTCGTCAACTCGTTCGGGAGCTTGGATCGTGGTCGCCGCCCGGGCGCGGCTCCTTCTCCCTGTGGTGGCGATCGCCACCCTGGCGGTGGTCCTCATCGACCTCGCCGCCGTCCTCAGCAGCCTCCTGGTGGGGCGGGGCATCCCCACTCTCAGCGGCGGCTGGGTTGTAAACCCTCACCGAAGTGTCAGTGGAAACCGCACGGTGATGTCAGCGGAAAGCCGCCCGGAAATGTCAGTAGCGTCTGATCCTGAACGCCAGTATGGCGACTACTGACGTTTTGGCTGGTGTTTTCGTACTGACATTCCCGTGCGGGTTTACACCCACGTCACGGAGAAGCGACGGACCATGCTCCCGAGCGACCGGGTGGCAGGATGTCGCCGTGCAACAAGCGGGTGACCCGCATGGGCCTCTCGGCCCGGCAGGTGGCGAGATGTCGAAGGTGAGCACAGCTAGGGGTCCCGCAGGTCCACCGGGGCCGTGGCAACTCACCGTGACTCGGCGGGTGATCTTCGTCGAGGCTGCGGTGTGTGCTCTCCTCTCGGCCTACCTCCTGTGGGGGGCGGTCATCGCACTCTCTCCCGAGAGCCTCTTCGCCGTCGCCAATGGGGGGACCGGTCCGCAGTTGCTCTTCCTCTGGGGTGGGGGGCTTGCCGCTGCGACGGCCGTGCTCCTCGTGGCTGGCGTGGCACTGTTCCGCTGGCGGGCGGCGTACGGCGCTGCTGTGGGCATTCAAGGAGCGTTCCTACTCGCAGTCGCGCGCGTGACGGGGGTACACCCGGATGGCACGGCGGCCTTCATCGCGCTCGTCGCGGTGGTTGTCTTTGCCGCGGAGCTCGCCCTGCTGCTGACGCCAGCGGCCCGCCGGGCGGTCACGTATCGACCAGGGGTGACCCGGAGATTCTGAGGGTCCCCTATCCGCGCGGCCTCGGCGAACGGCTGCCGCATGCGCTGTACGGGCCAGCACGACCCAACTGCGCTAAATTGCAGTTTAGCTCTGTTATTGACAACCTCGCGTCCCCACCCCCCGCCTATGAGCGGGCGAGCTCCGGTCCTTGACCCCGACATGGCGCACTCTCACTGGCCAGCAGACGCTTCTCTATGAGCCCTCCACTCTCCCTGATTGTCCGCACCGACGACAGGCTTTACCGCGCCTACCTTCTCAAGGAGCAACTCCGACAGGTTTTCCGACCGCGCGGGCGGGGGCCGTGGCACTCATCCACGACTGGCTCGTCTGTGCCCGCCGCTCTCGCATCCCCGCCTTCGTCAAACTCGTCGCGTCCATCACCGCGCATCGTGCCGACATCGAGGCGAGGGTCACCCATGAGCTATCTAACGCCAGAGTCGAGTCCGTCAAGACCAAGCTCCGCTTGCTCACCCGGCTCGCCTTCGGGTTCCGCTCCGCCGACGCCCTCATCGCTCTGGCCATGCTAAGCCTAGGCGGTCTCTGGGCGCCGCTTCCAGGCCGCTGCTGACCCACGGATGCGTCACAAGAGCCGGAAAAACCGAGTACCCAGCAGTCGCTGGCGCTGACGCAGGTCACGCCGTGGAACCCCGTGTCCCTGGCGGCCTACCGATCCTCAGGCATCCGCATTCACGCGTTCTGAAGTGGGGACCAGGCGAGCCGGGAGGATGTCCTTGCCCACGGCCGTCGGCTACCCAACGCCCCCTCCCCGTGTGCGCACGCCGATGCCAGAGCGAGCACCGCGGGCGAGGGTGAGCTTGAGACCGCTCAACCCTGAAACGAGCCCGAGCGTGGCCGCGTTGGCGGCGATGATGGCCGGGTCGCCACGACCGACACCGTAGAAAACCCAGGCCACGATGCCGACGGTGAGGGTGCCGAGGTAGACCCAGCTGATGTCGGCCGCCGACCGAGTCCGGATGGTTCGGAGCACCTGGGGCAGCCAGCATGCCGTGGTGAGTGCGCCGGCGACGAAACCCAGTGCCTCCATGGCGCGCTCGAGGATATCATCATGGCAGAGTGCAGTGATCCTCAGATCCGACGAGAAGGTTGCGCAGCCCCGACGTCTTGCCGCAGCGGATGCGGTCCTCGACCCGGGCGTGGGCGCGGTGACGCGCCTCCAGCGCCGCCAGATCGGTGTCAGCTTGGTCGGTGATGAACACCTGAAAGCGAAACCCGTCGTGATCGGTGAAGGAGAGCTGAGCGCCGGGATGGGGCCGCTCACGCCGGCAGATGGCCCGGCTAGCGGTGGGCCAGGCGCTGAGTCGAGATCGTGCAGCTCGCAGACGGCGGCACCGTCACGGGGGTCGCCGTCCTGGGTGATCGCGGGCACCCAGGTGTCCGGGGAAACCGCAAGCAGGCACGCGAACTCCCGAGACAGCGCCGCGGTCAGCCCGACGCGGTCGGCCAGCTCAATCAGCAGGTAGCTGCCGGCGTGGGAAACCACGCCGTCGCCGTCCGTCGTCACCACCGGCCGTGGCCGCTTGGTAGCCTTCACCTTGAAAGGCCCCCTCTTCGGGATTCTCGAGCGTCGACAACCCGAGTATCCCTTGTCAGGTGGGGCACTTTCTCCTTCCCGACCAGCGCGCCCGGCTACCTCGGTGAAAGATCGAGGCTAGGCTTCAAGGACTCGTACGAGCCCGGCTGGTTGGGGCGAACCACCGGTACCGCACCTCCGCCCAGGGTCCGCTGCCACCCATCACGGACCACCCGCAGAACTCCCCACCTAATCCCTGCCATCGCCCACGTTCCAGTGCCCAACAACAAGTCGGGAGCGGGTAGGCGCTTGACTCCCCCAGTTGCGACCAACTAGTATCTGGTCAGACTAGAAGACGGGCCTACTTTCGGTACTGTTGTTGCAATCAGTCTGATGGGAGTCGATGGTGGCAGAATGGCGTGACTTGGATGGCGCAGTTGTCGCGATCACTGGGGCTAGTTCCGGTATCGGAGCCGCTACGGCACGCGAGTTGGTTTCGGCCGGAGCGCGGGTGGTGGTAACAGCAAGACGCGAACAGCGGCTAAAGGACCTTTGTGACGAACTAGGACACGACACCTCAGTAGCGCTGGTTGGCGACATTCGAGAGCCGGCCGTGAGCGAGCGCCTGGTGAAGCTAGCAGTTGACCGTTTTGGTACGCTGGACAGCCTGGTTGCGAATGCTGGCGCCGGAATGTATGGCGGTATCCTAGACCATGACGACGCCACCCTCGCGGCTATGGTCCAGACCAACCTCTTAGGCACGGTGTGGCCGATTCGTTCGGCAGTCCGGGAGTTCCGCCGCCGTAGCGGTGGTGACGTTGTGATCGTTGCCTCGGTCGCAGGGTTCCGCGGAGACTCCAATGAGGCCGTGTATGCCGCCACCAAGTTTGCCCAGATTGGTCTGGCGGGTTCGCTCGATCGTGAAGTCCGAACCGAGGGGATCCGGGTCACTGCGGTCTGCCCCGCCGGCGTAAACACCGAGTTTGCACTGGGGGTCGGTCGGAGCGTCGGGGATCCGGACCTCGATCAGATGCTACAGCCTGCTGACGTCGCCGCCGCCATCCTCACAGTTCTCCGTCAGCCGCGGCGACTACGCACCAGCGCGTGGACCATCTACTCGATGTCCGAGGGCTCCTGACTGACTTGGACTGGGCCAGGGTCTCGCGCGCGATCCGCTCGCTGTCCAGCGCGTCCGACTTCCCCTGGTAACGGCCGTGCGCCCGCTCAGCCGTCCGCGTGGGGCAGACATCGCGCACGTCGTGGCCTTGGCGGCAGAGATAGACCGACGTGTGTCTACCCAGGCCGCTGGCTCCCTCGATCCCCCACCGGCCCACGGGCCTGAAGCTCAGTGCCCAGGCCTCGAGGGCACGGTGCCCTTCTCCGACACGTTGTAGTGGCCGGTGGCGACGATGCCGCCCCGCTCGTCGACCACCGTGGCCGACAGGGCGTGCCGGTGGGGGTCGACCCCGACCACGCGAGCTTCAATACCCGGGCCGCGATGAGCGGTTCGCCTCATCTGGCATCCTCAATCACCACACGACTCGTTCCCCGCCATCATGCGGAGCCGTGCAGCACCACTGTCGCCACGCCACTTCTCTTTCCAGATAGCAGCCCCACACCGCGATCCGGAAGCTCTACCTAAACGCCCGGTACGGACACCGAGTCTGCGAATTCTAGCGGCTCGGCCTCGGCCACATGGCACGCAGCCCGGTGATCAGGGCGAAGGAGTCGCAGCTTTGGCGTCACGCTATCGCACTGATCGATCGCGAACGGGCACCGGTGCCGGAAGCGACATCCTTCCTTCGGATTCACGACCTTCGGTGGCTCGCCTACGTCGGCCGCGTCCACTAGCGACAGCTCCGCCTGGGGATTGGGCACGGCGGAGAGTAGCAACTGCGTGTACGGATGCTTGGGCTGTTGGAGCACCTCGTCCGCTGGCCCCTCCTCCACGAGCTGGCCACCGTATAGAACCAGCACACGGTCGGCGATGTACCGGGCGCTCGCGATGTCATGCGTGATGTAAAGGAGCGAGACCCCCTCACGCTCGCGAAGGTCCGCCATCAGATTGAGGATTCCGACTCGTATCGACACGTCCAGCATGGACACGGGCTCATCGGCCAAGATAAGCTTCGGTCTGCAGACCAGAGCCTCGGCGAAGCCCACACGCTGGCGTTGCCCACCGCTCAACTCGTAGGGGAACTTCACCAGCATGTCGGTCGCCGGCACTAGGCCAACAGCGTCAAGTGCCCACAAAGCGGCCTCCACGCGTTGCTCGTGGCTCAGCTCCGGACGGTGCAACTTCATACTCCGCAGGATTCCGTGGGAGACTCGGTAGGTCGGATTGAGGGACGCGAAAGGGTCCTGAAAGATCATCGGGACGTCGCGTCGGTAGGCTAGCCGCTCCTTGCGGGAGTGAATGCCACTGAGCGGGCGCCCCTCAAAGAAGATCTCACCCCGAGTAGGCTTGTACAGCATAGCGAAGAGACGCGCAATGGTGCTCTTGCCACTGCCGCTCTCTCCAACGAGCGCCACGATCTCGCGCCTTCCGATCGAAAGGTTCAGGTCGTCAACCGCATGAAGGGTGCCCCTCGCAAAGAGCCCTCCGGCACGGAAGTGGCACGTCAAGCCAACAGCCCGAAGCAGGGCCTCGCTCGAATCCTGCCCGACCTGGCCGGGCCGCCCCCGCCCCTCAGCCCCTGGCCCCGACTCGAGCTCACTCATGAGCTCCGCTCGGAAGTACCCGCCCGACCCCCCCTTTCGTCATACAACAGGCACCGGACGAGATCGCCGCCGACTTCGTACAGAGGCGGCTCCACGTTCGGGCACGAACGCATGACCTCGGGGCAACGCGGATGGAATCGGCACCCTCGCGGGGGCCGAAGGAGGTCGGGAGGCGCGCCGGGGAGACCCACAAGATGAACTCTGGGACCAGTCACCGATGGGAAAGCCGCTAACAGTCCGCGCGAGTACGGGTGCAGAGGGTGGCCGAATACCTGCGCGGTGCTGCTCACCTCCACCACTTGACCTGCATACATCACGGCAACACGGTCTGCAAAATGCCTCAGCAGCGACATGTCGTGCGTAACGAACAGCACAGCAAAGCCAAGTCGCTTCTGTAGCTCCCTGATCTGGACCATCAAGGACCGTTGCGCCACTACATCGAGAGCAGTAGTAGGCTCGTCCATAATTACCAGCTGTGGGGTGAACAACAGTGCCATCGCAATCATGGCTCTCTGGCGCATCCCACCCGAAAGCTGGTGCGGATAACTGTCCAGATGTCTAGGGTCCACAGAGACCAGCCGGAGCACCTGCGCCGACCTCAGAGCAATCTCCCGCCGCGACATCGTCGAGTGCTGCTCGCATACATCCTTCAGCTGAGCACCAACCGTCATGACCGGATTCAGAGCGTTCATTGCGCTCTGCATCACCACCGAAAAATCCCTCCACCGCACTTGGCGAAGTTCCTTCTCCGCGAGCTCAACCATGTCCCGGCCACGGAAGACCACGCTGCCCGAAGAGATCCTCGCAGGAGGGACCAGCAGCCGGGCGATAGCGAACAGGAGCGTCGACTTTCCACAACCCGACTCCCCAACTATGCCGAGGAACTCACCCTCCCGGAGCTGCAAATCTACCTGTTCAACCGCCACGAGCGGCCCGGACTCTGTCTCGTACTGCACAGTCAGTCCGCGGACGTCCAGCAGGAGCCCGTCACCCACGACGCCTCACCACTCGCAATGCCGGGTTACCGATCTCGTCGAAGGCGTAGTTCAGCAAGGCGAACGCAGCAGCCAGCGCCGCAATGCACATCCCCGGCGTCAAAGCCCAAAGCGGCATCCCTGCAAGGAGTGCGTCATTATTCTCAGCCCAATACAGCATCGTCCCCCAACTCTGCGCATTTGGATCGCCGAGGCCGATGAACTGCAAGCTTGCGGCTGTCAGCACCGAGAAAATCGCCGCCCCAAGAAAGCTAGCCACGATCAGTGACGTCATGGTCGGGAGAATTTCGAATACAATGATATACGCCTTCCGCTCCCCCCGGACGCGAGCCGCGTCGAGGAACTCCCGTCTGCGAAGGGACAGTACCTGGGCCCGGAGCTGCCGGGCGCCATAGGACCACCCAAGGGCTCCAAGCACAATGATCAGCGTGAGCAACCCCGCGCTCTTCACGTACGCGGCAATCACTATGATTAGCGGCAGCACCGGGATCACCAGAAGCACATCTGTGAAGAGCGACAACACCCCGTCAGCAACACCCCCGAGATAGGCCGCCGACACCCCCACGAGCACCGCGATCAGCGTCGCCGCGCCTCCGACAGCGAACGCAATGATAATCGACTGCTGCGTACCCCATATTAGCTGAGACAATACGTCCTGACCATACGAGGTCGTGCCCAGCCAATGTTGGGCCGAGGGCCCCTGAGCCGGTGCGAAAGCTGCTGCCGTCGGACTATAGGGCGCGATAAACTCTGGAAACGTCGCCAGCACAAGAAAGAGCACCAGCAAAACAAATCCTGCCAACGCCTTCCGGTTTGTCCGCACTGCCCGCCAAAGCGTGGTCGAGCCAGCCAACCTCGACCGAGCCCGCTTTACCTGGCCTCGCGGAACGTTATCTGCTGCTGCGGGAAGACTCACGCTGACACACGCCTCCCGCTCAGCTCTCCCGCACGCGCGGATCGAGTATGGCCGTCAACACGTCGGCGACGAGGATCGCCACGAGCACCGCAAACGTGATCAATAAGAAGAGGGCTTGCATCAGCGCGTAATCGTCGTTGAGCACCGATTGGAGAAGCATCCATCCGACCCCAGGATAGTTGAACACGTACTCAACAAGAATTGCACCGCTCACGACAAACCCCAGCGACATGGCAAAGCCAACCAGGTTCGGCAGTATCGCATTCCTCCCAGCGTACGTCCACATTATCGTCCAGGGCCTCAAGCCCTTCGCCCTAGCCATACGCACATAATCCTCTGCCAACACGGTAACCATGTTGTTCCGCATCGTCAGGATCCACCCCCCAATGGCCGTGATGAGTATTGTGGCCGCCGGCAAAATGGAATGCACAAGCACATCCCCCACAAACTGCCACGACCAGCCGATCGTGTCGGTGACCGAGTACCCGCTCCCCAGCGGGAGCCATTTCAAGATTACGCCAAATACCAGGATAGCAACTAGCCCTATCCAGAAGTATGGGAACGCGGAAATGACAATGAAAACGGGCGGCAGCACGCTGTCCAGGACACCCCCCCGCCGCCAACCGCCAATGAGTCCGATGAGCGTCCCAAGAAGGAACGCCAGAACTGTGGTCGTTCCCACGAGCCCCAGGGTCCACGGGAGCGCCTGGAGGACCGCTTTGCTGACTGGCTCCGGAAAGAACGTAAGCGAGATACCCAAGTGCCCCGTAAACGTGTTGGCCAGATAGCCAAAGTATGAGCTGATGAAGCTCTGATGCGCCACCCCCACACCGAAATCGATCTCAAGAGCGTGTAGGGCTTGCGGGTTCACGCGCCCTCGGTATCTTGCTAGCATCGCCAGGGCAGGATTGCCGGGGATGAGGCGTGGAATAAGAAAGTTGATCGTCACCGCCGCCCACAGCGTAACCATAAAGAACCCAAGACGACGAAGCACGAACCTCACTTGTCACTCCCCGTCCAACGGCACTCCCGCGCCTGGCCAGAACTCTTACTTCTTCAGCATATACAAGTGATCCATCACTACGCCGAAGTCAGGCAGAATGTAGGCGGCCGGAAACGCGTATGGATCCTTCTCAGTGACCCAGCCACCGATGTCAGCGGTGTCGTACTGATACCACGCGACATACTCAACGACGGGAATGACTGGCACGTCGGCCAGCATGACCCCCTCCAGCTTATCAACAATTGCATGCTGCGTCGCTACGTTGGTCGTGGCCGCATACTCGTTCAAGAGCGCATCCGTCGCGGTGCTGGAGTACCGCTCCCAATTCGATGCCGCCGATTGACCGATCGGCGCTGAATTTGCGGAGTCCAGGATCTCGCGCAACTCGTAGTACGGCGAGGGCCCACCGTTCTCGAAGTAGTATCCGACTTGATAGTTGCCGTCGAAGAGATCGGCAACGAATGTTGATTGGGAAAGGAGTTCCAGCGTAGCTTGGATACCCACAGCCTTCAACTCCTCCACGATCACATTCACGGACGCAATCGTGTCGGTCGCTCCGCTAAGGTTGATGATGGTGAAGCCCAGAGGTTGCCCCGAGGGCGTATAGAAAGTGCCGTTCTTCTCCGTGAAGCCAGCCGTCTTCAAAATCGAGATCGCGCGAGCGGGGTCATAACTATAGTCATGGTACTGGCTGGATAGACTTGAGTCCAGCCAACTCGTGTACGTGGGAGTGACTACATCGGTTTGGTTCGCGGCTGGCTCGTATCCATACTCGGCAATCTTAGAGACCTGGGGTCGGTTAATGGCGTACGCCACGGCTTGGCGAACTGCAAGATTGCTCACAGTCGGGTCTTTCAGATTGAAGAACAGGGAGTAGTTGGCGAACGGCGGGGTCCAAGTGTGATAGTCAGGGCTCTTCGACAGGTAATAGCTCTGGATATTGGGAATGAACTGGCTGCCCCATTGCGCTCCGCCCGTCGCCAGCAACTCGTTGGCAGGAGGGTTAGAAGTAAACGACGGGTAGTTGTACGTCTCGATCTTCGGAACACCCGGCTGCCAGTAATGCGGGTTTGCGGTGTACTTGATGTTCGCGGGCGAACAGGCCGCCATTTCGTACGCTCCGGTCCCTACCGGGTTAGTGTCGCCGTATGTGACTGGATCGCCTACGTTGGACCAAATATGCTCAGGCACGATTGGCGTCTGGTCGGCAATATAGTAGAAGTAGGGCACCGAAGGTTTGTTAAACTGGAAGACGACTTGGTTCGAGTTTTGTACCGTGACGCTCGTGAGTACTGTCCAGACAGCATTCAGATCGATACCAGGATCAGCTTTCAGAAGATTGAAGGTGTATGCAACGTCCTGGGCACTAAATGGATCTCCGTCCGTCCACTTGGCTCCCGAGCGGATTTTAAAGGTGAGTGTCGTATCACCAGTACTCCACGCGTAGCTCTGGGCGAGCCATGGCGTTGTCGCGCCATTTTTGAGGCTATCAACGAAGGTCAGCATCTCATAGGTCGGCCCAAACGACAGGTAGTTCTGCGCCGCATTGAACGGGTTGAAGCCACAGCTCCATGTTGTCCCTTGTTCATTGGAGATCGTAATCGATCCGCTCGGACCGCCCGTAGGGATCCCTTTGCTGGTGCTAACGCCAACCACGTTCCCACAGCCCACGACCATGAGCGCTACGATGGCCAGCGTCGACACCGCTCGGACATGTCTCGTGTCAGCCAGCGACCGGAACAGTCGTCTCATCCTGAGAATCCCTCCGCGGGTTTGGTTCGCACCGTAGGAAGGTTACCTACCTCCCCTGGCATTGTCAATCACCGCAGCGGGCGATTCTGCCAGCAGCCGGGGGGCCTTGAGCCAGCGAAGGTCCAGGCCGGCCGGATGGCGACCCGTGGTCGCGTGTCGAGAGCGGCCGCCGATCGGCAGCGGAGAAGGCGCCGCCGGGCTGGGGATGGTCACATTGACGCGGATATCCCTGGCATGTTATAGGTAAGTTGCCTAATATCCAACTGCAGGAGGTGAAGAGGACACCGTGGCAAACGGAGAGGGCGCCAAACCGAGCCTGGTCCGGGCGATCAACCTGCGGGCCACCTTCGAGTTGATCCAGCTCCTGGGTCCCGTTGGCACGGCGCGCGTCGTCGGCGAGACGGGGCTCTCCCGGCCCACCGTGGCTGACGTGCTCACCCAGTTGCTCAACCTAGGCCTGATCCGCAAGGCAGGGCGCACCCGGCGGCTGCCTGGGCCAAGCGCCCAGGTCTACGGCGTGAACCCGCAAGCGGGATGGGTGCTGAGCCTGGACGTCGGCCGAGAGTGGGTCAGGGCCGAGCTGACCGATCTCACCGGAGCGACGGTTGCTCGTAGCGCATGGCGAACCGACCTCTCGACGACCTCGACCCTGATCACCCAGCTGCGCCAGGTCGCGGAGAGGCTCACCGCTGAGGCGAGGATCACCCTCGCCCAGGTCGAACAGGTTGTGGTGGGGACCCCGGGGCTCGTCCGCCCCGGTGAAGACCACTTATCACTCGCCCCCAACTTCCCGGGGTGGGAGAATGCGAGCGTCATCGCCGAGATCCGGAAAGCGCTGGTGGCGCCGGTCGTCTTCGAGAACGACGCCAACTTGGCCGCGGTCGGCGAGCATATCCACGGTGTGGCGCGCGGGGCTCGGGACTTCGTCGTTGTCTTCCTCGGCACCGGCGTCGGGATGGGCGTGGTCTTGGACGGTGAGCTGCGGCACGGCGCGCGTGGCCTCGCCGGAGAGATCGGCTACCTCGCCCTCGACATGGATGCCCAGGGAGCGAAGCACGCCGCTTGGCGGGCGGGTGCGTTCGAGGCGCTGGTCTCTTCGTCGGCCATTCTCGGCTTGGCGCACGCCAAGGGCCTCTCCAATGCCGGCTCGACGCCTGAAGTCTTCGACGCCGCCCGGTCCGGGGACGAGATAGCGGGGGGTGTGATCGCGACCGTGGCCCGGCGTCTCGCCCACGCCATCGCCGCGATCGCGGCCGTGCTCGATCCCGAGCTGGTGGTCTTGGGCGGTGGGATCGGGTCGGGTGGAGGGGATCTTCTGCTCTCTCCAATCGCAGAGACTCTCACCGCAATCTCGCCGTTCTCACCGCGATTGGCGGTCTCGACCCTGGGTTCCGAGGCGGTCGTCGCCGGAGCTAGTGCTCTGGGGCTTCGGCTGGCTCTCGATCGCATCTTCGAGCGCGTTGCCAGCAACGGCCCGCTGCCAGAGTTCGGAGGCGCTCGCCCAGGACCCTCCATGTCGATCTCCGATGGTGCATCTCGGGCCCGCCGAGGCGGCTCAAGGACCAGGCCAATGTTGAGGGTTCGCTCGTGAAGACAGCAGTGGTTAGGGGCAGCGGCCCACTCAGCCCCGAGCTTGTCGGGGGGCGGACGCGGCTGCCTGATCGGTTCGCGGCGGACAAGCTGATCCTCCGCCACGTGAATCATGAGCGGCTCCCCGTGGTCCGCCCTGTCGCCGGCGGAAGTGCAGTCGCCTGCGGCTTCCCAGGCCGCGTGACCCGCAGGCCGGTCGCGGCCGGGCCGGTGCATGGAGTTGACTTCGCGCTCTGTGTACGGCGATACCCTCACGACGCCGCTAGGTTCGACGCCCACCGAGCCTCTCATGCAGATGGAGGGCCGACTGGCCCAACCGTCCTGCGAGCGCGTTCAACCCTGCCGATCACGACGAGTAGCGCCGTTCAATACCCGCGGGCAGTGCGAGCGCAACTCGGTCGACGCCCGCATACTGCGGGCGCGTAGTTGGTGCGCGAGTCGGTCCGTCAGGAGATTGGGAACCTTTCCGAGCTCATCGGACGGTCGCAACCTCACTTCGTGTTGGCCATCGACTTCGGGGGCACCAAGATCGCGGTTGGGTGCGCCACCCTTGGTGGAGACCTGCTGGTTCAACGTCGCTTGTCCACCTCCGCGACGCGCGGAGCCACCCAGGCGGTCGGTCGCGCCCTCGCGGCGGGGAGGGCGTTGTCTCGTGATCTCGTGGATCGGTACGATGGGCAACTGATCGGCGTAGGCTTGGTCAGCCCTGGGGTGGTGCTTGCCGACCAGATATTGCTCGCGCCCAACGTCCCGGGCTGGGAGCGCCTGTCGCTACGCCAGCTCGCGGCTGAGCAGTTCCCCGGGATTCCGGTCGCCACGTGCAACGACGCCCGGGCAGCGGCAGTCGCCGAGTTGCGGTGGGGACACTTGCAGGGTATCCGCTCCGGCCTCTACGTCAATGTCGGCACGGGAGTGAGCGCCGCCGTGGTGATCGACGGTCGCGTCCTGGCGGGATCACATCAGGCGGCCGGAGAGATCGGTTACGCGCGAGCCGACCCCGCCGCAGACGGACCCGGTTACCTGGAACAGCTACTCGGTGGGCGCTGGCTGGCACGCCGGGCGAGCCTCGCTGCCGGGCGCCGGCTGTCCGTGGCCGATGCACTCTCCACGTCGGAGCCGGTGGTACGAGAGGTAGTCGATAAAGCGATAGATACTCTGGGCCACCATCTGGCGAACTTCTCCATCCTCCTCGATCCAGAGCGAATTGTCATGGGCGGTGGCCTCATGAACGCTGCCGAACGTATCCTGCCGCGGCTGCGCCACTGGCTCCTCGAGGTAGTGCCCTTCCCACCGGAACTAATGGCGGGGGCGTTCGTCACCGACGCGGCGCTGCGGGGGGCGGCATCGATCGCGATCGATGCCGCGGCTGAACAACCATCAGACGGCCGCGCGCCATCCTGCGCGGCCCCCGAGCGGGTTGGTTGATGAACGGGAACGTCATGGCCGCGGAGATGGCCGAGCAGCCTGCCGTGCTGGCGAGGCTCGTGGCCCGGGCTCCTCAAGACGCCGAGGCGGTGGGCATGATAGTGCCACGACCGCTGGCTGGCATTGTCCTCCTGGCGCGTGGATCATCGGACAACGCGGCAGTGTTGGGACGGTACCTCACCGAGCTGGCCGCCGGACGACCAGCCGGACTCGCGGCGCCCAGCCTGTACACGCGCTATCGTGCGCAGGTCGACTGGCGCGGCTACCTGGTAGTCGCACTCAGTCAGTCGGGGGCCACCCCGGAGATCGTGACGACATGCCGGACGGTGCGTACCGCCGGAGCCGCTGTCGTTGGTATCACCAACGTGGCAGACAGTGAGCTGGCCTCCGCGAGCGATGTGGTGTTGGCCGCCGATGCCGGGCTGGAGCATGCGATCCCGGCCACCAAGACGGTCACCGCCCAGATGCTGCTGCTGATCACGGTTGCTCAGGCACTCGGCCCGGTCGACGCAACCGCGGAGCAGCTGCTCGAGCTGCCCGCAGCGGTGAAGGGGATCCTGGACGACAGCCGTCCGATCGATCTGCTGGCTGACCGCTGGGCTCAGGTGGATCGTCTCGTGGTTGCCGGGCGGGGGCTCGGATACGCGGCTGCCCTCGAATGCGCGCTCAAGGTGAAGGAGACAACCGGGATCCTGGCCGAGGGCATCTCCACCGCCGACCTGCGACACGGGCCCATCGCCGCCGTCAACGCCGGGGCTCCGGTCCTGCTCGTCGATGCGGGCGGCCCCGTCTTGCGAGACCTCGCCGACCTGCGCCGCCTGCTCACCGATCGGCATGCGGAGATGAGCACCCTGCCACTGGGATCACCCCTCCCTGAACTCCTGCAGGTCCTCATGGCCGTGGTGCGCGGTCAGCAACTGGCCCGTGCGCTGGCATTGGTGCGCCGTGTCGATCCGGACACCCCGGCGACCCTCACCAAGATCACCCTCACCGCATAGCCCGAGCCGCAGAGGCGGGCATTCGCCGAGGGATACCTCCCAAGGTGCCCACATCCGACTGACCCTTGCCAGGCTGATCGTCAGCTGTCAAGGGATCGGCCGAGCAGAGTGGTTCTAGTTGTAGCCGGGCCCAGCTGCGGGTCCTGGACGGCTATCCCGTTCGCTGGCACCTTCCCGCACCACGGTACCGGGCTCGCCTTCGACCCCCAGCGTCATGGGGCGTTCGCCGCGATCGGCTCACATGTCACTCGTGAGCGCCAGTGCCACCCTCGTGAGCGTTCCAGTGACTCAAAGAATCGGGAGGTGTGGACAAGCAGTCGTAGTAGTTGGGGGGAGACGCCAGAGGTTCTTAGCAAACGTGTCCGTCAAAGCGGGTCAGGCCCAGATCCGGCGCCAGAAGCAGCAACTGGTCGGGCTCGTATGGGCGGAAGGTCTTCTGGGCAGGGGGCATGGGCGAATACCTCGACGACCACCGGCCGGATCTCAGGCGTTCGCCATTATCTCAAGCCAAACAACTGTTTTCCACACAGACTCCCAGAGCTACCGAGCCGTCCAGCCGCCATCGATCAGGATCGTCTCTCCCGTGATCAGCGCCGCCGCCGGGGACGCGAGGAACACGACGGCCCCAGTGACGTCGGCCGGCTCGCCGATGCGATGGAGACCGGCGATCCGCTCGATCACGTCGGCCCGGACGAGCGGATCGCGCAGGTCTGATTCGGTGCCCGGAGTGTTGATGAAAGTCGGCGCGACGGCGTTCACGGTGACTCCATGGCGCCCCCATTCGACGGCGAGGCACTTGGTCAGGTGCGAGATCGCGGCCTTGGACATGCAGTACACGGATTCGCCGGGAAGCGCCACGAAGCCCGCCTGAGAACCAAGGTTGACGATCCGGCCGTGCCCCTGGGCGATCATGACCCTGCCAACCGCCTGGCTGACGAAGAAGGTCCCCTTCAGGTTGACCGCGAGCGTCAGATCGAAGTCCGGCTCGGTGGCGTCTTCAGCGGGATTTGCCGGACCGACGCCGGCATTGTTGACGAGGATGTCCACGTGACCGAAGTGGGCAACGGCATCCGCCACCGCTTGGCGCACCTGACCGAGCTCGGTCACGTCCATCTGCAGGGGCAACCCATGGCGACCCATCGCCTCGATCTCCGCGGTCGGCCCCGGCCCGGCGCTGGCGTCGCGCAGGCCGAGCGCCACATCCGCGCCGGCGTTCGCGAGCGCGAGGGAGATCGCACGGCCCAAGCCGCGCGCCGCGCCCGTCACGATTGCAACCTGGCCCTCCAAGTCAAACCGCGGGTATACCTCCATCTTCCTTGCCTCCCAGTTGACGTGCACCGACGAGCCGTAGAGTGGCACAAGCGGTCGGCCCTCCGCGCGCTCGGGCGCCTGTCGCTCGCCCTGGCATCTTTGAATTCGGTCTGGCCCGTCCAGCACGTGTTCCGATACGGACCGACGGCCATTCGGATGCCAGGCACCCTCGTAAGGCGTGTGGAACTGGTCATGGTCCCGTGCGGGTGGATAATCGGAGCGCGCGGCCTCGTGGTCGTACGAGGTGCGTGAGCGCGAAGACGACCATCGCCCATTTGCCCATCAGGTGGCGGGTCTAGCCTCGATCTTTCACCGAGGTAGCCGGGCAGCGCCCTGGGGGTCATGAGCCAGGGGGAGCTCAACTGCCTTGCGCTCAGCCTCTTCCTCCCACGTGCCCGCATGGCGGAGTCGCCCTTCCGGTTCATCGTCATCGACGACCCCGTCCAGGCCATGGATCCCGTCAAGGTGGAGGGCCTGGCCCGGGTTCTGGGGAACGTGGCCAAGGACCGTCAGGTGGTCGTCCTCACCTACGACGACCGGCTGCCCCAGGCGGTCCGACGTCTCGACATGGAGGCGACCATCATCGAACTGGTCCGGCGTGAGCAGTCGGTGGTGGAGCTCCGCGCCGCGTTCGACCCGGTCCGCCGGCACATCGAGGACGCCCTCGCGGTCGCGCAGAGCAAGAATCTCCCCCGGAGACCCACCGTGTCGTCCCTGGATTCTGTCGCCTTGCACTGGAAGCCGCCGCCCGGGAGGCCTCACCCGCCGCCTCGCCCACGAGGGCAAGCCGTACGAGGAGATCGAGGCAGCGCTGGAGCGTCCGACCACCCTTCTGATGTGGCTGGCCCTGGCCTTCTTCGAGGACGAGGGCCGGGCCGGGGATGTGATGGCCTACCTCAACCGCCAGTCGCCGGCGGGCGCCGACGCCGTCGCCATCTGCAACCGGGGGGCCCACAAGGCTGTCACCCGCGAGCAGCAGATGACGACCATTCGCGCCGTCGAGGAGCTCACCGGCAGGATGCGGGAGGGCACCGGTGGCGACCGCTGAAGCCCCCGACGCCCACTCCCTGGTGTCGACGGCACGCGACCTGATCCACTTCGACGACCCGCAGACGGCCGGCCTCTGGCCGCGAGCTGCAGCTCTGCTTGGGCGTCAGGCCATCGAGGCCGCCATGGAGGACCTCTGGCATCTCAGTGCCCCCGGCCTGGAGGACACCAGCGCCAGGTGCCAGCTCCTCTGCCTCTCCCAGTTCCTCGGCGATCCCGACCTCGCCGGCCGCATCCACGCAGCCTGACACGGCCTCTCCCGCTCCTGCCGCATCCAGACCTACGAGCTCGCCCTCATCGCCACCGAGCTCCAGGGCTGGCTGGAAACCGCGTGGGCCCTCGCTGAGCACGTATACCGCATCCGCGGCAAGGTCGCCGGCGTCACTCCTACGTAGTCGGATCGGAAGCTAACCCCCGTGCTGCCGGGTGTCAGGCAACCCACGTGGCGCCTCCTTGAACATCTGATCGTCCACCGTAAAATCGACCCATGGCCGACAAGGTGACTCTCCGCATTCAACCGCTGTTTCCCGTGCAGGAGATTTCGCGCCTGGCCTCCCACCGCACGCTGCCTCCTGGCCCAGGCCAGCCCCGACAAGGCGTCGCTCTGCCGATAACCGTGATCTACGACCATCTGACTGGCCGTCCTGCCGCCTTCATCGAGTTGGGCTTCAAGCCAGACGGTAACTTCCCGGAGCCGCTCTCCCCCGAACCTTGGGATGCGATTCGGAGGCAATTCGAACTCCCTCCGATCGAGAACCAGGATCCGGCTCACCCCTTTTCGGGGTGGGCACAGAATCGAGTTCGGCCCTTTCACGATCGTTCGTGGTCCCAAGGCATTGGGCCTGCTCCTACCGACACCGGAGCCCGCCTGGGAGGCCTCCGTGCAGCGGGCGGGCTCGTGTCTGGTCGCGCTTGGTTGCGGCCTTGGCGTCACCGACGACTCCTTCATCGTGGTGCCCGAGGGTGCTGCGATCTTCGTCGCAACCTATGGCGGTTCGTTTCCCGCTCCGAGCTTGGACGGCATCCCAGGTCTGCATGTTCTCCCCCTCACGACGGATGCGTACGACCCTCGGGCACCGAGCAGCTTTGTGATCGACTCCGACGTCCTGATCGAGATCGAGCGTTTCTGCGTCACCCCAAGTTGCGAGGGAGATCGGGTCGAGCGGATTCGCCACCTGCTACTACTCAACATTGCCTATCGCGACCTTCTCCCGGGTCTCGCCCTCGCACAGGTGCACCAGCCGGGGCGCAGATCCACCAATGTCGACACTGCCACGTGCGCGGCCAAGGCCGTCCACGAGGTGATAGATTGGGACCGTGCTCGCATCTCCACCCACGACCCCCCTGCCAGAGCTTCCGACCAGGCTTCCTGGAGGACTTTACTGGGACCGCCTCAGACGCCCGGATGCTCGCCCTCTACGCTGGGGTGCTCAGACTTCGTCGCCTCTAGCATCCGAACGCGCGGCTACGCGACCGTGTTATTTCCTTCGAAGCGTTCGTCCGCTGGATGCGGACCGACCTCCGAAGCCGGCCGAGGTCGAGCGCATCGAGCACGCTGGGGCTAAGGTTGTGATGGTGACGCCGGAGCGGTGACCGACCTGCCCATCGAGGCGGTCGTCTTCGACATGGACGGCGTTCTCATCGACAGCGAGCCGGTGTGGCGGGTCGCCGAGGTCGAGGTGTTCGCCGAATTCGGAATAGACCTGACCGAGGACGAGTTGCTCGCCACCATCGGTCTACCGATCGACAAGACCATTGCCCTCATCTGGCGCAGCCGTCCCCCGGCTGTCCGGGGTGCCGGGCGGCCGGGCGATGCGGAGATCACCAGGCGTATCGCGGATCGGGTCTTGGCCCATGTCCGCCTTCACGGGGAGCCCATGCCCGGGGTGAGGTGGGCGATCGCTCTCCTGAGCAGCCTGGGGCTCCGCGCTGCCATCGCCTCCTCGTCCCCATCCGCCGTGATCGATGCCGTCTGCGACCGCCTCGATCTCGACACTGTCCAGGTGCGGTGTTCGACGTCGGACGAAGCCAGGGGCAAGCCAGCTCCCGACGTCTACCTCACCGCCGCTCGGCGGCTGCGGCTCAGTCCCTCCAGCTGCCTGGGCATCGAGGACTCACCAAGTGGTGTGGCGGCGGCGAAGGCCGCGGGGATGCGGTGCCTTGCCGTTCCCGACCCCCTGCTGGCTGCGGACCCCGTCTACCGGAAGGCCGATCTCGTCCTCACCTCTCTCAGCGAGCTCAGCGAACCGATCCTGCGGTCGCTCGGCTGGCTCCCCGCGGGCGCGAGGCCCTGACCGCCCGCCCGGCTGCGGGTCCGCGTGGCTGCGGCCAGCGCCGATCCATCACCGACGCCGGCCGTGGGGCCGCGCAGCGTCCGCCCGAGACCGGCGCGGCACCCGCCCTCAGCTCGCCTGGGGCAGCGCAACCGCGGCGCTGTCGTCCGACTTCTCGGTGGCCAGGTCGGCGCCCGGCCGGCGGACGGTAAGGAGCTTCACGAACTCGGCGAGGACTCGGTGCTGAAGTTGTGAAGAGACACCAAACTGTCACCCGCCCCGTCATCAAACTGATGCTTCTATGGTTTGTCAAGCAGCATGGGCAAGTTCGCGCTCGGCGACGATGACTCGGAAGACCTCACGTGCGACGTAGCGCTTGAGGCAGCGGATGATCTCCTTCTTGGAGAGGCCCTCGGCGGTTCTGCAGGCCACGTAGTCCCTGGTTGGGTGATGCCACCGGAGGCGACCGATGACGATGCGCCAGAGGGCGTTGTTGGCCTGCCGGCCGGTCGTCTTGCCGGATGAGGCTGGCAGCGGCGCCACGCCGCAGAGCTGCGCGAAGCTGGCCTCGGAGCGCAGCCTCTCGGGGTTGTCGCCAGCGGCCACCAGGAGTGCTCCCGCCACATCTGCGCCGACGCCCTTGAGGGCGCACAGCTCGGGCGCGACCTCCTGGGTGAGACGCTCGAGCTCGACGTTCAGCGTGGCAATCTCGTTGCCGAGGTGCTGATGGCGTCGCGCCAGAACCCGCAGGGTCATCTTGGCCGCCGCCATCGGCGTGGTGATCGGTCTGGGCCGGAAGGCCGCCAGGGTCTCGATGAGACTCCTGCCGGTGAGCGACCGCAACTGCTCGCGGAGATCAGCCGGAGCCGTGACCAGCAGGGAGTGGATCTGGTTGACGATCTGCATCGTGCTGTGGACGGCCGAGCGGCGAGCCACCCGCAGGGTGCAGTACGCCGAGTTTGGCCTTGAGCCGGGCTAGGGTACTGACCGGTCCCCTATGCTGGTAAACGCCTATGAGGGATCCCGGTTACGCCCCTTCACAGCTGACCGGAGGCTTTCGCGAGTTTGGCCACCGTCGTTGCGAGTTTCTTCCGAGCACCGGGGAGCGAGCAGCGGACGCTAGTCGCTCCCTGATGTTGGCGTCTATCGCGTCGGCAGCGTCGAGTTGGCTGGGAAGGTTCTCACGCGCGAGATCATAGACGACGTCGTAATCCGGATTCTTAAGTCATGGGTGTCCTCGACAACCGGGACCTCCGACTCGTACTAACCAACACCCGCGGCCTTCACGACCCCCTATACCCCCTCGCCGATCTCGACCCGGAGTCATCGCCAGCAGTGAGACCTCACGGGTAGATACCTCGGACCGTGGTGGCTTCGGCGACCCGCTCGACCGCCACCGCGTAGGCGCCCAGGCGAAGCGGTACCCCGAGGCGCTTGGATGCCTCCCAGGACGAGTTGAAAGCACCGGTGATGATGTGCTCGAGGCGGTTGTTGATCTCGTTCTCCTCCCAGAAGAAGGACTGCAGATCCTGCACCCACTCGAAATAGGAGACGATGACCCCCCCGGCGTTGGCGACGATATCGGGGACGACGGTCACCCCGCGCCGGACCAGGATGTCGTCGGCGTCGGGGGTGGTCGGCCCGTTGGCCGCCTCGAGGATCAGCGAGGCCTTGACCCGCCCCGCGTTGCTCGCCGTGATCTGGTTCTCCAGGGCGGCCGGAACGAGCACGTCGACCGGCGCCTCGAGCAGCTCGGCGTTGCTGATCGGCCGGGTGCCGGGGAAGCCGACGACCGACCCGGTGCGCTGCTTGTGCTCGATGACCGCCTTGATGTCCAGCCCCTGCTCGCTGTAGATGCCACCGGCGCTGTCCGAGACGGCCCGGATGCTGAAGCCGTCGTCCGCCATCAGTCCGGCAGCGATGCTCCCGGCGTTGCCGAAGCCCTGCACCGCGACCGTCAAAGCCTTGGGTTCCCTGTCCAGCCGGCGGCAAGCCTGGAGGGCAACGATCGCCACCCCGCGGCCGGTGGCCGCGTTACGCCCCTGGCTGCCCCCCACCGAGAGCGGCTTGCCCGTGACGACGGCCGGGACCGAGTAGCCGGCCGCCATCGACACGGTATCCATGATCCAGGCCATCACCTGGGGGGTGGTGTTGACGTCGGGGGCGGGGATGTCCCGCTCCGGGCCGATCAGCACCGAGATCTCGCTGGCGTAGCGGCGGGTTAGCCTCTCCAATTCGCTGCGGCTGAGCCGCTTGGGGTCGACGATCACCCCGCCCTTGGCGCCGCCGAAGGGGATCCCGGCGGCGGCGCACTTCCAGGTCATCCACATCGCCAGGGCCTTCACCTCGCTCAAGGTGACCTGGGAGTGGTAGCGAATGCCGCCTTTGGCCGGGCCCCGAACCAGGTTGTGTTGGACCCGGTAGCCCTCGAACACCCGGACCGACCCATCGTCCATCTTGACCGGGAAGTTGACGATCAGCTGGCGCTGGGGCTCGCGGAGAATCTCCCGTACGCCGTGGTCCAGGTTGAGGATCTGGGCTGCGGCGTCGAACTGCCGCTGCGCATTGAGCCAGGGATCGTCGACCCCCAGCGATGTGACAACCGTTTCCGTAGCCATGATGTTCACCTCCAAGCGAGTACGTCATTTGCCATGCGAAGTGTCAGCTCGGCTCGGTGATCGAGCCCAGCGCCGGGTACAGCGAGCGGAAGCGGCGACGCACCTCTCGATAGGGGCCGATCCAGTCGGCGACCGGGTCGATGACGTCGGCCACGTGGACGCAGGCGGTGACCGCCTCGACGATGTTCGCGTAGACGCCCGCGGCGACCCCGCCGAGCAGCGCCGCGCCGAACGCCGAGCCCTGCTCGCTTCCCATCACCTCGACGGGTAGCTCGAGCACGCTGGCGATGATCTGCAACCAGAGACGACTGCGAGCGCCACCGCCCGAGGCGCGCGCCCGTCCTGCCTCCACACCGACGCCCCGAACCGAGTCGAGGCAGTCCGCCAAGCCGAAGGCGACACCCTCCAGTACCGCCCGGGTCAGCGACCCGCGTCCATGCTCGAGGGAGAGCCCGACAAAGGCTCCTCGCGCGTCCGGGTCGGCGTGTGGCGTCCGCTCACCGGAGAGATAGGGCAGGAAGACAAGGCCCTCGCAGCCAGGTGGACAGCTGCGGGCCTCCTCAACCATCTGGTCGTAGCCCGAATCCGGCAGCAGGGTGTCGTGGTACCAGGCGAGTGCTCCCGCGGCCGCGAGCATCACCCCCATGACGACCCAGCGCTCCGGGACGGCGTGGCAGAAGGCGTGCACCCGGCCCTGCTCCTCGGCCACGAAGCGATCGAGGGCGGCGAGCACCACCCCCGATGTGCCGAGGGCGATGGAGAGCGGACCGGACCCGAGAATGCCGGCGCCGACCGCGGCCGCCGCCTGGTCACCGCCCCCGGCGGCGACCGGCACGCCGTCCAGGGAGCCGACCCGGTCTGTGCCCTCGGCAAGGTCCGGCAGCCAGCTTCGGGGAATCTCGAACTCATCCAGCAGCTCGGCGCTCCACCGCCGGGTGGCGACGTCGAGGAGCAGCGTCCCCGATGCCTCCGCGACATCGGAGACGTGGCCACCGACGAGGGCGTCGCGGACATAGTCCTTGGGCAGAGCCACCCGCCGGATCCGCGCATAGAGCGCCGGCTCGTGGTGGCGCATCCAGAGCAGCTTGGGAGCGGTGAAACCGGGCAGAGCGCGGTTTCCGGAGAGCTGTACCAGCCGTTCACGACCGAGCTTCGCCTCGATCGCGGAACATTCGCGAGCCGAGCGACCGTCGTTCCAGAGGATGGCGGGGCGGATGACCCGATCCGCCGCGTCGAGGCAGACGAGACCGTGCATCTGCCCGGACAGACCGAGCCCCAGGATCTCGACGCCCTCGCTCCGAATACGGTGCAGTACCGTCTGAGCGGCGGCCACCCAGTCGTCGGGGTCCTGTTCCATCCACCCCGGATGCGGGGAGCGCACCGGGTACTCAGCCTGCGCAGTGGTGGCCACCGATCCCGTGGTGGGATCGATGGCCACTCCCTTGGTTCCCGTGGTGCCGATATCGATGCCAACCACGCAGCCCCGGCTCATGGAATCTCCCTTGGAGGGTGGGCCCGGCCGCGCCGGGCCCACCCTCAGCGAATCACTCAGACAATTCATTGCGTCCCGACTACTTGGAGACGGCCTCAGGAGCCACTCCGGCGCCGGGTCCCCCCAGCACCCCGGTCGCCTGCGCTGTGGTGTCCACGGTAATGTGTCGGGCCCGGTAGAAGTACCAGATCACGCCCAGCGCGATCATCACCAGGCTGCCCTCGCCGGCGACATTTCCGACCGAGGGAATCGTCATGGCACAGCAGATCAACACGCACCAGAGCATGCCGATGTAGGCGAGCGGCTTGTGAGCGCGACCCAGACTGAAGGTGCCCGGGATCGCCGGGTGATTCTTATCCAAAACGCCGGCGAGGATGACCAGGAAGTAGGCGGCGAAGATGCCCACCGATGAGACGCTCGTGATCACCGACTCGACCTTGGCAACGACGGTGAACAGCACCGAGATGACTGCGCACACGATGAGAACCACGTATGGGCTCCGAAAACGGCGGCTGACCCGTGTGAGATGCTCCGAGAAGGGCAGCATGTTGTCGCGGGCCATCGAGAATCCGAGCCGGCTCACCGCTGCCAGGTTCATCAGCCCACACGCGAAGATGGCGATGAACACCATTGTCATGGACAGCTCGACCAGGATGCTGGGAAGCCGCTGCTGCATGATGTAGAGGAGCGGCGTGCTGCTCGCCTGGGCGGCCGCGAGGTTGGGGATCGCCATGGTGAAGCCGAGCAAGACGAGGAAGCCCACGCTCGCCGAGATGGCCTCAGCCATGATGATCGCGCGGGGTATGCTGTGCCGCGGATCCTTCGACTCTTCCGCGAGGTCAGCCGCCCCCTCGTACCCGGTCAGGGTGTACGCGCCCAACAGCGCCGAGACCGCGAAGGCTCCGAGCCCAGCCGAACCGGCGGTACTCCCATGCGAGAAGATGAAGCTGGCGTTGGCATTGGGAAGGCCGCGAACCAGCGAATAGATCAGCAGGCCGATGCCCACAGCGGTGATACCGATCAGCTCGGTGACCACCGAGAAGTTGTTGACGTAGGCGGTAGCCCGAATACCGACCAGGTGAATGCCGAGGTAGGCCAGGATGACGATCGCCGTCACCAATATGATGATGCCCTGGCCGCTTCCCAAGCCGGCATAGGGGGCGAAGTACGCTGCGAAGGCGTAGGCGACACCCGCGGTCCCGGTCAGCCACCCGGCGAGCGCGAACCATCCTGGGAACCAACCGAACGCGGCGCTGCGCATCCGCGACGCCCATTGGTATGCGTATCCCGCCAGTGGGATGCGTGGTGCCATGTGGGCGAGATTCAGCGCGATCACCATCTGTCCGACGCCGACGATCACCCAGCTCCACAGAAGCCGAGGGCCCGCGTTGTCGAGACCGAAGCTGTAGTTTGCGAAGATTCCTGTCGAGATCGAGATCAGCGAGAAAGAGATCGCGAAGGTGGTGAACCGCCCCATCGACCTCCGCAGCACCGGCTTGTAGCCGAAGTCGGTGACGGTGCCAGCGTCTGCGTCGTGCTCCTCCAAGCTGGGCGCTCTGGCCGGGTGAACTCTATCCATGGTGCCCTCCTGATGAATTAACGTGGTACCGACTCCATACGGCGGATGCCTGGTGCCCGAAGGTGCCCCCTTCAGCCGGCCGTGGCCGCGGCTTTCTCCATCCGCTCCAAGACCTCGGCCAGGAGGGCTGGCGAGTGCGCTGCCGACACCGAGAAGTCGGTGTGGAAGTACACGCCCTTGTCGATACAGGAAGTGAAGAAGCGCCGGCTCAGATCGGCGTCCAGGGCCCGGATGTCCGCATACGTCCGCACCGGCTCGCGGGTGCCGACGTAGATCCCGAACATGCATCCGAGCCACTGCACACGGGCGGGCAGCGGCGAGCGATCGAAGATCGCCTGGAGCTCGGTCAGGAAGTCGTCCGTGCATTTGGCGAGCGTCGGGTAGAACTGGGGCTCGGAGAGGATCGTCAGGGTGGCCCGGGCGGCGGCGAGGCCGATCAGGTTGCCGGCAAACGTTCCGCCCTGAAGCGCGCCTCTCGGAAGCGGCTTCATCAGGGTGGACATGACGTCCCGCCGGCCGACGATGGCCGAGAGCGGGACACCGCTGCTGAAGGCCTTGGACAGCAGCGTGATGTCCGGGGTGATGCCGTAGAGGACCTGAGCCCCGCCGAGCCCGGTCTTGAAGCCCGACAGGACCTCGTCGAAGATGAGCACCGCCCCGGCCTCCTTGACCAGTTCCTGGGTGGCGGCAAGGTAGCCGTCGAACGGCGTTATGCAGCCGTTGTTGTAGTCGATCGGGACCATGATCACGGCGGCGACGCGGTCGCGATATTGGCTGAACGCCGCCTCAAGCGCTGGGAAGTCATTCCAGGGAACGGGCACGATGGTGTCCGCCACCGCCTGGGGAATCCCGCTCGAACAGAAGATCACCTTCGACGGCCGCCCGCCGGGGTTGTCCGCGTCGGTGTTCGACCACATCGAGTTGAGCATCGCGTAGTCACTGCCACCGTTGAAGTGACCGTCGACCTTCAGGACGATTTCGCGGCCGGTATGGGCACGACAGAGCCGGATGGCGGTGGAGACCGCCTCGCTCCCGGAGGCGACGAAGCGCACCCGCTCGGCGGAGGGCACGATCTCGGTGAGTCGGTGTGCGACCTCCTCGCCCAGCCCCGTCTCGTAACCGATGACGACGCCGAATTCCAGGATCTCCCGGATGGCGCGGACCACGTCCGGGTGAGCGTGGCCCAGAACCGTGCTCCCGTGGGCCATGAACATGTCGAGATAACGGCGTCCGTCCGTTGTCTCGATGGTTGCGCCGCTCGCTCGGCGGACCTCCAGGTGCTGGCCGGTGTACGGGTTGATACGGAACTGCGAGGAGATGCCTCCCAGCAGACTTTGACCTTCGTCAGCGTGCGTTACCATGGGACCCACTCCTAGCTAGTGCCTATGACGCAATGCATGCAAATACTCCAACTGCGCTGCGGCGGGCTCGCGCCACCCTCCCCGCTGTTCCACCTCCCTCCCACGATCCCTCCGCGGCCACAACAGACCCGGGCAACATCAGTTGTGCGGTGATGCTGAACCCTCCTCGGCCAGGACGGCGGCGCCGATGGCGCCGGCGAGCGGGCCCAGCCGGACCGCGACAATCGGCTCGCCGGTAACGAAATGGGGGGCTCGTGCACGGCTCTCCTCGACACCGGGGAGCAGCAGGTCGAGGTACTCGGAAACGCTGCCACCGATGACTGTCAGGGTCGGGCCATAAACGCTCTCTAGGACCGCCAGTCCGCGGCCCACCCGACCGCCATGGGCGGCGAAGGCGGCAGCGGCAGCCGCGTCCCCGACTCTCGCCGCCGCCGCCGCGCTCACCACGCTCGTCCCGGAGAGGGAGAGGCCCGCCGAATGAATCTCCGCCTCGAGTCGGGTGCGCGATGCGCTCTGCTCCCAGCAGCCGACGGTACCGCAGTAGCAACTGCTGGTCTCGGCGGTCACCCCGATGTGGCCGGCTTCGGGGTGCCCCCCATCGGCACCTCGATAGGGGTAGCCGCCGTCGATGAAGGCAACGCCGACCCCGGTCCCGATGGTCACCAGCAGCATCCGCCGGGCTCCCTTCCCGGCTCCGACCCGGTGCTCGCCCACGGCCGCGGCCACAGCGTCGTTCTCGATGACGACGGGCACGCCGCTCACCGATCGGAGCAGGGACGGCACGTCGAATCCCGAGAACCATGGGAGCGTGTTCCAGTTCAAGATCACGCCGGTGGCAGGATCGATGGGACCGCTGGCACCGATGCCGATAGCCTCGACGGCGCTGCCGGCCGGTACAACGCTCCGAACCAGATGCCAGAGTTCACGCACCCGTCGCGCCGGCTCGCCCTGGCCAAGGCTCGAGGTGGAGACAACCGCGTCGCCCACGGTTCGACCGGCACTCCAGCCGACCACCCGGGTGGCCGTCCCCCCGATGTCGACACCTGCCACTACGGGCCGATCTGGGGAGGTCACAGCTGCGAGGTCACCTTCTGACCGAAGCGGAACTCGCCCGGCGTCACCCCGGCAGCCCGCGCCGTGGCGGCGCAGAGCAGCTGAATGAACTTTGCGTCCATAGCCAGCTGACTCAGCTCGTGAGTGGCCGGCGTGACCACCGGCTCCGCGGTGCTCGACGGGGCTGCGCCGACCTCGACAGCGAGTGAGCCCGTCGCTCCCACATCGTCGGCCAGCCGGCTCAGGCTGGTCCGCCCTCCGGAGCCGGTGAAGACGACCGCCACGAGGCCAGGGCCAGCGAGCTCCAGCGGGCCGTGGCGGAACTCGCCGCCGATGAAGCTCTCCGCGGGGAGCTTGGTAACCTCCTTGAGGAGCAGCGCTCCCATGGAGACGCTCGCCACCTGGTTCTCCGAGCCGATGAGCACGACCCGGGGAGTGGCGGCCTGCACGATCCGCGCGGCCACCGAGTTGAGCCGCTCACCGCTGGGCGACCATGGCTCGAGTTCTCTCGCCGCCACCCGAACGGCCGCGTAAGTAGACTCGGTGCTGCCACCGTCCACGCCCGCGAAGAGGAGGTGATGGGCGGCCAGCGAGTTGAGGTAGCTCTTGGTGCTGACGGCGCTCTCGACTCCCGCCATCAGCTCAAGGACCAAGTCGCCAGCCGATGCCAGCGGACTGGTCGCGTCGTTGGTGATCCCGATCAGCAGCCTCGGTCTGCGGATGTCCGTCTCCAAGCGCTGGAGCAGGGCGATGAGCTCGCCGCTCCGTCCGGACTGGGAGGTGATCACCAGCAGGGTGCGGTCGGTGATCAGCTGAGGTGAATCGAGCAGCGCCGCAGTGCTGAGCCACCAGGCTGGCAGCCGGGCAGCGACGAGATGCCGCCAGCTGGGCAGCGCACTGTGGTGCGAGGTCCCCATGCCGGTGAGCACGACACGATCGAAACCCCTGACGTCGGGCAGCCGCAGTGGGTGGGCGATCACCGCTTCGACCAGGTTCCGAAGAGCGGCCGACTGCTCAGCGATGTCGCTATCGAAGGCGCTCACGACCGCTGGCTGTCGATACGTGGTCTCCCAGGCCAACTCTTCTCCTCCCAGCAACCCGCTCACGCCACGCAGAAGTTGACGTCGACCGCACCGAAGGCCGACTGCTGCCGAGGGTCGATGGCCGAGTCGGTGACGATCGTGTCGACCTCCTCCACAGCGCAGATGCGCCCGAACGCGGTCTTCCCGAACTTGCTCGCGTCACAGGCCACGATGCAGCGGTTGGCAGCTCTCAGCGCGGCCCGCTTCACCGCTGTGTCATCGAGGTTCCACTCGGTGATTCCGGCGCTGATGTGGATCCCGCTGGCAGTCATGATGTAAACGTCGAAACGGTGGTCTTCGAATATCCGGAGCGCAGCCGGTCCGATCAGGCTGCGCTCGTCAGGTCGAACGATGCCTCCGGCGATCATCAGCCGGACCGCGGTCGACGCCGTCAGAACGTCGGCAACTCGCAGCGAGAGTGTGCAGATGGAGATGTTTCGGTGCAGAAGCACCTCGGCGATGGCCGCTGCGGTCGTTCCCCCATCGAGGATGACGGTCTCTCCGTCGCCGATCCTGCTCCCCACCAGAGTGGCGATCTCTTGCTTCGCCGCCGCCCTGAGACTGGTGCGAACGCTAAACGGAGGCTCATAGCTCCCACTCACCACCGGCAGAGCACCACCGTGGATCCGGCGGATGGTGCCCTCGCTGTCGAGTGCCGCCAGATCCCGCCGGATCGTCATCTCCGAGACGCCGAGGTGGTGGGTGAGATCGGCAATGCTCAGGCGACCCCTCTCGGTGACGAACTCGATGATCGCCTGCCGACGCTCCTGGGTCGGTTTCATCTCGTGGCTATCCCCACCCACCAGGGGAACCTCTTTCGAGCACGACGTCCACCGTCCGCCCCCACTCGCGCCGCCGACACGCTAGCCGGCCAGCCACGCCTGCACCTTGTCCAGGTAGGAGTCGGTGATGGGAAGGTGGACCGCGGCCGTGTACCAGAGGTTGCCCGCTTTGTGCCAGTACTCCGGCATGAACCTGAGCCCCGCCCGAACGTCGTCCCAGGTGATGCCCATCGCCTCCGGCTGGTAAGCAACGCCGATGCGGTCGAATCTGGACTTGATGAACTCGGGGTCGTTGCCCTGCAGGAAGCTCATCAGCAGCACCCCGAGGCTCACGATCTGACCGTGGGAGAACGGGCGATGGGTCAGGTACTCGAGCGAGTAGAAGAAGGTGTGCTCGCTGCCCTCGATGGGACGAGGGTTCCAGCCGGTGTTGTTGAATGATGCGCCACCCCAGCGCAGGGCATTCATGAGCGCCCGGATGCCCTCGTCGGAGACGTCGTGGACCGCATCCGCGGCATCCAGCACACCGTCAAGAATGGCCCGCGACTGGCCGACCCAGTATTCGTCATACGGCCACTGGGGCTCGCACTTGCCCTCGCGCTGAGCCATCGCCCAGTCCCAATGGGCTGTGTAGTAGCAGGCGATGTCGCCAACGCTGGAACGGTTGATGGCAAGCGGTGCGGTCCGGATCACGTCGTAGTCGACGTACACCGTCTCGGGAACCGCCCACCCCACGTACTTGAGAACACCCTCGTCGCGGACAGCCGCGCGCTGGGCGAAGGGGGCGTTGACGCTCATCGAGGTCGGCACCTGGAAGAGGGGTAGCCGTCGCCGCCAAGCGATATACTTAGCAACGTCGATGGCCATGCCGCCACCGAGGCCGACCACCACCTCGACGGAGGGGAGGTCGCGGACCAGGGCTTCTAGGTCCCGCACCTCGAGGGAGTCGACCAAGTGCACGTGGTGCCGACTGTGGGTAAACGCCCGCTCGAAACGGGGCCAGAGGTCGGCCATGCTGACGACCAAGTAGGGCTCGCTGAGCGACTCCCGGAGCTTCGACACGAGGTCACGTCCGTAGACCACATTGAACAGTTGGATGCTCATGATCGCCTCTCATGAACCGAATTTTTAGAGAGCATAAACATCTGGAGTGGTCAAGTCAAGCAAATTCCTGATCGAAATCGAGGTCAGATTTGACCAGGCAGAACGCGGGCGCCGGACCACCTCGCCCGCCGCTGGGGCTGCCCGTCAGGGGCCACCCGTCAGCTCCTCACGCCACGGAGGATCGGCTCCCGGCCTGGTGCAGGTGAGGGCTCCGACCTGACAGGCGAACCGGAGCATCGCCTCGAGCTCAGCGTCAGAGCTGGGGACGGCAGCCACGCCCGCTGACCCATGCTCCAGAAGCCACGCGACAACGGCCGCCCCAAAGGCGTCACCCGCCCCGATAGTATCGACCACGGCCACTTCCGACGGATGGGCCCGAGCCCGGCAGCGCCGGGTTGCACCGATGGCACCTTCAGCTCCGAGGGTGACCAGCGCAGCTCGCGCACCGGCATCGAGGATCCGGTCGACAGCGGCTTCGGCGGTCAGCTCCGGGTACAGCCAGGCGACGTCGTCATCGCTCGCCTTGACCAGAGCATCCATGGAAATCAGCCGCAGCAGCCGGGCACGGTACGTGTCCTGATCCGCCCCTCGAACAGTCCGAATGTTCAGATCGAGCATCAGGAGATGTCGTCCGCGCTCTCTCTCCGCCAATGATTCCAGGGTGCGTGCGATCGGTTCGAGAAGCAGGCCGAGCGTCCCCATGTGAAGCACAGCGACCTCGGCGCCCAGCTCGGCCGGGACCATTTCGGCGGTCAGGTACGGCGCCGACGTCCCGTCCACATAGAAGCTGTACGTCGCAGCGCCGCCCCTGTCGAGGGGGGCGATCGCGAGGGTGGTGGGCTCATCGCCCCAGCTGGTCGTCGAGAGGTCGACACCGTCCGCCGCGAGCTGACCGGACAGCAGCTTTCCGAATGGGTCGGACGAGAGACGCCCCAGAAAGGCGGTGGGAACCCCGAGGCGGGCCAGCGCGCGAGCGGTGTTGAACGGTCCGCCCCCGGGATGAGGCTGCAGCCGCCCATCCGAGTCAGGGACGAGGTCGATCAGCGCTTCGCCGCAGATCAGGGCGCGCGCCCTGTCAGTCATCGGCAGCCACCGCCGTCAAAGACCGGCGCCGTCGCCGTGCGCCCATGGGTATCTCCCCAGGTGGCGTGTCGGAGCCAGCGTCATCTGTCTTCCACCATCCCCTCGGTAGCCTCAAGATACTTCCGCCTGGCTCACGCCGCTGCCGGAACACCATGAGCTCGAGATCGAGGTTCAGCATCCTGGCGGCCTCGAGTGGTGGCATTCCGGGAGGGACGCCGATCTTGACCAACTGCTCATACGACATCGATGCCGCAGACGCCTCGTATCCCGCCTCGCTCAAGGTTCGGGGGCGGATGCTTGTCACGAAGGGAGATCATGGCCTGTCATCGACGACCACCGGCATCAGGAGTTCCTCACCTTCCTGCAATTGGTCGCCAAGCGCCATCCCAAGCTCGAGATCCACATGGTGCTCGACAACTACCGGACGCACAAGCACCCGGTGGTGCGGGAGTGGCTGGAGGCCAACCCTCGCTTCCACCTCCACTTCACGCCAACGAGTGCGAGCTGGATGAATCAGGTCGAGACGTGGTTCTCGATCCTCCAACGCAAGACGATTCGGCGAGGCGTGTTCCGCAGCGTTGGCTCCCTCCAGAGCGCCGTTCACCGCTTCATCGACGCGTGGAACGACCCCAAGAAGCCCTTCGCCTGGGTGAGGACCTCCGACGAGATTCTCGCCAAGGCCATACCGAAAGCTATTTCAGCCGGGCTGCACTAGGACGTCGACCCCGTCGAATCGCGCGTCCGCCGCGCCCACCAACCGGGCCGCTCCGGCAGCGGTGGTCACGTCTACGTGGACGAACTCGGCCTGATCGCCCGGGAGGAGGCGCTCCCGGGCTACATCGCTCAGGCTGTTCTCGTTGAGGTCACCGATGGTGACGGTCGCTCCCTCCTCCACGAAGAGGAGGGCGACGGCACGTCCGATGCCGGACGCGCCTCCGGTCACGATCGCGGACTTGCCCCGCAGTCGATCCACCTGTCACTCCTCATGCTCCACGATCCGGAGGAAATCAGCCCTCCACCGAAAGCCGAAAACTGACCGTCTCGCGGAAGACGTCTCCCGGATCGAGCCGGGCCGAGGCGAAATGTGGATGGTTGGGGGCATCAGGGAAGTGTTGCGCTTCCAAGGCGAGGCCGTCGCCTTGGCGGTAGATGCCACCGCCCGTCCCCACAAGCGTCCCCTGGAGACCGTTCCCCGTGTAGAGCTGCAGCCCGGGCTGGGTCGTGCACACCTCCAGCACCCGCCCCGACGACGCCTCCGTCACCCGCGCCGCTCGACGAAGGGCGCCGGGCTCCGATTGGCGCAGCGCGTAGTTGTGGTCGTAGCCGTGTCCGATGAGGAGCTGGTCGTCGGCCGTCCGGATCCGCTCTCCGATGGCCACCGGGCGGGTGAAGTCGAAGGGCGTCCCCGCCACCGGGGCGATCTTCCCGGTCGGCACCTCGTGGGGGGTTATCGGGTTGTAGCCATCGGCGTCGATCTGGAGCAGGTGGTCGTAGATGCTCCCCGAGCCCTCGCCCGCCAGGTTCCAGTAGGTGTGGTTGGTCAGGTTGAGGACGGTGGTGGCGTCGGTGACGGCCTCGAAGCTGAGGGTGAGCCGATTGTCCTCGTCGAGGCTGTAGGTGGCGGTCACCTCGAGCGTCCCCGGGAAGCCCATCTCCCCGGCCGGGCTGGCATAGGCAAGGCGGACGCCCGCTGTCTCCGCGGTCGAGGCGAGGGTGGCCCTCCACACCTTCTGGTCGAAGCCGACGGTCCCCCCGTGCATGGCGTGCCACTCCATGTTCTTGGGGATCCGGACGGTGGTGCCGTCGAGGGTGAAGATGCCGTCGCCAATGGGGTTGGCATAGCGTCCGATCAAGGCGCCGAAGTAGACGTTGGCCCCCTGCGGGTTGACCTGGTTAGGAGCCGGGTTGTAGCGGCGGTAGTCGTCCAGGGTGCTGAAGCCGAGGACCACGTTGCTCGGCCGGCCCTCGCGGTCCGGCACCTCGATGGTCTGGACGATGCCGCCGTAGTTCAGCAGCCGGACCCGCATCCCGTGGCTGTTGGTGAGGGTGTACCGTCTCACCTCCTCGCCGTCCGCCCAGCCGAAGGGCTCGTCGGCCACCCGGAGCGTGTCGTGCGACAGCGGAGACGCGGACGTCCGAGCCTCCGAACTAAACGTGGTCATGACCTCATCTCCTCGTCGTCGCGATATGCATCATTCACTCGGGAGGACCGGCAGTGCGGACGCCTCGTCGCAGGCGACCGTGCAACCGGGGTGCCCCTGGCAGAGGGTGACCGGGAAGCGGACGTCAGGCTCGCCGAGCAGCAGCACCCGGAGGATGAACTGCTTCCAGGGGCCGCCGTCGGTGATCAGGAGGATCTTGTGGGCAGCCAGGATGTCGCGCATCCCGACGGTGATGGCCATCGGTGGGACGGCGAAGCTGTTGCCGCCGGCGGTGCGCTGGCTCAGGGCGACGAAGGTGTCATCCAGGAGCTGGACCATCCTGGTCCGGCCGTTGCGCAGCTCATCCAGGCTCACCCGGGTCCACTTGGACTCGGGGGTCTCGTTGAAGCCCACGTGGCCGCGATAGCCGAAACCGGCGAAGACTGTGTCGACGCCTCCGGCGGCAGCGATGGCGGCCGAGTAGTCCTCGATTCGCGTCGGGTCGGGGAAGACCACCTGCTCCGGCGGGTTCCTCAGTTCCGGCCGGAGGTTGGCGTAGATCTCCCGCTGCGCGTAGCCGCGGAAACTGTATGTGCTCTCGGCGGGAATCCAGCGCCCCTCCCAATCGCAGAACTCGTCCATGTGGAAGCACCAGACGTTCTTCCACGAGAGCCCCTCCTGGTTGGACAGCTCGACGAGCCTGCGGTAGTGCGCCTTGGGGCCTATGGGTAGGATCCAGCGGAGCGGCCGGCCGTCCCGGTTGGCGGCGCGGATCTCCTCAGCCATGTACTGGGCCAGCCACTCGTAAAGGACGGACGTGTCCGGGTAGACCGTCAGGGGGAGTTTGGCGGCCCGCTTCAGCTCCTCGACGGGCATGGCGAGCTGCTGGTCGCTGACCACTGTGCCTGGAATCATCTGTCTTGCACCTCTGCATGCATGTTCTGCCGCGTTCTGATCGTGCTCACTTCACCGACTATCCCGCACGCTGGGCCAGGTCCGCTGCCCAGGCCGCCACTTCGTCGCTCCGCCCGTAAGACGGGATGCTCCCGTCCTGGGTGACGCTCCGGCTGGCAGCCAGGACGGCTGCGTCGACCGCGGTGGTGAGCGGGTCCCCGGAACGGAGGCGGACGGCAAGCGCCCCAAGGAAGGCGTCCCCGGCACCCGTCGTGTCCACCACCGGAACCACGGGCGCCGGTGAGTGGTACTCGCGCCCCCGCCGGTCGCAGACGTAGGCGCCGGCTTCACCGGCTGTCACGATGATGCAGGACCCCGGCCAGTCCTGGCGAAGGCGCCGGGCCAGCAGGTCCGGGGCTCCCTCTTCTCCCGTGAGGTATGCGGCCTCGTGCTCGTTGGGCACCAGGATGTCGGTCAGCTCCACGAGGTCGGGCGGCAGGGCAGCCGCCGGCGATGGGTTGAGCACGGTCAGGGCGTGATGGTTGCGAGCCATCCGGAATGACGCCATGGCGCACTCCAGCGAGGCCTCCAGCTGGCAGACGACCATCGAGGTGCCGGCAAACCCGGCCGCCGCCTCCTCGACGTGCTGGCTGTCGAGCTCCAGGTTGGCATCGAGCGCGGTGGCGATCGAGGGGATCCCGCGCGGGCCGATGATGACGAAGCCGACGTCGGTGGGCCGCTCGCTGGTGAACGACCAGCCCATCTCGATACCCTCCGCCTCGAGGAACGCCCGCCACCTCCGGCCCCTCTCGTCGCTGCCGAGCACGGTGATGAACCTGACCTCGGCGCCGAGCCGTGCGGCGCAGACCGCCTGGTTGGTCGCCTTGCCGCCGTCCACCGGCTCGGCGAAGCCGTGGCCCAGGACGCTCTCCCCCTCGAGGGGGACCTGGTCCACGCGCATCACCAGACCCTGGATGTGGGCGCCCGCCACCACGATGGGCCCGCGGCCCACGGGCTGATCCAGCCCGACCCTCCCCGGCGCGACGGAGCCGTCCTCAGTGCTCATGAGGCACTAGGTACATGGGAGGCTCGGGTAGCTGCGGCGGCCTCCTTGGCGGCGGCGGCCTCAGTCATGACCCGGCCTCCTTGGCGGGTCACCCGCACCGCGAAGACGACCCCGATCATGAAGACCAGGCAGCAGAAGACGTGGCCCGGTCCACACTTCGCCCATGGCCAGAAGTCGTCCGCGAACCGCGGTCTTGGAGCGTCCCGGGAGGCAGAGGACGGAGTCGTCTATGACCGGGACCGTCCCACGGTGCGGAAGCTCCCCACTGGACGGTGCCGGGGCCCTCTCCCGCCCGCCCACGCCACCGTCGGAACCCGCCCGCGAAGACCCCGGTCATGGCGCCTCTTTCTGAGAACTAGTTTCGTTGGTCCGCATAAAGTAGTACCCATGACACCCGCCGTCAAGCCCCCCCTGCGCCTGCCCTCCGAGGGGCGCTCGACGCTCGTCCGGGCCTTTCTCGCCCTCTGCGCCGCAACCCCGCTCAGCCGCGGGGATCTCCGCCGCCGGCTCGGGGTCAGCCCCTCCACGGTTACCGATGCCATCACCACGCTGATGGATCTCGACCTGGTCCGCGAGGTGGGGCACGCCGATTCCACCGGCGGTCGACCCGCAGGCCTGCTCGAACTCTCCCCCACGCTGGGAGGCGTGCTCGCCGCCGACGTCGGGGGACTGCGGATCCGGGTGGCTGCGGCTGATGTGACCGGCCGGATCGTCGCCCGCCGAACCCACTCGACACCGACCGCGCCGGCGGCGCTGCGCCGGACGCTCACCGGCGCTCTCGAGGCGATGCGCGAGTCCCTCGGCGGTCCAGCTCGCGCCCTCTGTCTGTCCATCGCAGGGGCGGTGAACCCAGACACCGGCGACATCGCGGCCACCGACAACATCGCGGGCTGGCGCGACACCACAACGCCCGAGTGGTTGGCCGAGGTCGCCACCCCGCTGCTGGTCGAGAACGAGGCCAACATGGCCGCCTTCGGCGAGTATCACCACGGAGCCGCCCGAGGTACCCGGATCGCTATGTTCATCGCGCTGGGTGCCGGCGTGGGTGCCGGCCTGATGGTCTCCGGCGAGCTTTTCCGAGGTGCCACGGGGGCTGCTGGAGAGATCGGGCTGAGCCGGTCCAGCTCCGAACCGGGCTCCCCGGATCTAGAGCAGGAGGTGGCCGGGCCGGCCCTGCTGAGCGCCTACGAGCGGGCGGGGGGTGGGAGCATCGACAACCCGGCGGAGCTATTCCAACTGGCCGAGGCGGGCGATGACGCGGCCAACCGGGTCATCGGCAACGCCCTGGACCGGCTGGCCATCACGCTCAGCCACGTCCTGCTGGCGGTGAACCCGGACCGGGTCATCATCGGCGGCGGTCTGGCGACCGCGGGTGACCTGCTCCTGGAGCCGCTGCGCCGACGCATCGACGCTCTGCTGATCACGGGCGCCCCTGACTTTGTGCTCAGCCGTCTGGGACCTGAAGCGGCCCTGGTGGGTGCCGCCACGCGCGCCGCTCAGCTCGCGGTGGAGCAGCTGGCCGCCGAGCTCACCGCCAAGCCAGCGCCCCCTGTCCTTCCCTGACTGGGCGCAGGGCTCCGGTGGCGGCGAGTGCACCAAGGCACCATGAAGGTGGGCGCCGTCTGCACATCGCCACCGAGACCGCTGTGAGGCTGCAGTCAGTAGGAACGCGCAGGGCGTGTCAGTGAGACCGGGCAAATGAGGCTGGCCGACCGCGCCAGGTGCAGGTGAACCGCCACTCCATGGCCGCGCCCTCAGCGGTCACGAGCAGCCCCGTGATGTCCCAGCTCTCGATGGAGTTGCCCTCACCGAACCACGCGTCGATCCACTTCGCCACGCGATCCGTGCCGCGGTACACCGGACCGTGAGACTCGACGACCACACACGCGGGGTCGAGCGTGCCGAGGATCTTCGCGGTGTCCCGCTCCATCCATCCCTGGACGTAGGTCCGAAGAAGGCGCTTGCCGACGGATAGTCCATCCACCTCGCCGCGCTCGATTCTGCTTCCGCCGTCTTCGGTCAGCTCAGGCTCCCCGATATCCCGAGCGATGCGTCAGCCGCCGGCTGCGCGGCCCGATCCGGAAGCCGCTGTCAGTGAGTAGATGACCCGAGGTCTGCCGACATCCCCGGGGGCGCCGGTGCGGTGCAGCACCCCTCGCCGGACCAGCTCGTTGGCGATCCGGTGCGTCTTGCCGTAGGCCCAACCCAACTCGTCNNGAGAGGAGCAAGGAGCGAACTCTACGGATGAGGTCCCGAGGGTTCCCCCGCGCGACCGCGATCAGCTGATCCGGACATGGGCACTCGACTCCGGCAGCCTGCAGGCGACGGAGCACGAGCTCCCGCGCCTCCGCCGCACCGAGTGCGGGAACCGGCAGAATCCCGTCCTCCCACCAGTCGTCGGCGCCGGCGTCCAGGTAAGGCGTCGGATCATCGCCGCCACCGACCACCACCCACTGGGCCCCCAAGCGCCAGAGATGCCGGTGCCATCTTCCGAAGAGCTCCTGCCCGGCAGAGACCTCGAGGTCGTCGATGGCGATGACGCGCTGCGCCGCTGCGGGCGCTGGGAGACAGCCCAGCATGCTGGGGACGTCCAGATCCGCGGGAACCGTGAGCCCGCAGGCCCGCACGATCAGGCCGACCAGGCGCCGTGGCTCCTCAACGCCGGAGCCATCGATGAGCACGGTGAGACGCGGCTCTGTCGCCAGGCGGTGAACGACCTCGTGGAGGACGGCCGTCCGCCCACACCCGTCAGCGCCGAAGAGGAGGACGTTGCCTCCCACCAGGACGAGGTTGACCGCACGGTCGAGCAGCTCTGAGCGCCCCACAAGGGGTAGGCTTTCCCGCTCGCCTTTGGTCGTCCCTTCCATGGTGGTGGACGTCCCCGGCGCTGGTGCTGGACGCACGGTCGAGATCACAGGACGCTCCCTTGAAGCTGCATCGAGGAGGTCTTCGTCCGGTAGGACGGGTCTCGCGCAGCAAGCGTGACCGGTGAAGATCGACGGTCCCTACGACTGTCACTACTAACGGTAGGAGTCGACGGTGCACCAGCTGCTGATCTCAGCTGCGCCCCCACGGGTACACGCAGGCGCCCCCAGCCGTCCCCACGTGCATCCCGGGGGGTACACATCACTGCCCCTGCCGGTACTCGCACGCGCCCCTCCGGGTACACCCCAGCCCCCACCCTGACAGAAGCTGATGAAAGAGTGACCAAAGTCGCCCAGACGCACCTTTCGTCACCGCCGAGAGGGGGTTTCGTCATCCTTCCGTCACCATTTCGTCACGACTGCGAGACAGTGCGCCCCTCCAGGTACACGGGTCGCCTGCCGGGCTCATCGCAGCTCCCCGAGCAGCTCGCCGATGCTGGCCGGTCCACCACGTGCCTCGCCGGTGGGGCTCGCGGAGACGGCGGCGGCACGACGCGCGACGCCTTCCCGGATCTTCTGGA
>PLXL01000054.1:0-1572 GCA_003153215.1 Candidatus Dormiibacterota bacterium
AGCAGCGCAAGCGCCTGCTGGCGCGGATCGACGACCCCACCAAGAACTGGAAGTTCTCGGCGGCCGACCTCGTCGAGCGCGGGCACTGGGACGAGTACCAGCACGCGTACTCGGAGGTGCTCGCGCACACCAGCACCGCGTACGCCCCCTGGCACGTGGTCCCCGCCGACCACAAGTGGTTTGCCCGGGTGGCGGTCTCGGCGATCGTCGTCGACGCCCTGGCCGCGATCAACCCCCAGTTCCCGAAGCTCGACGCGACCGCGATCGCCGACCTGAAGAAGGCGCGCACCCAGCTGCTGGCGGATAAGGACTAGCGCGTCCCGGGTGCCGGGAGCGCTCACCAGCTGACCGGCGCTACGCCCTCGCCCGCCTCGACCCGGCGCGCACCGGAGCGCCCATGGCAGCGAGCCGGTCCGAGAAGCCAGTCGCGTCCATCAGCACGCGCATCTCGCCGACGGCATGCTCCGACGGATACATGCTGCCGAGGCCGAGCTGTGCGCGAATCGCCTCACGGCGGTCGATGAACTCCCTCCACCTCGGACCGAAGGCCTCGGCGAGATGCGGGAGAAACTCGGGCGGCGTGCCTCCCATCCCCTTCTCGTAGAACTGCACCGCCCAGTCGGCGAACATTGCGACGTGCCTCACCCCGCGACCGGCCTCCACCTGCATGCCGCGGATCACCTGGTTGATGACCGCCACCGAGTTGCCCCGCGGACAGCGGCTCTGGCAGGTGTAGCAGTAGAAGCAGAGCCACACCGAGTCGTCCTCCAGCAGCGTCGTATCACCATCGCGGGCACGACGCGCGATCTCGCGTGGCGAGTANNTGGACCAGGTCGGTTACCGGCGGCGCTTCCAGGAAGACGCTGCGGGCGATGGTCGCGTACGGGTTCACGTGACCGCTCTCGCTCGCCGGGTTCACGTGACCGCTCTCGCTCGCCGGGTTCACGTGACCGTTCTCGCTCACCGGGTTCGCCGTCGCGCCACCGCTCGAGCTCATGCTCTCTCCTCGGCGTCCCCGGAGGCGCCCACCACCGCGGCCGGCGCCGCCCGGAAGAACTCCGGCCAGAAGTGGACCTCGACATCAGCGCGTTCGTGCCGCGCGGCCAGGCGCACATTGTCGCGGCAGAGCAGACAGGGGGTGACGATGGGAGCGTGCCGCTCCGCGGCGAAATGGACCAGCTCGGTGACCCCCCTGCTCGGACCGCGGTAGGCACCCCCCAGCGCACCGCAGCAACTCGCATGCAGTGACGGATGGGCCAGCAGCTGCTCGGTACCGGCCAGCTCCGCCGCCTCGGACATGACGGCGAGAGTGACCTCGCGGTCGGAGAGGCATCCCACGTAGGGCACGAACCGGGGGCTCCGCGCCTTGAGCTGGTACTCACCGCGGCGGGCACGCTCCACCAGCACGCCCCACACCGGGACGGTCGGCGTCCCGGCCGCAGCCAGCGTCCGCTCACAGGCGGGGCAGGCTGTGAGCATCGTCCCGGTGAAGGTCGGCGGCGCCACCGCCGGGTCGCGCGCCGGGTGCCCGCAGCAGCGGGCGTCCTCGGGCTCGGCGAGACGCATCCCGGA
>PLXL01000054.1:1588-4798 GCA_003153215.1 Candidatus Dormiibacterota bacterium
GCGCTTGAGCTGACGTGCGGCCAGGTCGGCGCCGCTGCGCTCCGGGCAGCGTGCTCCCTCGCCCGCCCGCTGCAGCACCCGCAGCTCGGCGAGCACCCCCGCGACGTCCACCCCCATGGGGCACGACTCGGAGCACGCCCCGCACTCGCTGCAGCGCCAGACGTCCTCACAGGCGAGGAGGCGCTCCGTGTCCTGAGCCATGACGAGCCTGACCACCGCCCGCGGTCCATCGGCGAGATCCAGGCCCTGGGGGCAGGCACTCCGGCAGCGACCGCACTGATAGCAGGAGCGGCAGCGCTCCGCCAGCGCCTCGACCGCCGCGCGGCTCTGCTCTGCTACGGGAGGCATCACCGCTCCCCCACCGGCGAAGCGAGCTCTCGCCCGTCGCGGGCGGCGGCCTGCGCCTCGTCGACCCTGTCGCAGAAGCTCCGCAGCCGGTGGCCGATCCCGGTGTGATCCACGGCGCAGAGATGCCACTGCTCGATGGGCATGGTGCGGCCCATCTGGGTGATCAGATCCGTGGCGAGCGCCGCCTGCTCCGCGGCGCTGGCGTCGCCCCGCTGGTAGTGGCACCGCCCCTCCACGCAGCCGGCGAGGAACACCCCTGCCGCGCCGAGGCGGGCCGCCTCGACGAGGTGGAGGGCACTGATCCGGCCGAGGCAGGGCAGCTCGATCAGGCGCACCCGCTCCGGGTACCGATCGCGGCGCTGCCCGCTCAGGTTGAAGGTGGCAGCCGCACACTCGGCGCAGGTGAAGCCGACCACGGGGCCCTCCACGCCACCGGCGATCATCCGCAGACGGGAGAGGAGCGTCTCATCGTCCAGCGAGTGGCTGATCGCGAGCTCGGGGCAGGATGCGGCGCAGATGCCGCACCCCCGGCAGGCGCCGGCATCCACGACGGCGAGCTGGGCGTCCGGGCGCACGTTGGCGGGCCGGAGGTCGGCAGCCGCCCGGTCTGTGAGCCCGAGGGCACCGAAGGGACAGGCACCGACGCAGGCGCCACAGCCGACGCAGCGGGCGGCATCGACGGTCGCCGGGCAGACATCCTGGCGGCCCCCCGAGGTCAGGTAGCCGTGCACCCGGGCGGCGGCGGCCGCGGCATCGGTGATGCACTCGGCGATGGTCTTGGGACCGGACGCCGAGCCGCAGACGAACACTCCATCGGCGAGCGTCTCGGTGGTCCGGTTCTTGGCGTCGAGCTGGGCGACGAACCCGTCGCCGTCCAGCGGCGCCCCGACCAGTCGGGCGACCTCCGCCGACTCCTCGGCGGGCACGAGCCCGGTCGAGAGCACGACCAGGTCGGGGCGCAGGCGGCGCAGCTCCGATGCACCGATGTCCTCGATCTCGACCACCGGCCGGCCATCGCCGTCCATCTGCACCGCCGCGGGGGAGCCCCGGACAAACTCGACACCGGCGCGCCGAGCGGCGAGGTACCAGGTTTCGTCACGGGCACCGGGGGTGCGCAGCTCCTGGAAGCAGATGGTCACCCGCATCTCCGGGAAGAGCTCGCGCAGACGGATCGCGTGCTTGATCGCGATCATGCAGCAGAGCCGGGAGCAGTACGGGAGGCGGCGCTCGTCACGCGACCCGGCGCATTGGATCATCACCAGGTGGCGCGCCGGTGCCCGCCCCCGCCACGAGTGCTCCTGCCAGCTGTCCAGCTTCTCGGCGAGCTCGACCTGGGTCATGACGTGCGACCGGCCGTAGCCGAGATGGGTCACCAGATGCCCCGGCGCCGGCTCGCAGCCGGTGGCGATGACGACGGCCCCCACGCGGAGCTCCTCCAGCTCGGCCGCCGGAGTCAGATCGATGGCGTCGACGGGGCACACCCGCGCGCAGGCGCCACAGAAGGTGCAGGCATCGAGGTCGATGGAGCGCAGCACCCGCCCGTCGTACACCTCGCCGGCGATCGCCGTGGCCCGGCCCCCCGGTCCAGGGACGGGGCAGGCCTCCTCGCAGAGCCCGCAGTCGATGCACTCGCTGCCCACCATCTCGGAGAGGCTGCGCACCTCGACCGTGAAGTCCCCGGCCCAGCCGGTCACCGACGTGACCGTGGTCCGCCGCCGGATCCGGAGGTTCGGATGGTCGATGGCCACGTTGCGATACAGGCACTTCCGGACCCCGGACTGGGCGGCGGTCGCCGGCAGGCAGGGACCGCAATCGCCGGTCGGGAAGATGGCGCCGATGGAGGTGGCGCGCCCGCCGATGAAGGGTCGGCGCTCGAGGAGCTCGACGGGGTGCCCCATCCGGGCCAATTCGACGGCCGTCTGCGCGCCCGCGACCCCACCGCCGACGACCGCGACGCGGTTGGTACTGGGACGGAGCGCGACCCTCCGCTCCTGGTGCGCCGGGAAGCGAATCGCCACCTGGGCGATCCGGAGCGCCTTGTCGGTGACGGCTTCACGAGCGTCGCCGTGCACCCACGAGCACCCCTCGCGAATGTCGGCCGCTTCGAGACGGAGGCCGCGGTCGGTCACCCCCTGCAGGCGCCGCGCCGCGAAGTCGGAGGAGCAGCCGACGAGGAGGAGCCGGCCAGCCGCCTCACCGAGCTCCAACAGTTCGACGAGGCGGCTGTTCGCCTCGCGGCCACACCACATGGCACGCCGTTCGACGGTCACGCCTCCAGCGGCGAGTCCCCTCTCGAGGGCGTCGAAGTCGACGTTGCGGGCCATGGTCCCGGCGCACTCGCAGAGGAGCGCACGGGTGCCGGCGCCGGTCACGGACGCGCCCCCGCAGAAGCCATCGCCCGCGGCACTCCCTCCGCGTCTCCGACGGGGACGGGGCAGGCCTCGACCGCCCCGGTGGGGCAGGCGCGGACGCAGGCACCGCAACCCGCGCAGAGGTCGGCGTTGAAGAGGATGCCGCGGAAGGTGCGGACGCGATCCGGGACGCGGAACGGGCCAGTCGGCTCGTGACGCGCGATCCGCCGGAGTGCCGCCGCCAGCACTCCACGACCCGTCCCGGCAGGCGCGGAGAAGAGCTGGGCCGGGTCAAACCAGTCGTCCTGCCGCATGGCACCGGTGGGACATGCGCTGACGCAGCGCCCGCAGCCGACGCACAGCTCGTCATGACGGACGACCTCGCATCCCAGCACCCCGGCGCTGACCCCGGAGGTCGCTCCCCGGAGCTCGCCGGCGACCTGCCTGCCGCGTGCGCTCAGAGGCATGCCGTCATGACCTCGGAAGCCGGGGCAGGCGCGAGATGGTCGCG
>PLXL01000054.1:4835-5378 GCA_003153215.1 Candidatus Dormiibacterota bacterium
CGCGCCCGGTGCAGGGGACCATGATGGTGCGGATCGTTGGCGGTAGCGGGGTGCGGGCATTGCCCGCGGCATCCGCGGCGCTGTACGCGCACTCGCGGCAGAGAAAGGCGACGATGCTGCGCTCGCCGTCCGCCGCGTCCGCGATGACCTCCGACGCGGTGACCGCAGACGTGGCGAGGGCCGGCACGTTCACACCGTCGCCTCGGCGAGGAGCTCGGCGTCGGAGAAGCCTCCCACCGTCATCGCGCCCGAGGGGCACTCGGCGGCGCAGATGCCGCAGCCCCGGCAGCTCGCCTGGTCGACCAGGGCATGCACCCGGTCCCCGTCGACGAGGCGCACCGCGCCCTGGGGGCAGACCGTCACGCAGACGCCGCAGCCGATGCACACACCGGGCTCGGAGAAGGCGACCTCCACAGGGGTGGCGGCCATGCCTCCCTGGAGCATCGAGGTCACCCGGGCAGCCGCCGCCTTGGCCTGAGCGATGGTCTCGGGGATGCCCTTGGGCCCCTGGGCGGTGCCGGCGATGAAGATCCCGGCGCGCTG
>PLXL01000217.1 GCA_003153215.1 Candidatus Dormiibacterota bacterium
CGCACCGAACACCTATTGGCGCGAGCTCTAAGCTTCCGCGCCCTGATGACAGGCACCTTTGGGCGCTATGATCCCGACGCACTGACCTCAGGGCGCTGAGAGCCACGTGGCTACGGATCTGACTGGAGGAAGAGGCATGAGGCCTCGGAAGGAGCTTGGGCTGGCAGTTCTCGGCGCAGTCCTCCTGTTGGCAGGTTGCGGCGCGAGCCAATCAACGGCGACTACCGGGGTCGCCACTGCGATCACCGCAACGTCCGCCACCCTGAACGGCTCCGTCAATGACAACGGCCACGCCGCCGATGGTGGTGGCTCGACTAAGTGCGGGTTCCGCATCGGCCCAACGTCGACGGGGCCGTGGACGGACATCACCTCCACGCCGAGTAGCTTCACTGGCACGGCCAGCCCGGTCGGTTACGCCACCGGCTTGACCCCTGGCACCACCTACTACTTCTGGGTGGTGGACCAGAACTCCGCCGGGCCGGGCTATGGCGGGGTGCTCTCCTTCACCACGGCCTAAGACGCGGCGGGAGAGGCAACTGCTCGGTGGGGTGCCTCGCCAGCGGGATCGTGGGGGCGTTGCGCCGACGGCGGATAGCTGCTCGCTTCGGTACCGGGCCATCCCCGGGTGTGAAGCGCCACGCCGATGTCACCGAAATACGACAGAAATCTGGCACTTGGCAGCGTCATGAGTGACACTGGCGTTGAGTGCGTCGAATGAGCCACGGTTGAATTGGCTTGTACTGGCTCCCTGCGCAGGCAACGGCAGCGCGAGCCGGCTCGGGGACGCCATGGCCCGAAACTCTAGCGACTGCGCGGCACCGCCCGGGTCGGTTGGCAGCCCTGACCCGCCGATATGATCCGGTGGCGATGAGCGTGCGAGCGGAGGCCCCGCCGAGCCGGGCCGCGCCACCAGCGGACCCGACCGGCGAAGCGCCGAACGAGGAGCCACCCCGACCTGGCCGGAGGCTGCCGCCCGGGGCCGCGGGAGCTCTGGCGCTCGTCCTCTTCCTGACGCTCGCCGTGGCGGCGCTGTGGCCCGGGCTCTTCACGGGGCACAACACTATCGTCGGGAACACCGGCGATCCCTCGATCTTCATCTGGTCGCTGCAGTGGCTGCCGTTCGCCCTCAGCCACCACCTCAACCCCCTGCTGACCGACTACCTCCACTACCCGACGGGCGCCAATCTGATGTGGAACACGTCGATCCTCTTTCCCGCCCTGGTGCTCACCCCGGTCACCGACCTCTTCGGCCCGATCGTGTCCTACAACGTGCTGACCGTCCTCGGGATGTCGCTCTCCGGCTGGTGCGCCTACCTGGCGGTGCGCCGGTACTCGCGGCACTGGATCTCCGCAGTCGTGGGAGGGCTGATCTACGAGTTCAGCCCGTTCATGGTGGTCCAGATCACCGGTCACGCCCATCTCTTCGTGGCCGTCTTTCCCCCCCTGCTCGTGCTTCTGGTCGACGAGATCCTGGTGCGCCGGCGTCACCCGGCGTGGCTGATGGGGAGCGTGCTGGGGCTTGCCGCCGCCTGCCAGCTGCTCACCGGCACTGAGCTGCTGGCCATCTCGGTGCTGATGGCGATCCCCGCCCTCGTCACCGTCGCCATCATCTTCCGCTCCCGGCTCCGCGAGCTGCTCCCCCACGCACTCGGGGCGGCGGGGTTCGCCGCGGCCACGTTCGTGGTGCTGGCCGGGTATCCGCTCTACATCCTCCTGCTCGGACCGCAGCACGTCTCCGGGGCGCTGCAGGGGTTCGGGTATGTGGCCTGGCCCACGTCGTTCCTGGTCCCCTCCTACTTAGAGTTGATCAGCGGGGCCTCCCCCGTGCTCGACTCGAGCGTCTACATCGGCGTTCCGCTGCTCATTCTTGCGGTGGCCGTCGCGGTCGGCATGCGCCGGCGCGCCGCCGTGCTGGCGGCGGCGGTGACCCTCGGCTGCGCCATCGTGCTGGCGCTCGGCGGCAACCTCACCATCGACGGCGCTGCGACCGGGATCCCTCTCCCCTGGCTCATCGCCCAGGACCTGCCGGTGCTCGACAACGTGCTCCCGGTCCGGATCATGGTCACCGGCTACCTCGCACTCGCGGTGATCGTGGCCATCTTCCTGGACCAGATGCTCACGGCGCCACTTCGGTGGCGCGTGGCCGGCCTGGCGGCGGCGGCGGCGGCGCTGATCCCGCTGATCCCCGCCCTGCCGGTCTCCTCGGCCCAGTTCGTGATCCCCGCCTTCTTCACCGACGGCGGGACGCGGCAGCTCCCGACCAGCGGCTCGGTGCTGATGACCCCGTACGGGATCCAGGTGCTGGACTACGACACTGAGGTCTGGCAGGCGGTCTCGGGAATACCGTTCAGGACCCAGCTCGGGTTGGTAATCACCCCAGGACCGGGTGGCCACGAGTGGGGCGTCGAGATGGACTCACTGGGGCAGGAACTGAGCGCCCTGAGCAACTCCGGAGGTGCGGCGCCGGCCACGCTCGCCCCCTCCGCTCGCGCCACCTACCTGAGCGACCTGCGTACCCACGACGTCCGCAGCGTCATCGTCGGGCCGTCGACAGGGCAGGCGCAGGTCGTCCAGTTCTTCACCGAGCTCCTCGGGCCTCACGGCGTCAGCACTGGGGGCGTGGTCGTCTGGTTTGATGTCCATCCCTGAGATCGCGCTAGGATCGGGGGCCATGTCCGCGAACGCTCGACCGATGCGGCGCGTGGTGGTGACCGGGGGGGCCGGCGAGGTCGTGGTGTTGTAGAGCTGCGTGAAGATCCCGTAGGGCTGACCCGACCCGTTCGCGTTGAGGGTCGCGTTCACCATGAAGGTCAGGTATTCGGTGGCGAGAATCTTCGCCATCTCGGCCTGGAAGCCTTCGCCACCGTAGTCGGCGAGCAATTCGACCGAGACGGGCACGACGGCCTGGGCGCGGTAGACGGGGAGCGTGGGCTGCGCGATGGTCAGCGACGCATCGGTGGCCGTCGAATCCTCGGCGGCCCAGGCGTACCCGGTGGCGAGCTGCGAGGAGACGCCGTGCCAGGTGTCGCCCTGCGTCAGCGTGACGGTGCGGCAGATGTCGTGCACGGGTGCCGCCATGCCGCCCGACAGCCCGATGATGGCCGAATCGAGGTCGAATGGGACCGCGTCGCCGAACGATCCGCCCTCGGTGGCGGTCCGGACTGCGATGCCGTGGTAACGGTTGAGCGCCCAGCGCTCCTCACCTTCCAGCGTGTCACCGTGGCCGGCGAGTTGCGAGGCCCATGCCCGGCGATACGTCGGGGTGCCGGCTGCGGTGATGTGCCGGGCGAGCTGGGTCGGGTCGTCGGTGTCCTCACCATCTAGCATCCGGGCGACGTGATCATGCTGCGTCGGGGTCAGCCGCTTGCTCTTCTCCACGCACCGCATCGCTGCGGAGTGAAGGGCCTGCGGGTTGGCGCGCTCCCCGAGGTCGAGGGCGTCGACCGGGTCACGATTCGCCGCGGCACGGTGCTCCCGTAGCCGCTCGAGCTCGGCCTCGCTGTCGGCGAGGGCGGCGTTGGCGCGGTCCCGGCGCCGGATCGTGTCGGCGGTCGGCTTGTGCCAGTCGTACTGGCTCAGGAGCTTCAGCTCCTTCTCGGCGGCGTCACGCTTGCGGGTCAGCGCAGCCTCGCTGTCGGAGGTCCCGGTCAGCTCGACCAGCGCGGCGCCCGCGCGTAGCTCCTCCTGGTGGGCCTTGTCGAAGGCCTTTTCGTCGGCGCTCGACCACGTCTCGGTGTCCTTGCCGGCGCGGCGAACGATGGCCTCCAGGCTGCGTCGGGCGGCGGCGAGCGCGGCCCGAAGTTCGGTTTCAGTGCGTGCCATGTGTAGGTTCTCCTGCGCCCGTGGCGCGAGGTCTGGAGCTTGGGACCGAGCTGGTCCGCGAGGCGTGGAAACGCTACCGCTGGGACACCCGTCCGAGGCGCTGCCCATGAACGCGTCAATCACTGAAAGAATTCCTGGCATGTGGACAAGCAGTCGTAGTAGCTGGGGGATGAGGGTGCGGGAGAAGGGGGGTGGACGCCGGTGGACGGTGTGCAGAACCATCCGCGCCAGCCACGTGCCGCCGTAGCAACGCCAGTCGTCATCATCGGCACCGGAGAGCCTTCCGCACGGGCCTGACCCTGTCAATCACCGGCCTCGTGCCTTCAGTAGGATTTGTCGACCCGCTGGCGCGAGGTTCGCCGGTGCCGCCAGTGGGGCGGAACGTGACCTGATAGAAGCGTGCCTTGAGGACCCGTTTCAGTGCTGTCCGCCCGCCCCACTGGTTCACCAACCCCAGTCAGGCCCCGCGAAGCGGGG
>PLXL01000080.1 GCA_003153215.1 Candidatus Dormiibacterota bacterium
AGCGCCAGGCGGCGGCGAGCTTCACGCAGGCCTAGGGTCGGGCTCGCGATTCGAGGCTCTGCCGCTAGGTTGACGCACTACAACTAGTTTGTGTAATATCCCGGTGTCGGCTGCCTCGGCGGCCGGCGGCCGGAGGGGCGGCCGATTGCCACACGTGCATTCGGGAGGCCGCTCGGATGGATTCGCTAACCGCGCTCGTCAACAGCTGGGTCTCGCTCGCCCAGGGCATCGTGGCCAGCATCGGCACGCTGGCCCTCCTGAGCGCCTTCGTCTACCGCATCGTCGCCGTCGACCAGCGGACCGCATACGAGGCCAAGCGGTGGATCGGCCGGATCGTGGTGGGCACGGTCGGGGCGGAGCTCGCCGGTACGCTCACTCACGCGCTGCTCGCCACCATCCCCAGCGGCCTGCACTGAGGCGCTGTCGTGGGCACGGCGCTGATCGGGGCGCAGTCGACGAGCCTCGGGGGCATCATCGGACAGCTGCTGAGTGACTTCTCCTCCAGCGGGCGCAACGACGTGCTCACGCTGCTCAATCGCTACCTCTTCAGTACGGTGGACGTGTCACGTCCGGGATCCGAACCGCTGACCGCCAACGCTGCGCTCGCCGGCCTGAACCACGACGTCAGCCTGGCCGGAGACGCGCTGCTGGTCCTCGTCATCATCGTCATCGCGCTGCGCGCGGTCGTCGAGCGCAGCCTGTATTCCGAGCACGACCTCCGGGCCCTGCTGCCGAAGGTGCTGGCCGGCGTGATCCTGATGCACGGCTCGCTCAGCCTGATCCAGATGGCGATCGACCTCAACAACGCNNCTGACCAGCTCGAGCCTGGCCCAGGACCTGTTCGAGATCGTGGTGGTGCTGACTCTGGTGGTGACGGTGGCGCTCCTCGCCATCTCGTACGTGGTCCGGATGGCGGTGCTCCAGGTGCTGATCGCCACCGCTCCGCTGGCGGCCCTGGCCACCATCCTGCCCGAGACGAGGGGCTACGCCCGGACCTGGGGCCGGCTGTTCGTCGTCGCCCTCTTCATGCAGGCTGCCCAGGTCATGGTGCTCCGAGTGGCAACGGTCACCGGGCTCGCGGCGGGCAGCGGACTGGCCTCGACCCTCTATGCCCTGGCGGCGCTCTGGGTGAGCCTCAAGGTGCCGGGCTTCCTCGCCTCGGCTGCCCGGGTTCCGGGGAGCGTCGCCGCGATCGGAAGCGGGCTGGCCGATCAGGCACGCCGCATCTCACTCCCGTTGCCGGCTCGCGGGGCCTGACCGGAGATGGGCATGTTGCGCGCGATCACCACCATCACGACGGGTCTCGTCGTCGGGCTGAGCGCGCTCGGGGGCGCCGCCACCGCCGTCAGCACCGAGACCGGCACCGGCACCGGTTATCCCGCCGGCCAGTGCACGGCGTACGTGGCATCGCAGCTGTCATGGATCCCGTCGAACTGGGGAAATGCGGATCTGTGGCTGATCGACGCGCGCCGCGCCGGCTTCACCACCATCAGCGGTGCCGACGTCGACGCTGCGCTCCCCGGAGACGTGGCCGTCATCGCCGCCGACGCCCACACCAGCGACGGCAGGGCATCCGACGACGGGCACGTCGGGATCGTGACCGCCATCGATGAGAGCGCGGGGACGGTCACCCTCTCCTCCGCGAACTGGCCGGAGGGTGACACCACGCCCAGATCGCTGACGTTCGCGACCTCTGACATCGAGGGCTACATCCTGCCCCCGTCCGGCGCCTCGATGCCTGCATCTCTCAGCACCACCTCATCGGCGACGTCGCCGGCTGGGACTCCCAATTGAACCTCCGTCTGCCCTGAACCACGAAAGCGGGCAGTCAGCATCAGCCATCAGTCAAGGAGACGAACATGGTCAACAGGGTGATCCTCATCGGCAATCTGACCAAGGACGCGGAGAGCCTGCCATCGAGCGGCAAACCGATGACGCGCATGCGTCTCGCCACCAACAGCATCTGGCGCGACTCCGAAGGCAACCGGCAGGAGGAGACCGAGTACCACGCGGTCGTCTGCTTCGGCCGGCTCGCGGAGGTCTGCGCGCTGTACTGCACCCGGGGGCGGCGCGTTTACGTCGAGGGCAAGCTGCGTACGCGCGACTACACCGGCGGCGATGGGCTCCGCCGTTTCAGCACGGAGGTGGTCGCCGAAGCGGTCAAGCTCCTGACCGCCCGGCGCCCCAGCGAGGACCTGGCGACCGAGGAGCCGGAGGAGAGCTCACGGGCTGCGCTGCCCGTGGCGAGCTGAACGCCATCGCCCACCGTCCTGGGGGCGCAGCGCCACACTGATCTGGCCGGCGCCGGCCCACCACCGGCGCCGGTCTACTACCTGTCCCAGGCCGCCGCCCGCCCCAGTCCTGGGCGGCAGCAGCGCCAATCGCGGCTCGGAGCGGGCGGTCGCGGTGTGCAGCGGGCGGCCGGGATGCGGTACACCGTGGGGATGCGCGCGGTCACCATCGCGGACGGGAGGATCACGGTCGCGGATCGGCCGGATCCGGTCCCTGGTACCGGTCAACTCCTGGTGAGAGTGTTGGCTGCCGGGCTGAACGGCGCCGACATGATGCAGTTGCGCGGGCTGTACCCAGCGCCACCCGGCGTGCCCGCCGACATCCCAGGGATGGAGCTTGCCGGGGAGGTGGTGGCCCTCGGAGAGGGATCGACCCGTTACCACCCCGGAGACCGGGTGATGTCCCTGGTCGGAGGCGGCGCCCAAGCGGAGTTCGCCATCGTCGACGAGAGCGTGGCGATGCCTGTGCCGGCGGCGCTCGACTGGCCGGCGGCCGGGGGGTTCCCTGAGGTCTTCACCACTGCCCATGACGCCCTCGCCTCGCAGTGCCAGCTCCAGAGTGGGGAGCGCCTCCTGGTCACCGGCGCGGCCGGTGGAGTGGGCACCGCGGCGGTGCAGATCGGCCTCGCGATCGGCGCCCGGGTGGTGGCCAGCGTCCGCCAGCCAGCCCTCCGCTCCGCGGTGGCGAAGCTGGGCGCGGAGGTTGTGGATCCGTCGGAGGCCGGAGAGCACGGCCCCTATGACGTGGTCCTGGAACTGGTGGGCGGCCCCAGCTTCGAGGCCAACCTACCCGCGCTCGCCATCGGAGGCCGGATGGCGGTGATCGGGGTGGGCGGAGGCCCCCGCGTCGCCCTGGACCTCCTCACCCTGATGGGCCGGCGTGCCCGCGTCATGGGCTCGACGCTCCGCAGCCGTTCCCTGGAGGAGAAGGCACTCACCGCGCGGCGGGTCGAGACCGAACTGCTGCCGCTGGTGGAGACGGGCAGGCTCCGGGTGATCGTCGACGAGGTATTTGCCCTGGAGAGCGCCTCGGACGCCTACGCGCGCTTCCAGACCGGGGGCAAGCTGGGCAAAATCGTG
>PLXL01000129.1 GCA_003153215.1 Candidatus Dormiibacterota bacterium
CCATCCGGCTGACTGCGGACACCTATGCGGGGGTTGTTGATCGGCTGCGCGGCGACGCGGCAGAGGGCCTCGAGCGCCTCCGTGATGGTGGCCGGCAGGCTCAGCGTGTCCGAGGCGTCGAGCGCGTCATAGCTGAAGCTGGGGATGGTTCCGGAGAATCCCGCCGGCGGAGTCAGGGTGAGCTGCCCGGCGGCGGAGAGGCCGATCGCACCGTCCGCGGAACTCGGTGCAGCACCGCCGCCCAACGCGAAGCTGAACGGCCCCGTGCCCAGGGGGCGGGCAGTTGGAGAGTGATCGCTGCCCCGCCGGAGTTGGTCGCGGTGACGGTGAAGGGCTGAGCCGTGGGCCGAATGGTGAGGCTAACCACCGCGCTGGTACTGTTCCCCGCCGCATCGGCACGGCGGCGCCCTCGCTACCGACCGTTGTGCGGCCGACGCCGAGAAGACGCTGGCGTACAAGGCTCTTTGCCTCATCCCGCGCACGGGACCTTTGGCAGGCGTGTGCCTACAATCGTTGCGTGGTGACTCGCATCGCCGCCGGTCGGGGTGTGGCACAGCGCCGCCCGAGCCGGCTCCATGCGCCGGCCTCGTTGCGGTGGCTGCTCGGCCTCCTAGCCGTCGTGCTGGTGGCCGCCGGCGCCCTCGGCGTCGCCCGCGCGGCCTCCCCCGGGGCCTCGGCGAACACCGCCACCCAGTCGGCAACCCGGGTCGTGGCGGTGGCCGCGACCAGCCGTATCTCCTCCTGGCTCGGCCAGGTCGACCAGGAGCTCGACGACTACGCCGCGGCCATCGTGAGCGACTCCGGGGAGGACCCCGCCCAGCTGTCCGCCAGCTTCCAGACACTGCTCACCGGCACCGGCGACTTCACCCTTCTCGAGTGCACCGACCTCAGCGGCGATGTCATCGCCGCGAGCAGCGGCGATGTCATCGACCTGGTCGGCGCCGGATGGCTGGCGGACGTGAGCGCGACCCCCCTGGTGACCCGGATCAGCCAGAGCGGCAGTTCGCTGCGGTGGTTCGTTGCCCGGCTGGCGACCACCGGTACCTTCGATGGCATCTTGGTGGGGGCGCTGGAGGCGAGCCAGGTGGCCAACCTGCTGGGCTCCGTCGACCCCGGCGCGACGGCGACGGAGAGGGTGGACGTGGTGCTTCCCGGCAGACTGCTCTTGTACAGCTCGGCGATGACCTCGACGCTGCACGCGGGACTCACCGACGCCTCGATGATCGCTGACGGAGCCCTCAGCACCCGGGTCGTCTCCCCGGCGGTGACCGCCGCCCTCGCCGGTGGCACCGGGGTGGCCAGCTACTCGACGAACGGCGTCAGCACCGTCGCCGGGTACGACAGCATCTCCCTGCCGGGCTGGGAGATGGGGGTCGTGGTGACCGAGCCGTCGGTGGTGGCGGCGGCGGCAGGCCAGGGGCTGCCGGGTCCGGCATGGCTGCTGCCCTCGGTCGCCCTGGCGGTGGGCCTGCTGCTGCTGCTGGCCCTGGTCGACCCCCGGCGCACCCGCGCCATCGTCGGCCCGGACGGGCGTCTGCGTCAGGCGGGCACCGCCCTCACGCCCATGCGCCTGCGTTCGGGCGCGCGGGGTGCCGGCTCCGGCGGGGCGGCCATCGCCGTGCCGCCTGCCGCCGACCTGGGCGAGGCCGGCCCGACCCTGGCCCACGACTCCTCCCCTGTGGCGGACACGCCCCCGAGCAGGCGTCGGCGTCTGCGCGGCCGCTACGAGATCCTGGAGGTCGTCGGCAGCGGTGGAGAGGGCCAGGTGTTGCGGGCTCTCGACCACCTCCACGCTCGGCAGGTGGCCATCAAGGTGAGGCACCTAGATCCCCACGACATCTCCCGCCGCCGCGACATCCTCAACGAGGCGAGCGTCCTGCTGCGTATGACGCCCGACCCTCATGCCAGCGTCGTCCGCGAGGACTTCATCCTCGGCGATCGCTACTACCTGGTCATGGACTGGATCGATGGGACGCCTCTGGATCGGCTGCTGGGCGAGCGGGGCGATCCCGGCCTGCCGTGGGCGGCGGTCCTGGACTGGATGGGGCAGGTCGCCGAGGTCCTCGACCACCTCCACGGCCAGACGCCCGCAATCGTCCACGGCGACGTGAAGCCTGGCAACGTGATCCTCACCTCGGCCGCGGATCGCCGCGCCATCCTGGTCGACTTTGGCATCTCCCAGTACCACGAGGTTGCCCCCGGTTCTGGCGTCGGCGTCGACGCGCGAGAGGTGGTGGGCAGCCCCGGGTTCATGGCCCCGGAGATGCTGGCGGGGGCGCCGCCGAGTCCCGCCTCCGACGTCTTCAGCCTCGCCGCCACCACCTTTGCCCTACTGCTCGGCCATCCCCCGCGCCTCGGCGGGCCCCCCCAGTGGAGGGGCATCGATCCCGCCATCGCCGCCGCTCTCGAGCCCTTGCTCAAGACCGGTCTGGCGGTCGACCCGGGTCGGCGGCCGCCCTCAGCAGGCGGCTTCATCGCCTCCCTGCGCGTGGCCGCGGGCTGAGCCGGGTGGTGCGCCCTCGCGTCAGCTGACCCGTCGGCCGCTCCCCTCCACCTCCCCGGATCGCCGGCTGGCCACGTCCCCGCGCGCGGACTCCGAGCGGCGCCGGGGCTCCGCGACCTCCTCGTGGCTCGCCGAGATCATCTCCGAGATGGCGACGGCGCCGCGCCGGAGGGCCTCGTTGGCGAGGCGGACCCGGCGCCGGTCGCCCTCATCGGGAATGCCGAACTTCACGTAGAGGTTGCCCAGGTGGTACTTGACCGCCGTCTCGGTGACCCGGAGGGCCGCCGCCATCTGGCGCACCGAGGCCGGCTCGGTGAACATGTCCCCGAAGGCGACCGGCCGGCACAGCGCCTCCAGCACCGCCTGCTCGCGGTGGGTGAGTGCCGGGGCCCGGCTCACGGCCTGGGTGACGGTCAGGCTGCCGGCGACATCCGCCGCCCGGAAGAAGATGCGGACCCCCCCCACCTGGATCTCGTCGTCGGGCCGCAGCACGCGCTCGCCGAGGATGCGCTTCGCGTTCACGGACGTCCCGTTGCGGCTGCCCAGGTCGCGGACGCTCCATCCCGAAGCCACTCTCGCGATGACGGCGTGGAGGCGCGACACTTCGGCGTCGTCGGCGAGGTGCACCGCCGTCTGCTGGCCGCGGCCGATGGTCACCGCCTGATCGCTCAGGATGGCGATCTCGCGCCCGGAACGCCTCCAGATCTCCAGATACGGCTCCATCACCTCACCCCAGGCGGACCGCGCCCAGCGTCATCATGCGCGACCCGGCGGCCGGACGCCACCCCGCTCGTGCCGGGCCGATGGGGAACGGACGTGCGTCGGGGCGCGCCTCAGCTGGTGCTCAGGCTGAGCTCGGTCTGGGGGTTGAACAGGTACACGTGGCGAGGGGCCGCCGAGAGGATCACGGTGTCTCCCACCGCGAGCTGCGCGTCCGCCTCGACGATGGCGACGACGTCCCTGCCCGCGGAGACCGCGTGGATCAGCTCGTCGCTGCCCAGGAACTCCACCACATCGACGCTCGCCGAGATCCGGAGCCCCGGCCCCGCCGGCTCCCCCAGGTGCAGGTGCTCCGGCCGGAAGCCCACCGTTGTCGCCTCCACCCCCAGGTTGCGCAAGCGCGCCCGCTGGGCGTCGTCGAGCACCACCTGGATTCCGTCGCCGACCAGGCGGGAGCCGCCGTCCTGCTCCAGCTTGAGCTCCATGAAGTTCATCGAGGGAGAGCCGATGAAGCCGGCCACGAAGCGGTTGCACGGCTGCTCGTACAGCTCCTTCGGAGTACCCGCCTGCTGGAGCACGCCCTCGTTGATGACGGCGATGCGGTTGGCCATCGTCATCGCCTCCACCTGGTCATGGGTCACGTAGATCATGGTCGCCTGCAGCCGCTGGTGCAGCCGGGCAATCTCTGCCCGCGTCTGTACGCGCAGCTTGGCGTCCAGGTTGGAGAGGGGCTCGTCCATCAGGAAGACGGCGGGCTCGCGGACGATGGCCCGCCCCAGGGCCACGCGCTGGCGCTGGCCTCCGGACAGCTGGCCCGGCTTGCGGTCCAGGTAGCGCTCCAAGTCGAGGATGCGGGCCGCCTCGCGCACCGCGCTGTTGATCTCTGGCTTGGGCGTCTTGCGCAGCTTCAGCCCGAAGGCCATGTTGTCGAAGACGCTCATGTGCGGGTAGAGGGCGTAGCTCTGGAAGACCAGGGCGATGTCGCGGTCGCGAGGGGGCAGCAGGTTGACCACCTTGTCACCGATCATCACTTGCCCGCCGGAGATGTCCTCCAGCCCGGCGATCATCCTGAGCGCCGTGGTCTTGCCGCAACCGGAGGGACCCACCAGGCAGACGAACTCGCCGTCGCCCACCTCCAGGTTGAGCCGGTCGACGGCGAGGTTGCCGCCCGCGTAGCGCTTGGTCAGGTCCTTGAGGACGACACGGGACATGGGAGCTGCCTCACTTGACCGCCCCGGCGAGCACGCCGCGGACGAAATAGCGTTGGAAGGAGAAGAAGATGACGAGCGGGATCAGGATCGAGATGATCCCGCCCGTCGCGATCACCCAGTAGTTGTTGGCCAGGGTCCGGGTGAAGCCGTACAGGTAGATGGTGAGCGTGTGATGGGGGTTGCCACCCAGGAACACCAGCCCCACCAGCAGGTCGTTCCACACCCAGATGAACTGGAAGATGGCGAGCGACGCCGCTGCCGGCAGGCCCAGGGGGAGGACGACGCGACGAAAGAGGGTCCACTCGCCGGCGCCGTCGATCCGCCCGGCTTCGAGCAGGTCCTTGGGGATGCCGGTGTAGAAGTTGCGCATCAGGAAGATGCCGAACGGCAGTCCGAAGGCGACGTGGAAGATGATCACGCCGGGGAGGGTTCCGAAGGGGTTGAAACCGCTGATCTGCCCGAAGGCTTTGTACAGCTGCGCCACCGGGATGAGGGCGACCTGCACCGGGACCACCAGCAGCGCGACGATCACCAGAAAGACGGCGGTGCGCCCTCGCCACCGTCCGAAGACCAGCGAGTAGGCGGCCAGGCTGGCGAGGACGGTGACCAGTATCGTTACGGGCACCGTGATCAGGGCAGTGGTGATCAGCGAGTCGAGGATGCCTCCGCTCGCGAACCCTGTGGAGAAGAGCGACTGGTAGTTCTGCAGGGTGAGCTGCGTCGGGGCGGTGAAGACCGTCCACCACCCGGTGACGCCGAAGGACGACGAGGGGCGGAGGGAGATGACGAGCAGGCTCAGGGTGGGTAGCAGCCAGAAGAGGGCGATCAGGCCCAGGATGACGTTGAGGACGAACCGGGTGGGCCGGAAGCGGACGGCGAGCCGCCTGGCCCTCACCGCCCGCGGCGGGGCGACGGTCTGCACCGCGCTCATCACCTTATCCTCCGCAGGTTGATGTAGATCACCGGCATCACGAGGATGAAGAGCAGCACGGCGATGGCGCTGGCGATCCCGTTGGCTGACGGCGACGATGCGAACCCCACGTTGTACAGCTCGGTGGCCAGGGTGTTGGCCTGGGANNGTCTGCCACTCGGTGGCGCCGTCGATGCGCGCCGCCTCCAGCACCTCACGGTTGATGGCGGCCAGACCCGCGCCGATGATGACCATGGCGAACCCGGCCCAGATCCAGAGGTAGGCGATGATCATGGACATGTCGACCAGGGGGATGCTGAGCAGCGCCTGGGCGGTCTGGCTGAGGCCGCTGGTGGGCGTGATCGACTGGGTGCCGCTCAGCCAGTAGATGCCGGTGAAGCCGGAGGAGAAGTTGCCGGAGCCGATCTCCACCCGGTAGCTCCCGGCGCTGACGCCGGCGAAGCGGAAGTCTCCGTGCGCATCGGTCTGCGTGGTGCCCACGCTGCTGCCGTCGCTGCTCAGCAGGCTGAGGCTCAGCCCGGCGATGCCGTCCTCATCCGGGTACACCTGACCCCGGGTGGCAGGGTGGCTCGGCGAGAAGTCGCGCCACACCAGACCGCTGACCGCCCCCGCTGCCGGCGACGGCACGTCCGCCGTCTGAGCTCCGACCAGCTGGAGGGTCGCTGGGCTGATGCCGATCATGCCCAGCGTGACCGTGCCGCCCGGCGACACCGCCGCCGTGCTCTCCAGGGTCTCACCGGGGCCGCCCTTCAGTCCGGTGGCCGCCAGGCTGGAGACGGTCTGCCCTGCCGAGGTGTTGACGGGGTAGAGCCCGGGAGGGCTGACCCAGTCGCTCACCGTCTGGATGGTGGCGTTCAGCATCCCGATGTGCGGATCGATGCTCATGATGCTGTTCCACACCAGTCCGGACGCGGTCATGCTGAAGGCTATGGGCATGAAGACGACGGTCTTGAAGGCGGTCGACCAGCGGATGCGCTCGGTGAGCACGGCGAACACCAGGCCCAGGAAGGTGAGCAGGAACGGGGCGACCACCACCCAGATCACGTTGTTGCGAAAGGTGACCAGGATGTCGGCGGTGGAGAACACCGTCTTGTAGTTGGCGAGTCCGACGAAGCTCGTCGAGGAGTTGTTGTAGAAGCTGTCGCGGATGCTTTCCACCAGCGGATAGCCGACGATGAGGGCGAGCCAGATGGCGGCCGGGGTGAGGAAGAGGATCGAGCCCAGATGGCTCCTCCACCCTCCCCCGGGCGGCTTGCCCAGCTCGACCGGCCCGGTTGCATCCACGCTCGCACCGCCCGTCTCCGCCGGGGTCGCCACCGCGCGACGGAGCACCAGGCTGCGGCGATGCGGCACCGTGGCCATGGTCCGTACCCTCCTCACCGGGGCTCATCGCGGCTCGCGCTCCGCCGTGACCGGGGCGACCCCGGTGATGCTTTCCACGAGCCGACTTGCGGCAGATGGTAGACCGACGGGTGGTCGTTCGCCCATCACCCAATGGGGGGACAGGACTCTCTGTCCGTTCGGCTCATAGTGTGAGAGCGGGGCGAAGGGTAGGGTGCCCCGCAGAGGTGCGGGCCCGCGAGGCGGGCGGTGCATGCCCGAGCAACGGAAGAGGAGATACCTGATGAGACACCTGCGACCAATGAGCCGCCTCGCCACCGCGACGGCTCTGGTGACCCTCGGAGTAGCTGCGTGTGGCTCGACGTCCTCGTCGACCACGCCGTCGACATCGACATCGGCGTCCTCGCACATCGGTGGCTCGGTCACCGTGTGGGCAGAGTGGACGAGCACCGAGCAGCAGGACTTCCTGGCGGCGATCACCCCGTTCGAGAACGAGACCGGGATCACCGTCAACTACACCGGCAAGGGCAGCAACATGGACGAGGCCCTCAACTCGGCGATCGCAGGCGGGGCGCCTCCCGACGTGGCCGCGGTCCCCGACCCCGGCGAGCTGAACACGCTGGCCGGGCAGGGCAAGCTCCAGCCGCTGGCGAGCGTACTGGGCAGCCTGACCTCGAACTACAGCAGCGCTTGGAACACTCTGGCGAGCCATAACGGCACGCTCTACGGGGTGTGGTTCAAGGCGGCCAACAAGAACACCATCTGGTACAACCCGGCAGAGTTCGCCGCCGCCGGCCTCACCTCGACACCCACCACCTGGGAGCAGCTGATCACCGACGCGCAGCAGCTGCAGGCCGCCGGGGTCACCCCCTTCTCCCTCTGCTCGGACGTCGGCTGGCCGATTGCCGACCTCTGGCAGAACGTTTACCTGAAGACGGCCGGTGCCGCTGCCTACGACAAGCTGGCCGCCCGCGACATCCCGTGGCCCGACCCCAGCGTGACCACCGCCTTCACCACCATGGCCC
>PLXL01000168.1 GCA_003153215.1 Candidatus Dormiibacterota bacterium
CGGTGCGGGGCTGGGCGACGGTGACCCGGATCTGCGACCATCGGGGGCGATGTGCCGCGTCTGCCAGAAGCGCCCTGAGATCCCCGACGAGAAGAGCGGCCGCTGCGAGGTCTGCGTCAAGGCTGGGCGGATGGCGCTCCGCTTCCGCCTCGCCCCCGGACGCGGGGGCGTGGGGCTCCGAGTCAAGGCCGGGGAGATCGCGCCCCGAGCCCTCCGGCAGAAGTGGCTGGCGCCGCTCCAGGCCTACGCGTCCCAGGTGGCTGCCCGGCCTCATCTCGGCCTGCACGAGGTGGAGATGATCGTCGCCAAGGACCATCTGGAGACGGTCCGGGTCGCCCCGGACCTCGCCGCACAGGGGGCCGCCGCGGTGCAGGCGCTGCGCGANNGTGCGTGACCGACGGAGAAGCGGAGCTGACGCCGAGCTGGACGGAGATGGGCGCCGCCGGTCAGTGGGTGAGCAGCCACTCCCAAGTGGGCTGGCCCAGGCCGCCGGTCGCTGAAACGTCCCAGGTGGCCACGGTGGTGCCGCCGAGGCGAGCGGTCACGTGGGCGACGACCGTGCCCACCCCGACCGTGGATGCGTCGGGGATGGGGACCGCGGTCGCCGCGAGCCGGAGAGTGGCGCCCACCCGGAAGACGACCGAGGATGCGCCGCCCTCCAGGGTGGCCTGGACACCGGCGCTCGTGCCCCATGCGGAACGAAGTGCCCCGGGGAGTGCGGGCGGCGTCAGCGTGCGCAGGTCGACGGTCCGGTAGGCCCCGAAGGCGGCCGTGACCGCGGCGGCGGCCGCGCTCACGGCGCTGGCGAGCTCCTCATCGACGGCACCGTCCGGGGTGACTACGCCGAGGACCGCACCCACAACGGTCACCTCCGGACTGCCCCCCAGCGGTCCGGGGCGGTGGGCGGCGAAGAGGAAGCAGCCGCCGGCCTGCGATGTCGAGCCGGTCTTGATCCCGAGCCATCCCGGGACGGTCGTCAGGTCGCTGTCGAGGTTCTGCACCGTGCTCCCGTCGGGCATCACCGCGGACGGGGTGGCGACGAGAGCGGCGAGGGTGGGATTGGCCAGGGCAGCCTGACCGAGCTTCACCAGGTCAGCGGCGGTCGAGACCGTCTGCGGACTGAAGCCGCTGGCGTCGGCAAAGAACGTCTGGGTCATCCCCATGGTCTGCGCTTCCGCGTTGAGGTCGGCGACAAAGGCGGTCTGTGAGCCCGTCACCCAGACCGCGAGGGTCTCGGCGATGTTGTTGGCCGAGGGGAGGAGCAGGGCGAGGAGCAGCTGCCGCTCGGTGAACTGCTCGCCGCTCACCACGGAGAGGCTGGACCCGTTCTCGCCGACCACCTGATCGAAGAAGCCGACGTCCTGGTCGGTGATGGTGTAGGTGGGGTCGGGCTCGTCACCGGTCAGCGGCTTCTGGTGGAGCACCACCAGGGCGGTCATGACCTTCGCGATCGAGCCGATCGGCAGCACCGAGGTGGGGGTCACCGCGGCGAGCTGGCCCCGGTCCGTGGACACTAGGTCAAGGCTTCCGGTGGCCGGCAGCGGGATAGCCGGTGCCGAGCCGGGGGCGACGGCGAACCTCGCCGAAAGACCCAGCTCGAGGCGGGGCGGGGGCGGGGGGCCCAACACCCTCACCGCCGCCACGGCCCCGGCCCCCAGCACCAGTGCGGCCATCAGCGAGAAGACGAGCGGCACCAGCCAGCGGTGGCGCGCCNNGACCGCCTCGCCGGTGCGTGGATTGCGCCCGATCCGGGCCGCGCGCTGCTGGATCTTGAAGTTGCCGAAGCCGTGGATGTGGACCTCGTCGCCCTTCTGAAGGGCGCCGGTGATCGCGTCGAAGAACCAGCGCACGTCGTCGCGCGCCCGGGTCATCGCGTAAACGTAGGGCGCTTCGTCGGGGTCTTGCCGCGCACGTTCAGCGTCCTCGACCTTCGCCTTCCAGGACTCGGCCAGGGAATCGCGCGTAATCACTTTCACCATGCTGTCTCTCCAATCCCGACGTGCTGCTGTGATGGCCCGAATTGTAAGGTCACGCAACGGCTTTCTCAACTCTCCCTCGTGCTACCTTGCGCGGGTGCAGGGAATCTCGACGGGCCTGCCCGACATCGAATGGGACCGCGAGCTGTTCGCCGGCGGCGGTCACGTCATGCAGAGCAGACCGTGGATGGCGGTGCAGCAGGCGCTCGGCGACCGCGTGGTCCACCAGAGCGGCGTGGGCTGGCGCTGGGCCGGCGTCCACCATCGCCGGCGCGGCGTCAGCTATCTCTACCTCCCCTACGGCCCCGCGCTCGAGGACCCCGCGCGCCTGGGCGACGCTCTCGACGCGATCAGGGCGGCGGGGAGATCGCTGAGCGTCGACTTCGTGCGGGTGGAGCCCGACCTGGTGGTGGCCTCCGCCGCGATCGCGGCCGCAGCCGCGGAGCCCGGGGACGCCGCCGGCAGGTTTCCGGACCCGGCGGTCGCCAGGGCGGGCGTCGCGACGGACCGACGGCTCGCCGTGGTGGCCGCCGAGACGGAGGTGGCGCTCGCCGCCCGGGGAGCGGTGCGCGTCCGCAGCGTCCAGCCCCGGCACACCCTGGTCCTCGACCTCCATCGCTCGGAGGAGGAGCTGCGCGGCGAGATGCTCTCGGGGCGCCGCCGCAGCATCAACGCCGCGACCAGGAAGGGCATCTCCATCCAGCGCACGCGGGAGGCGGTGGAGGTCGAGGAGTTCATCCGATTGATCCACAGGACGGGTGAGCGCAACCGGTTCGACCCCCACGCCGATGAGTACTACCAGACCGTGTGCACGACCCTCTTTGGCCTCGGGGCGGCATCCCTCTACCTCGCCAAGGCCGGGGGCGAGAGCGTCGCCGGGGTCATCGCCTTCGAGTCGGCGACCACCGGGTACTACGCCCACGCCGCCGACGACCCCGAGCGCTCGCGCCAGATCGTCGCCGCGGCCCCGCTCGCCTGGCAGATCGTGCGCGACTGCCGCGCCGAGGGGCGGACCGCGTTCGACTTCTGGGGGGTGATCCCGGACGACTCCGCCGACCACCCGTGGGCGGGGTTCAGCAGGTTCAAGAAGACCTTCGGGGGCAGGATGATCACCCGGCCGGGGACCTTTGACCTGCCACTCCGCCCGCTCCGCTACCGCGCCTACCAGGCCGCCCGGGAGATGCGGGCCGCGCGTCGTGCCGGCGGCCGCCCGACCGGCTCGTGAGACCGTCTGCCCGATGAGGCCGGCCACCCTCGCAGAGATCGATCGCTGGGACGATCTCGTGCTCTCCAATCCCGACGGCGGCAACATGCTCCAGACCCGTGCCTGGGGCGAATTCAAACGAAGCTGGGGCTGGAGGCCCGCCTATCTGGTCTCGGACGACCCCGGGATGCCCTTGGCGGCGCTCTTTCTCCGCCGTCACGTCCCCGGGCTCGGCTGGCTCTGGTACGCCCCCAAGGGGCCGGCCGCCACCTCCGCGGATCAATTGGGCCAGATGCTCGCCTCCCGCAGTGCCTTCCCGGGTGCCTTCTGCGTCCAGGTGGAGCCGGAGCTGGCCGATACCCCGGCCAACCGGCTGGCCCTCACCTCGCTGGGGCTCCGCAAGGCCGAGGACGTCCAGATCTCGCGGGCCACGGCGATCGTCGACTTGGCACCCGACGAGGACGCCCTGCTCGCCTCCTTCAAGCCAAAGACCCGGTACAACATCCGGCTGGCGGGCCGGCGCGGGGTGACCGTGGAGCCAGTCCCCTGTGACGAGACCGGTGTGGCCGCGATGTACGGGCTGATGGCGGCGGCCTTCCGGCGGGCCGGCTTCCCCCTCCGCCCCCAGCCCTACTACTCCGGTTACTGGCGGCTCTTCGAGGCGAGCGGTCAGGGTCAGCTCTTCCTCGCCCGGCTCGATGAGCAGCTGCTGGCGGGCGCGTTCGTGATCCACCTCGGGGACCGGGCCTGGTACAAGGACGGCGGTTCGGTCACCGAGCGGCACGAGGTCATGGCGCCCCACCTCGTCCAATGGGCGGCGATGCGCTGGCTGCGCGCGCGTGGGGTGCGGAGCTACGACCTCTTCGCGGTGCCGAGCCAGGAGCAGCTCGCGACCGGCGACCATCCCCTCGGGGGTCTCCTGCAGTTCAAGGCGGGCTTCACCGCCGACATCCGCGAGTTCGTGGGGACGTGGGAGCTGGTGCTGGACGAGCGTCGCCACCGGATCTGGCGGCGGGCNNCTAGCGCTGGTGCCAGATCCGCTTCATCACCACTCGGGCCAGCTTGTCGGGATCGTGGTGGGAGCTGACGGTGGTGCTGACGACGTCGGCGAGGATGTAGCGGACCGGGTACTGCTGGGCCCGCTGGCGGTCGAAGCTCACCCGGCTGACGCCGGCGCGGCGGGCGGAGGCGGGGAGCGCCGGGGTGACATTGCTGTTGACCACCACGTAGTCGAAGAGGTTGCTGCCGACATGGGCCTGGATGGCGTCGAGGTGCTCGCTCACCGTGAAGCCGAAGGTCTCGCCGGGCTGGCCGGCCACGTTGCAGACGTAGACCTTGACCGCGGGGCTGGCCCGCAGCGCCTCGACCATGCCGTCCACCAGCAGGTTGGGGAGGANNGGAAGACCCGGTCGATCCGGCCGTCGCCGACCGGGACCTTGGACTCCCCGACCCGGAGCTCCTCGCCGGCATTGGCGCAGAGGACGACATCGGTGAGAGTGCTGGGGACGATGGCGCCGCGGACGGCGAGGACCCGGCCCGACTCCCTGATGGCGTGCTCGAAGTCGCCGGTGATCTCGGCCATGGCCATGATGAAGAGGTTCCCGAAGGAGTGGCCGCCCAGCTCGCCGTCGCCGGTGAAGCGGTGCTGGAAGAGCTCGGTCATCAGCGGCTCGGTCTCGGCCAGGGCGGTGAGGCATTGCCGGAAGTCCCCGGGAGGTAACACCCGGAACTCATCCCGGAGCCGGCCGCTGGAGCCTCCGTCGTCGGCGACGGTGACGATGGCGACGATGTTCCCGGTGTACTTCTTGATGCCCCGGAGNNGGTAGGTGTAGAGCTGCTGGACGAAGCCGCCCTCCCCGGGGCCTCCTGGCAGGAAGGGCCCGAGCACCGACTTGCCCAGGAAATAGAAGCTGATCCCGATGATGGCCACCCCGATGGCCAGGAAGATCAG
>PLXL01000104.1:0-4728 GCA_003153215.1 Candidatus Dormiibacterota bacterium
GATCAACTCGAGCTGGGCGAGCACCGCCTGGGCGGCGGCACGGACGTCATGACGGGCCACCAGATGGGGGTCCGGTGCGCCCGCAGCCGGCCGGAACCACGTCTCCTGCGCCTCACAGGCCTGCAGGGCACGGATGGCGGTCGTCCCGGCTCGCGCCAGCCGGCCGGCGACGTGACGGTCGGTGGGCGTGCCCTCATTGGCGGCCGCCCTCGCCGCCTTCAGGGCCCACTCCAGAGCCTCGGCGTCGGACACGGCCTGATTGTGCCAGCCTATCGGACGGTCCAGGGGCACGACGAAGTCCTACGCTACGTGGCGATGGCCCTCCCCTCGCGGCCGGCCCTGCCCCGGCCTCCCACCCGACGGCCCAGCCGGATCCGGCGCTGGGCGATCCCGGCACTCGGCGCTGTCACACCGGTGGCGCTGATCGTCGTCAACATCGCCGTCTTCATCGTCAAGCACCTGGCCGCCTTCCGGTGGTCGATCGCCATCCTCGCCTTCGTGAGCGGGATGATGCTCAACAGTTGGATCGGGCTCAAGATCTACCGCCTCTTCCAGAAGCGCTACCGCGAGCACGCCCTGGCCTCCGACGTCAACCAGGACGTGGTCCTGATCGGCGGCATGGCGGTGGTCATCGGGGTCTCGTTCATCACCGCCCTCTTCTGCTACCTCGGGCTCTCCAACGAGGCCAGCCTGCCCAATGCCATGACCTTCCTGACCGGCATCTTCGCCATCGCGGTGCCGTTCGCCTTCCAGTTCATCTTCGAGCGGGTGCTCGGTCGCGCACCAAAGCGGGGCGGCGCCGAGCTGCCGGCCAACCCCTTTCCGACCGCGCTCCCGCCGCCGCCTCCTCCGGCGCCGCTGGGCCAGCCGTCCCAGCGGTGGTTCGGCCGGCAGCGCTGACAGTCTCCGGTCCCGGCGTCAGGCGCTGCCCGGCGCGATTCCCAGCTCGATCAGCGACGTCCTGATCGTCTCCGCCGCCTGCTCCAGATCCTCCGGCCGCGGGTTCGGATCCACCTGGGCGAAGTTGAGCTGCTCCATGGTGTGGAAGGGCACCAGGTGGATGTGGGCGTGGGGGACCTCCAGGCCGGCGATGATCATCCCCACCCTGAGCGGATGGAATCCGTGCTGCAGGGCCTGCCCGATGCGGTGTGACACGCTCATCAGGTGGCCGAGCAATTCGGGCTCCAGGTCCACCCAGTGGTCGACTTCGAGGCGCGGCACCACCAGGGTGTGGCCCGGCCGCAGTGGCCGGTGGCTGAGGAATGCAACGCAGCGGTCGTCCTTCCACACGAAGCGCGCGGGCAGCTCCCCGTCGATGATGCGCGTGAAGACACTGGGCATGGGCCGATTCTGACGGCCGTCCGACCGGGGTCGCGGTTCCGGGGAGTCCGCTAGACCGGTGCCTGCTGCCGCGCCTTCTTCGCCTCGGCCTGCCGCTGAGCCTTGCCTGTGGACGGCGCCTTGGGTTTCTTGGCCTGTTTTTTGGGGGCGCCGCGGGTCTTTTCGCCTGCCATGTCTGGAGAGTCTACATTTGCCGCGGCACGATGGCGCACCGATGGTTGCGCAGGGGCCGACCCGGGCTCCCCTCGATCGGCGTCGCCGTCGCGCCGGCTGGACCCCCGCCGGTTCTCACACTGGTGTCCGAAAGCTGACACAATCTCCGCCAACAAGGGGGTAGCGCAGGCGGAAGCCCCCGGCTCCGCGGATCACCTCCCGAGGAGGAACCAGCCCATGAGCTATGCGCCGCCGCCCCCCGGAAGCCCCGCTCCAGCTCCCCCGCCATACGCGCAGCCGTACCCGTACGGCGGCGCCGTCGCGCAGCCGCAGGGCAATGGGCTGGCGGTTACGGCCCTGGTACTGGGGATCATCAGCATCGTCTTCTCGTGGGTGCCATTCTTCGACTGGGTCCTGGCAATCCTGGCGATTATCTTCGGTGCCGTCGGCATATCCGCCGCCAACAAGCGCGGCGGCGTCGGCAAAGGGATGGCGGTGGCGGGCCTCATCCTCGGGTTGATCACCGTCGTGCTGGGTGTCATCTTCGTGATCTACGTGTTCAGCGTCTTCCACACGGTGTGCACCACGCAGGGGGTGACCTGCGGCTGATCCTGTCTCTTCGGCCCGGCACAGCGAGGGGTTCCCGAACCCCTGAGACCACCGGGTTTACCAACCGGTCGGGCACCGCCACCACAGGCGCGGTGCCCGACCGGCGAGCTCGGTTCGGAGGCGCCGGACGCGCGTACCGAGCGGCATAGTCAGCACCACCCCGCCCGGAACGCGTGAAGGCCTTCCGGCTCAGACCTCCTTGAACTCGGCGTCGACCACGTCGTCGCCGCCCGAGCCATCGGAGCCCGACGAACCGCCAGCCCGGCCTTCCGGTGGCGCGTTGCCACCCTCGGGCTCCGGTGCCGGTCCGGACGATCCGCTGGACGACCCGCCACCCGCCGACGCGTACACGGCCTCGCCGATCTTCTGGATGTCAGCCTGGAGCGCGTCGTGTGCCGTCTTGAGCGCGGCGTCGTTGTTCTTGGCGATGGCGTCGCGGACCGTGGCAATCTTGGCCTCGATGTCGGCCCTGAGGTCCGCGGGAAGCTTGTCGCCCGCGTCCTTACAGAGGTGCCCGAAAGCTGACACAATCTCGGCCAACAGGGGGGNNTACCCGGCGCCGCCTCCCGGTTACCCGCCACCTCCGGGCGGAACCGTGGTCATGCCCCACCTCGTGCACCTGACCATCGACCGCCAGGACAAGTACTCGCGCGGCCTGGGGTGCCTCGGCGTCATCTTCATTCTGCGGTACATCGCCCTCATCCCGGTGTTCATCTGGCTTGGGATCCTGATGTTCGTCGCGTCGATCGTGGCCTGGGTCATGCAGATCGTGGTGGTGCTCACCGGCCACTACCCCAAGGGCCCACACGGCTTCGTGACCGGCGTCCTGCGGCTCAGCGTCAAGACATACGCGTGGATGCTCGGGCTGGTCGACAAGTACCCCGGCTACAGCACCAAGCCCTGAACGATTGACCTGGCGGGGCCGCCGGCGCCGTGCCGGCGGGCTCGGCCTGCTCCCCTTCGTGAGCCCGGACGGGGCTAGGAGCCCTGCTCGATCAGTGCCTGCTCCTCGGGTTGGCTTACGGCTCCCACAGCCCAGCATTCGCCGGCGCTCACGCAGGTCACGCTCTCGAGCGTGCTCTCTTGGCTGCCGGGGGGACGGGGGCTGGAGACGACGCCCCACCCGCTTCCCGCGTTCTGCTCGATCAGGATCGTCTGGCCCGCGGCACCCCGGGAGTTCCCGACGGCCCAGCAGTCCTCGGCTCCGAAGCAGACCACGCTGGCGAGGTCAGCCCTCGTCTTGTCGGCGAGGCTGGGGCTGGATGCGATGACCCAGCCGCTGCCCGCGTCTTGCTCGATCAGCGGCAGCGTGTCAGTGTTGCTGTCGGCGATGTAGTCGCCGACGGCCCAGCAATCGTGGGCGTCGGCGCAGACCACGCTCTCGAAGCCGTATACCGTTCCGCCTGGAGAGGGGGCGGCGCTGGGGACGATGCTCCAGCCGCTCCCCGTGTTCCGCTCGATCAACGGCACGTTCGCGTAGGGGTTACCGGGATCTGTGCTGTTGGCGTAGCCGGCGGCCCAGCAGTCGTCGGCACCGACACAGCTCATACCATTCAGCCCACCCGGCGCATCGCCGGAGGGAGAAGTGCTGGGAACGATGTCCCAGCCGCTCCCCGTGTCCTGCTCGATCAGTGCGTCGGACGATCCATCGGCGGTGTTGTTGGAGTAGTTGCCGACAGCCCAGCAGTCGCTGGCGCCAGCGCAGGTCACGCCCTGGAGCGCGCTCTCCTGGCTGCCGGGAGGGCTGGGGCTGGAGACGATGCTCCAGCCGCTGCCCGTGTCCTGCTCGATCAGCGGCTGGGTATACATGGTCGTGTTGTCGGTGAAGTAGTCGCCGACGGCCCAGCAGTCAGTGGCGCTCACGCAGGTCACGCCGTACAGGTCACTCCCCTGGCTGCCCGGGGGAGTGGGGCTGGGGACGATGCTCCACCCGTTGCTCGTGTACTTCTCGATCAGCGTCGAGTCGATCTCGCCTATCGGGTTGACGTTGGCCAGAGTCCCTGAGAAGCCGACCGCCCAACAGTCGCTGGCGCTGAAGCAGGTGACGCCAGCGAGCCCGCTCACCTGGCCGGGAGCCGTTGGGCTGGAGACCGCGTCCCACGCGAGGAGAGGTCCCGGTGTCGCGCTGACGGCGACGCTCGACGTCGGGGTGACGGCCGCACTCTCGGAAGCGCCCCTGGCGACGTGGGTGGGCATGCTCGCAGTGCCGGCTGGGCTCGACTGCCCGCAGGCGGAGCCGACCGTCGCCAGTGCCAGGCCCACTGCCGCCGAGAGCCTCCACGCCATCCGGGTTCGGCCCCCGCGTCGCTGCTGACTGTCGCGCGGCCCAGCTCCAGTTCTCACTCTACGCACTCCCGCCACCCCTGCACACCACGCCTTGATGGCGCCGAAAACCTTAACGCGACCACGGAGACAGTCAGGGTGGGGAGAATGCGGGCGTGGCCCACGTCGACCTTCAGAGACCGCAGTGGCCACGCTGCCCAACGCGAGAACCGGCGTCCAAGTGAGTCTCCGGTTGATCCGCCACGACCATGAGGATGTCACACACCGCCGCGGGCCGTCTTCTGAGCCAGAGTTGCTATGCCGTCGAGCCCTCTCGCTCGAACGGCCGGAATTGCAGAGCCG
>PLXL01000104.1:4753-6325 GCA_003153215.1 Candidatus Dormiibacterota bacterium
CTCCGGTCCAGACGGTCCGCTGGACGACCCGCCACCCGCCGAGGCGTACACGGCCTCGCCGATCTTCTGGATGTCAGCCTGGAGCGCGTCGTGGGCGGTCTTCAGCGCGGCGTCGTCGTTCTTGGCGATGGCATCGCGGACCGCGGCGATCTTGGCCTCGATGTCGCCCTTGAGGTCGGCGGGGAGCTTGTCGCCCGCGTCCTTGAGCGCCTTCTCGGCCTGGTACGCGAGGTGTTCGGACCGGTTCTTGACCTCGATCGCCTCGGTCTTCTGACGGTCCTCCTCGGCGTGCGCCTCGGCCTCCTTGACCATCCGCTCCACCTCGTTCTTCTGGAGCGTGGTCGAGCCGGTGATGGTCACCTTGTTCTGCTTGCCGGTGCCGCGGTCATGCGCGGTGACGTTGAGGATGCCGTTGGCGTCGATGTCGAAGGTGACCTCGATCTGCGGCACTCCGCGCGGCGACGGCGGGATCCCATCCAGGGTGAATGTCCCCAGGATGCGGTTGTCNNGGGGTGACGTCGAGGAGCAGGACGTCCTTGACCTCGCCCTTGAGCACGCCGGCCTGGATGGCGGCGCCGACCGCCACCACCTCGTCGGGGTTGACCCCGCGGTTGGCGTCCTTGCCGGTCAGCTCCTTGACCAGGGCCTGGATCACCGGCATCCGGGTCGAGCCGCCGACCAGGATCACGTCCTCCAAGTCCTTGACGCTCATGTGTGCGTCGGCCAGCGCGTCCGCGAAGGGCTTGCGGCAGCGCGCGGTCAGGTCCTCGGTGAGCTGCTCAAACTTCGGCCGCGACAGGGTGATGTCGAGGTGCTTGGGGCCCGAGGCGTCGGCGGTGATGAAGGGCAGGTTGACCTGGGTCTCCTGACGCTGGGAGAGCTCGATCTTGGCCTTCTCGGCGGCCTCGGTCAGGCGCTGCAGGGCCTGGGCGTCGCCGCGCAGGTCGATCCCCTGGTCACGCTTGAATTCATCCGCGAGCCAGTCCACGACCCGCCGGTCGTAGTCGTCACCGCCCAGGTGAGTGTCACCGTTGGTGGACTTGACCTCGAAGACCCCCTCGCCGACCTCCAGGATGGAGACGTCGAAGGTACCGCCGCCCAGGTCGAAGACGAGGATCTTCTCGTTCTCCTTGTTCTCCAGCCCGTAGGCGAGCGCGGCCGCGGTCGGCTCGTTGATGATCCGCAGCACGTTGAGGCCCGCGATCTGGCCGGCGTTCTTGGTCGCCTGGCGCTGGGCGTCGTTGAAGTACGCGGGCACGGTGATGACCGCGTCGGTCACCTTCTGCCCGAGGTAGGCCTCAGCGTCCGTCTTGAGTTTCTGCAGCACCATCGCCGAGATCTGCTCGGGGGTGTGCCGCTCTCCGGCGACGTCCACCTCGACGCGGCCGTCCTTACCGGCCAAGACCTTGTAGGGGACCTGCTTGGCCTCGGTGCCGACCTCGCTGAGCAGCCGGCCCATGAATCGTTTGATGGAGTAGATGGTGTTGCTGGGGTTCACCGCCGCCTGGCGCCGGGCCAGTGTCCCGACGAGGCGCTCCCCGCTGCGGGTGAATGCGACCACGGAGGGGGTGG
>PLXL01000277.1 GCA_003153215.1 Candidatus Dormiibacterota bacterium
GGGCGTCGGCGGCAAGGTCATCGGTGTCGTCCTCAACAAGGCGACCCAGCGCACCTCCTCCCGCTACTACTACTACCCCTACACGACCGCTGCCGACTCAGAGCCTCCGGCGGACTCCCGGCCGGGAGCCGAGGCGGAGAGCTGGAGCCCCATCGGGGAGAGCAGTCCAGCCGTGGCCGGCGGGGGCTGAGACAGATGGGCGCATCGGGGGGCTCCCGCGCGGCACGCCTGCTCGGTGTGGTGCGGCGCCATGACCGCAGGCGAACGCCGTCCCAACCGCTCCCGGCACATCTTCTCAGCGGCCTGCGGGTCCATGGGATCAACTGGCTGGTGGAGGTCGTCGCCGTCGAGGCCGCTTTCCTTCTGGCCTTCCTCGTCCGCTACGGCGGACGCATTCCCGCCGAGTACCGGGGAGAGCGCAGCATCGTCGCCGTGGGCCTCGTCGTGGCCAGCTACACGGTCTTTGACCTGGTCTTCCACACCTACCGGATCGTCTGGCGTCACGCCGTGCTGGTCGACATGGCGACGCTCGCCCTCACCGTCCTGGCCACTGCAGTGGCCATCGGCTGGGTCGAGCTGGGCCCGATGGCCGGCGACCGGCCCATCCCCCTGTCCGTGCTCGCCATCGGCGGCACCCTTGCCTATCTCCTGCTCGCGCACCTGAAACTCCTCCCCCGCGCCCGACGGACCATCTCTCAGGGGGGGCTCGGCCGGCCGTTGGTCATCTTCGGGGCCGGCCAGGGCGGCATCACCCTCGCCAAGGAGCTGGCGAACCACACCGACGGGTACCGGCCGGTGGCCTTCCTCGACGACAACCGGCGCAAGGTCGGTCGCGAGATCGTCGGCCTGCCGGTGGTGGGAACCCGCGAGGCGCTCGGTCGCGCGCTCACGCACTTCCACGCCGAGACCGTGGCGGTGGCCATGCCCTCCCAGGCGTCGTCCAAGATCTCCGAGATCAGCCGCGCCGTGCTCGACGCCGGGGCAAGGCCACTCGTGCTGCCGTCCCTTAGCGAGCTGCTCGGAGGGGCCCAGCTGTCGCTGCGCGACATCGGCATCGAGGAGCTGGTGGGACGTTCCGAGGTGACCGTCGATATGGGGTCGATCCGGGCGAGCTTTACCGGCCGCTCAGTTCTGATCACCGGAGCCGCGGGCTCGATTGGTAGCGAGCTTGCCCGCCAGGTCGCGGCCCTCGATCCGGTCCGGCTGGTGCTGCTTGACAACAACGAGAGTGGGTTGGCTGAGATTCGCGACGAGCTCGAGCGGACGGGGGGTCACCCCGAGATCGTCGTGGCCACCATCACCAACATGGGCGTTATCACCCGCACCTTCCAGCGTGTGCGTCCCGACGTCGTGGTCCACGCCGCCGCCCTCAAGCACGTCGACATCCTGGAGAACCAGCCGCGGGCGGCGGTCGAGGTGAACGTTCTGGGCACCTGGCACTGCGCCCGAGCGGCGGAGGCAGCGGGGGTCGGCCGCTTCGTCTTCATCTCCACTGACAAGGCCGTGGACCCCGAGGGGGTGCTCGGCGCCTCGAAGCGCATCGGCGAGCTGATGATGGTTTCGCTGGCTCCCTCAAACACGGTGTTCACCGCGGTCAGGTTCGGCAACGTCCTGGGCAGCCGGGGCAGCGTGCTGCCGAAGTTTGAGCGCCAGATTGCCGCCGGCGGCCCCATCACCGTCACCCATCCCGACGTGCGCCGCTTCTTCATGTCCATCGTCGAGGCTGTGCGACTCGTGCTCCAGAGTGCGGCGTTCGCCGAGCCCGGCCGTATCTATGTCCTCGACATGGGTGACGAAGTGCGGATCGCCGACTTCGCGCAGCGGCTTGCCCTGCTGCACGGCCTTCGGGTTCCCCGGGACATCGAGATCGCCTACACGGGCCTGCGGGCCGGGGAGCGACTACGGGAGAGGCTGGTTGGCCTAAGTGAGGTCGTATCCCGCACTGAGCACTCACGGGTGCGCCAAGTCTCGGGTCCCGCGAGCTGCAGCCGCGCCCCCTCCTGGGATGATATCGTGGAGGGGCTCTCGTCCGCTGCTAATGTGGATGATGGTGTCGAACTGCAGATGCGCCTCCTCGCCGAGGCACGCGGACCGACGGCCGACATTCTTGTGACGTGATACTGCCGCCAACGAGGACAGTCTAGGGTGGTGCTGTCCCGTCCGCGCGCCGACCTCGCTGAGACGCACGCCTCACCACCAGCGCCACCGCAGTCCCAAGTCGATCGCCCGGCACTTACCTGTACTGGTCCCTCTGCTTCTACATTATCTCCCAAGCGTACACCGTTCCTATTCTTCTTCTCGGCCCTTCCTGGGCAGTCTGGCCAAACCTCAGCGATCTGGCTGCTCTTGCCATTGTCGCCCCGCGGCCCGCGGCCCGCGGCTGGCCTGACGCTGCCTGGGGAGTGTTTCGGCGGGGCGAGGGAGATGTACTATCGGCCGGTGTACTTTCAACGTCCCGGATTCGAGCCGCGGCCGGGGGACGTCGTCGTAGATTTGGGCGCCAACAACGGCCTGTTCTCGGTGATGGCGGCTCGGTCGGGAGCGACGGCGCCTGCGCTGGAGGCTCAGAGCGGTCTTGTCGATTACGCACGTTCAGGCACTCGATTGCGCGGTTCGGGCCATGGCCGTATTGCGTGACCGACCCGATATCCGGCTAGTCCTCGTCGGATCCCGCGTGGCCGAGCAACCGCTGCGTGCGCTTGTTCAAGAGCTAGGGCTGACGGCGGTCACCTTCTATGGACGGGCGTCACCGACGATGATCCCAGATCTCATGGCGGCTGCGGACGCTCAGCCTGTCAGCCTGCGGGCCGATCCCTTCCTGGCGGCCACAACTCCCAGCAAGCTCCAGGCCATCCTGGCGTCCGCGCAGCCGGTGATCGCTGCGCTGGCCGGGGACGGAGCCGAGTTGGTACGCCAATCCGGGGCGGGAGTAGTCTGCCCCCCAGGGGATGGGGACGAGCTAGCGTCACGTATCGTCGAGCTCTGCGATCGACGCCCCGTCGAGCGTGCCGCGCTGGCGGCAGCGGGTTACGCCTACTATCATGAGCACATGTCCGTTGCTATGACGGCGACACGAGTGGAAAGCGCTCTTCAGACCATCAGCGGGAGCCGCTGATGCAGCGGCCCCGGCATCTGTGCATCGACGTTGCCGGAGCACAGTCCGGCGTCACGTCGCTACCCCTCGTGGTCATGGGCTGGTGAGCACTCGCTCGCGACCGGTGAGGGTGGCGCTGGTCACGCAGGAATTCGGCGCTGGTGGCGGCGTTTCGACGGCCGCCCACTGGCTTCGGGACGGCTTGTTGTCCACCGGTGACTATGACGTCGATGTCCACGACCTGGCGACGTCCCGCCGAGATTCTTCGAGCCGACGCATCGTCTCACCGCGGTCGTGGCTCAGGTCGAGCCTTTGCACGATACCGCGTGGTGAGCATGGATACATCCATTGGGGAGCCAACGCCGTGGAGATCGAGACCATGCGGTACCGACCGCGGGCAGAGTTGGCACGAGCCCTCCGCGGCTATGACATCGCTCAGGTCGTGTCAGGATCCCCGGCTCTCGCGTCCGCGGTCCTGCGGTTAGGGATACCCGTTATGGTTCAATGCGCGAGCACGGTCGCCTGGGAGAGACCGTGGCGACTTGCCGCACAGGCTCGACCTTCCCGTGTCTGGCGCCTGACCATGACGAAGCTGGTCTCGCGGATCGAGCGGAACGTGCTGCTCAAAGCGGACGCGGTGCTGGTGATGAACGCCACCATGCTGGACTATGCACTTGTCTGCGGCTCGCGGCGTGTGATCAATGCGCCTCCTGGGGTGGACCCCGATGTCTTCTTCCCCTCACCTGGAGGATGGATGCGAGACGGTCATCTACTCTCGGTCTGTCGGCTGAACGATCCTCGCAAGGGCCTCGAGCGGATGCTCCGTGCGTATGCCAACCTGCGGCAGATGGAGAGTCGCGCCCCGTCTCTCATCCTGGCGGGCGGGGGCAAGCTCCCGGTCACCGTGTACGCCCTGTTGACCAGTCTCGGTCTCTCGTCGCACGTGACTGTTCGCTCGGACGTCGACCCCAGAGAGCTGCCGTCCCTCTATCGCCGCGCCTCCGTATTCGTGCAGACCTCCTACGAAGAGGGACTGGGCATATCCGTGCTCGAGGCGATGGCCTCCGGACTGCCTGTGGTGTGCACGGATACAGCCGGCACGCGGGAGACGGTCGTCGACGGCGTCACTGGAATTCTTGTGCAACAGGAAGGGGACTCACTGCTGCCGCGTGTCTTCGCCGAGCGCATCGCCCAGGTACTCCGAGGCGACGGAGCTGGGTTCGGCGCCAGAGCACGGGAGCGGTGCCAACAGGAGTTCTCGACCACCGTCGCGCTTCGCCGATTCACTGACGTGTATGAGGACGTTCTTCGGGCGCCTGTGCGGCTGGAGGACAAACATCACCCGAGGACGGGCCGCTAGTCAACATGGAAGGAGGGGCGCAATCTCACGCTCGGTCGTAGATTGCGCGGGCGGACGAAACCAGATCCGCGTAGAGCTACAAGCTTGGAGGCCGGTCCCATGAGTCAGCGTACCCGGTATGTCGGCATCGATGCCCACAAGGCCACCCTCAGCATCGCCGTCGCCGAGGAGGTGGGGCAGCCCGTCGATCACGGACGCATCGCTAACGAGCCCGAGGCGGTCCGCAAGCTGGTTCGCGGTCTCGGTGGTGCCGGCACCCGGTTGGTGGTCGCCTACGAAGCCGGGCCGACCGGGTACGCCCTGCACCGAGCTAACGCCGAAGCTTGTGGAAACAGCCGCTGAGGTCCCGGCGGAGCCGGGAATGAATACGGCGTAGCCTTCCAGGTTGCTGTCAACAAGAGCGACCCGCTGTAACGGGTCGACCTAGGAAACGCCGGTTTCAACTGGTCAGTGCAACAGGACTCTCCAGAAGCTGGCTGAAGGCCTCGGCTGGCGTTCGCCACCCGAGTGTACGGCGTGGCCGGCCATTCAGCCGGGCCGCGATGTCCTGCAGGTTGGCTGGGTCGGTCGGCATCACCGAGGCGCTGGGTAGGTACTGGCGGAGGAGGCCGTTGGTGTTCTCGTTGGTCCCTCGCTCCCATGGGGATCGGGGATGAGCGAAGTACACGGCGACACCTGTGTCGACGGTGAATTGCCGATGCTGAGCCAGCTCAGTGCCTTGATCCCAGGTGAGCGATTGCCGCAGCGACGTCGGCAGAGTGACGATGGTCTCAGCGATGGCCAGGCGGGTGGGCTCTGCGGCGCGTCCTTGTGGCAGCGGGACCAGCATGGTGAAGCGCGTCGTTCGTTCCACAAGGGTCCCCACCGCGGAGTGGGCCCCCTTGCCGATCATGAGATCGCCTTCCCAGTGACCGGGAACCTTGCGGTCGGCGACCTCGGCGGGGCGTTCGTCGATGCTCACCATGTCGACGATCCGATGGCGTCCGTAGTGGCCGCGGCGCTCCAGGCCACGATGTTCCTTGCCCTGCCTCAAGCCAGCCAGCAGGGAACGCTTCAGTTCGCCCTTCGGCAGAAGGTAGAACCAGGTGTAGATCGTCTCGTGAGACACGTGCATCGCCCCGTCGCTGGGGTTCTCCAGCTTGATCCTCTCAGCCACTTGCTGCGGTGACCAGCCCCTGGCCATGCCGGCACACACCTGGGCCCACAGCGGCGTCCCCTCTGCCAGCTTCCGCACCTTAGGCCGCCGTCGCCGCCGGCGGCCAAGCTCTGCGGCCCTGATGGCACGGTAGCCCGACCTCCCTCCGCCAGCTCGAACCTCCCGACTCACCATCGCCGGGTCCCGGCCCAGTTGGCGAGCCAGCTGACGCATCGAGATATCCCGGGACATCCCCAGCGAGATCTCCTCTCGCTCCTGCAGGGTCAATCTCGTCCTCGGCACGGGGCACCTCTCATGGCGGCTGTCCGCCAGATCAGATCACCCCGTTGCGTTCACCGGTTGAAACCGGCCCCACCTGAACGGACCATTCCGGAACGCCTTCCCGGTCCCCACCTGACGCATCATGTGCGCCTTCTCCCCAATCGTTCACCACGACGGTCTTCAGCCAACGCAGCATGGGGCGGTTTGACGCCCCCCCCGCAGGGCAACGCCGGAGGGCCATTCGTCCTCCATCTCCTACACAGCACCGCATCCAGAGGTTCTCCTACATCGTTCCTCCTTCTACGTTCGTGACACACCGAGAAAGTGACTCTCCACTCCCAGGTCGTTCATGAAAGGCAACACGTTCACAAGACACGTTTCAATGCCGCCGATCTCGAGACCCCGACGCCGCACAAGACGCGGAGACGGCGCTCGTCTGGTGTCCGTGGCGCGAGGCCAGCCAGGTGACGGTTACGCTTGAGCATCGGGTCGGCGACCTGAGGACGCCTCCGTTGCGGGCAACGGCGAATGCTGACCGCGCCCGCGCTCCGGAACTATTGCGATCCACGCTCCAAAGAACAGCACCACATAGCCTCCAACCGTGGCCCAGGCCACGCCGATGATGCCAAGGGGTCCGACGAGGAGAAGTGAGAGCACACTCGTCACCGCCAAGGTTGCGCCTGCTATGAGAACCTGAACACGCAGGACTCTGGCTGCGGTCATTCCGCAACCCAGTGCCGAGCCCATGAGGTTTATCGTAAGTCCGAGTGCGAGCACGACGAATACGGACGACATGTGTCCATAGCCAGCGTGGTATATGAGGTGCAATAGGGCCGGCCCAGCCAACCACGCCACCGCCGTGATCGCGAGCCCGATCCCCGTAAAGACGGCCAAGAGCATGAACATCGCCAAACGAAAGACGCCAGGCCTGTCCGCGATGTGAAGCTTCGCCAGGCGTGGGGCGGCTGCCGTGCTGAGGGCGCTCGTTAGTGTGGTGGGAGCCAGAATAAGGTACGCTACCGCCGCGAAGGCTCCAACGGAAGCATAGCCGAGACGGTCTTGTATGACCAGAGTGGGGAGGGCGCCGTTCATCGCGAGAATGCCCGAAACACACCCCAGAGGGAAGGCAAGCCGCGCCAATCTTGCGGTCTCGGGCCCAGCGGGGCCTAACTGTCCAGGCCAGACCGACTTCTCGGCCCGTAAGGCTCGCCTAGAGAGCGGAACAGCCACCAGGGCAAGGGCCAACGCGGAGCCGCAAGCGGTCGCGACGCTCACCCAAACGACACTGTGCGTGACGAGCGCTGCGATAACTGCCCCTGCAAGCGAACTGAGCCCATTCAGCGCGCGGCCGACTCCAACGCCCACCATACGCTCCTGCCGCTGGCGAGTTGCATAGAGGATCTGACTGGTAGCGTCAATCGCCTTGGATAGGCCAATCAGCAGAACGACGACCATGGGGATGGAGAAACCCTGAAGACGTGCGCTGAGCCCGCCGATGAACAGTATGGCGGCTAGATAAAGGAGGACTCCGAGCGACAGATAGGTGACGAACCGGAATCGGCGCTGGGCGTCGGTCGCCAAGAGGACTGGAAGCTGCATCGTCGCGAAGAGAATTACCGGCGCAGTGAAAGCTAGCGCGAAGGCGAACATGCCAAGTTGCGTGCTGTTTGTAGTTCTTGCGAGGAGAACGATGAAGCCTATTTGCGACAGACTGTACAAGCCATTGCCGATGAACATGGACGCGAAGTTGCGCGCAATCGGTCGCCCACTCTGCACGACCCGCACACGCGAGGCCGAAATGGAGGACAGGGTCATGCTGGTGGCCTCTGGAGAGAGTCCACGTGCCGCCGAGCGTTTGTCTTGGTCGGCTCAGACAATGGTCGACGGTAGGTAGAGAAGGCCGTGCTCAAGAGCAACCCCACGATGGCCATGATGCCAAAGAGCAGGATCAGCGATGGCAGATCATAGCCGCACATCATGAGAGCCGCGAATCGTGTGGGGGCCGTCAGAGAGGGGAACCTGAAGGAGAGGCGATCCGACAGCGCGGCAAGCGCTCCTGCCACCAGCAGGACGAACGGAACTGCAGCAAGACCGAAGTTGGTTGACGCCTCCTCGACGAAACCCAAGCCGAATCCCCAACCGAGCGACTCAGGTTGGCCACCGACGAGCTGGGCTGTGAAGTATGACGCGGACGACGACCCTTTCCATGGTGCCAAACCGCGCGGCACAAGGAACAATGCGCTGTAGACATATCCAGCACCGGGATATGGCATGATCTTGGTACCTAGGGCATCAGACATCGAGAGCGCCGTCGCCAATACAGGGGCTCGCGCGATGTCAGTTGACAGTGTGTCCACCACGAGATTTGGGGTCCCCACATTGGTTTCAGCATACTGCCACTTGTAGACAGCCAGCATCAGCGCGGCGACGACAACGATGCCCATGCCTACAGAGAGCAGACGGAGGGGGCTAGGGCGGAGTCTCAGGACGACAAACATCAAGATAGGAAGCAGCAGGAGCGTGCGCTCGCCGACGGGGAGCGTGGCAATGGCTGCGGCGAGAACAAGATACGCCGCGAAGACAGTCCCGAGGTGTGAGCGGGCGTCTTTATGGGCCAGGTAGAACGCGAGGAGGTACGTTGGTAAGTAGAAGACAATCACAAGTGGGCCCCAGGCTTGTGCGAGGGATACGCGTACCGCGTAGAGTGGCTGACTACCGACGCTGATGAGCCCATAGAGCAGAAGGATGGTTCCCGCTAGGGCAGCGAGGAAATGGAAAGGGGCACGGCGCGATGGCCTGAACCATAGCGGGCGCGGTTCGAGCGGTGCGCGGTCTTGGTGGGCAAGAAGACCCCCAATCCTCATTAGCCAGGGCGCGAGCGATAACAGAATCGCTGTCCCTACGCGCATCCCTTCGCTGGTGGAGAACCACGAGGGGAAATACTGGTTGGCGTAAGCAACGCCAATCGACTGAAGAGCGAGATCGACATCGTAATAGAGAATGAAGGAGGCAGTTGCAAAGTCGATGGTGCGAGGTACTATGTGATGACGCAGCGCCCGAAGGAATGGAAGAACGGCGATAGCGTGCGAGACGAGGACCAGCAGAACCAGCGTGTAGTCGAGCGCCGACATTGCTTCAGCCTGGCGCCCGGGCGTTACGAGGCATGGGACTCAATCGGCAACTGAGAGTCGGCCAGATGGGGGGCGCGTCATGATCGACTAGTGTCCTGTACCGGAGATTCGTGAGAGAATAGGGGAGCCTCTTCCCGCTATCCTGAGGGCTCCTGCATGCATCCCACGCGAGGTCGTCCGAAAGCTCCGCTCGCGGTCAGCCCGGAGGACCGCCAAGCGCTCGAGCGCTGGACCCGGCGGCGCACCACGGCACAGGGTCTGGCCCTGCGCTCCCGCATCGTGCTGCGCTGTGCGAGCGGCGTGACCAACACCCAGGTCGCCGAGGAATTGCACGTCACCAACGCCACGGTCGGGAAGTGGCGGTCCCGGTTCATCAGCCGAGGGGTGGCCGGCCTGCTCGACGAGCCGCGCAGTGGCGCGCCGCGCAAGATCAGCGATGACCGCGTCGAGGCGGTGGTGGTGAAGACGTTGGAGTCCACGCCACGTGACGCCACCCACTGGAGCACCAGGTCGATGGCGGTGACGAGTGGGCTCAGCCATACCAGCGTGCAGCGGATCTGGCGGGCCTTCGGCTTGCAGCCGCACCGCAGCGAGCACTTCAAGCTCTCCACCGACCCGCAGTTGATCGAGAAGGTGCGCGATATCGTCGGTCTCTACCTCAACCCCCCGGACCGCGCCCTGGTGCTCTGCGTCGACGAGAAGACGCAGATCCAGGCCCTCGACCGCAGCCAGCCGCTGCTGCCCATGGGGCCTGGCCAGGCCGAACGACAGACCCACGACTACCGGCGGCACGGCACCACCTCGCTGTTCGCCGCCCTCGACGTCGCCACCGGCAAGATGATCGGCCAAGTGCACCGCCGGCATCGCGCCGTCGAGTTCCGCAACTTCCTCGACCGCATCGACCACGAGGTGCCCGACGAGTTCGACCTGCACCTGGTGCTCGACAACCTGAGCACCCACAAGACGCCGTCGATCCAGCGCTGGCTCCTGCAGCGACCCCGCTTCCACCTCCACTTCACCCCGACCTATTCCTCGTGGATCAACGAGGTCGAGCGGTGGTTCGCGGAGCTGACCCGCAAGCAGCTGCGCCGCAGCGTGCACCGCAGCACTCGGGCGCTGGAGGACGCGATCCGCCTCTATCTCGCCACCCACAATGCCGATCCGCATCCCTTCATCTGGGTCAAGACGGCCGATGACATCCTGGCCAACATCGAACGGTTTTGCCCACGAATCTCCGGTACAAGACACTAGCGGTACCTGGGACTCGGTGCATCACGGCACGAGTAGTGTGGCCGCCGCGCCGATCGGTGAGTGCTTCGGCTCCGGTGTTGGGTTGGGGTCGGGGTGCGCTCGGCTGCCCGCACCACAGCCCCGTCCGAGATGAGCGGAAAGGATATCGCCTCCGCAGAAGCCTGTCAACCTTCCGCATTCTCTCAGGATTGGGTCCGATATCCCGGCCTGGCCCCACCTCGGTGCTCGGATCTGGCTCCACCCTGAGCACCCAGGTGAACGAGTGACATTAGCCTCAACGATACCGCACTCTTCGTTGGAGAAGACGGGTAAGGAGGGTTCGGGGGAGGTGGTCAAACAGGCTCGCTGGTGTGGATGTTGGCAGGTGTCATCGGTCGAGTCGGCGTGTTTCCGAGCCTCCTGGGCCGTCACAATGGCGAGGTTCCCGCCGTTTCCGGCGGGTGGGCCTGACCCGCTTTGACGGACACGTTTGTTAGGCCGAGCACACAGCGGAGTGTTCGGATTCGTAGTCTGCCGGACTGAGGTTCCCGAGCGTCGAGTGGCGGCGCTCTCGGTTGTAGAAGACCTCGATGTACTCGAAGATGGCGCTCCTCGCCGCGGCCCGGGTCGGCCAGCTGTGGCGGTAGAGGAGGTCGAGCTTGAGGGTCGAGAAGAAGCTCTCCGCCACCGCGTTGTCCCAGCAGTTGGCCGGTCGGCTGAGGCTGGACCGGATGCCGGGGCTCGTTAGGACGTTGGTGTAGGCCTCCGACGTGTATTGGGCGAATTCAAGTGGTTGTCGCAACGCCTTATGAGCGAGGTGTTGCGATGGGAGTCCCCAAGCGTCGACGATCAGATCGAGCCGGACGTCCGAAAATGCGCTCTCCAGGGCGACCGCCAGGCTGGCAGCGCGAGCACAAGCAGCGCTTCTGGGAAGCCATCGTCGAGGGATCTTCGAGCGAGGATGCTGCCCGGACAGCGGGGGTGGCTCCAACAGTGGGGAGCCGGTGGTTCCGCCAAGCTGGCGGGGTGCGAATTTTTCCTTCTGCGCCACTCTCCGGTCGCTACCTCTCCTTCGCCGAGCGTGAAGAGATCGCCCTGCTCCGCGCCAAGACCTGCGGGATCCGGGAGATCGCTCGCCAGGTTGGCCGTTCCCCGTCGACGATCTCGAGGGAGCTGCGCCGGAACCCGGCCACCCGTGGTGGCCTGCTCGACTATCGAGCCACGCCCGCGCAGTGGCATGCGGACCGCCGAGCCAAGCGCCCGAAAGACGCCAAGCTCGCAACGAACGCACGGCTCCGCCAGTACGTCCAGGAACGCCTCAGCGGCATGCTCGTGGCAGCTGACGGCACTGCTGCTCAGGGTCCCGCCGTGCAGTGGAAGGGACGGCGCCATGGGCGTCGCGCGCATCGGCGATGGGCCAACGCGTGGAGCCCCGAACAGATCGCCAACCGCCTTCGCCTCGAATACCCTGATGATGGGTCGATGCGGATCTCACACGAGGCGATCTACCAGGCGCTGTTCGTGCAGGGCCGGGGGGCTCTGCGGCGTGAACTGACGGCATGTCTGCGGACTGGGCGAGCGCTCCGGGTTCCGCGAGCCCGTGCCCGGCGGCGTGGCAAGGGCTTCGTCACCCAGGACGTCATGATCAGCGAGCGGCCGGCCGATGTCGACGATCGCGCCGTCCCCGGCCATTGGGAAGGAGACCTGATCCTTGGGCTGGGCAGTTCTGCCATCGGCACCCTCGTGGAGCGCACCACGCGGTTCACGATGCTCCTCCACCTGCCCCGCATGGACGGGCATGGCGATGGCCCGCGAATGAAGGATGGCCCGGCCCTGGCAGGGCACGGTGCCGAGGCGGTGCGCGACGCCATCGCTGCGTCGATCGTGAAGTTGCCCGAGGAGCTGCGCAGATCGCTGACGTGGGATCAAGGCACAGAGATGGCCGAGCACGCGCGGCTTCGAGTCCAAACCGGGCTGCTGATCTAGTTCTGTGACCCGCGAAGTCCGTGGCAACGAGGAACCAACGAGAACACAAACGGCCTACTGCGCCAGTACTTCCCCAAAGGCGCAGATCTCAGCAAGCACAGCGTTGAGGAGCTTGGAGCCGTCGCGGCGACCCTCAACGGGCGACCACGGAAGACCCTCGGTTGGCGGACACCCGCAGAGACCTTGAACGACTACATAATCTCCGTCCAGGCAGGTACCGTTGCGACGACCCCTTGAGCCCGGGTTGACAGCCCCTGTCGGTGTGATGAATCAGAGTCCCGGTCGGGCTGCGGCGAGCCAGGGCCATGTGCAGGGCCCCGAGCGGGAGCTCGGTGCGCAGGTGATCGGCCATCGCCCAGCCCACCACTCGGCGCGAGAAGCAGTCGAGGAGGGTCGCCAGGTACAGCCAGCCCTCCCAGGTGCGGATGTAGGTGATGTCGCCCACCCAGAGCTGGTCCGGGTGGGTCGGGGTGAAGTCGCGGCGCACCAGGTCGGGGATCACCGTGAGGGGATCGGCGACGGTGGTGTGCCGGTACCGCTTGGGGATGCGCCCGGCGAGGCCGGCGGCGTGCATCAGGCGGGCGACCCGTTTGCGACCGTGTCGGTCCCCGCAGACCTGCAGCTCGGCGTGCACTCGGGGCGCCCCGTACGTCTGCCGGCTGCGGGCGTGGATGGCGGCGATGCGCTCTGTCAGCGCCAGGTCGGCGCGGGCACGCGCCGACAGCGGGTGGATCGACCAGTGGTAATAGGCGGCGCGGGAGACCTGCAGCACACGGCACAGCGTCCTGACCGCGTGGTTGACCTTCTCCACCTCGATGAACCGATACCGGCTCACCGGATCTCCTTGGCGAAGAAAGCTGCGGCCTTCTTGAGGATGGTCCGCTCCTCCTCGAGCACCCGAACCTGGCGACGCAGCCGGATGATCTCCTCCCGCGCGGCCGTGGTGAGGCCGTCCCGTGTGCCTCCGTCGACCTGGGTCCGCTGCACCCATTCGCGGACCGCGGTCTCGGTCAGGTCGAGGTCGCGGCTGATCTGCCCGATGCTCTTCCCGGACGAGCCCACCAAGGCGACCACCTCGGCCTTGAACTCGTCCGTGAACTTTCGACGCTCCCGTCGAGCCATCTGGACCTCCTTCGTGGGGTTGTCCCCCACATCATGGTGGTCCGTCTTACCGGGTCAGGCCCACTCCTCGAGGGCGGTGACATCCCCCGAGAGGGCTGGCCCCAGACGCCCCCGAAGCTGGCGCATCAACTTCGCTTCCAGTTCGGTGAGAGCCCGCTCACCGAAGTCGACTCCCAACTGGACAACGATGCTGGTCACTGAAGTTCCCTCCGGATGGGTTGGTTGGCGTCAGCGCGATCGCAGAGGGGGCGTTCTGCAGTCTACCGAATCCACCTGCCGGAATTGGAGATGCTTCTTGAGGGAGCGCGACCTCTTGACAGGACGCGGCCCAGGAGGCATTATCTATTACCCGTCAGACGATCTCCATCCGGGACTCGCCTGGTCAGTTTCACCCAGCGGCTTTGGTCAATTCCACCCTGCGCCGTCAACGCCAGACAGCAGACACCAGTGCGCTGCACCAGCGCTGAGCCATGCAATCCGCGGGAGACGATGCGATCTACCCAGTTCAGAGGCGAGACTGGGTTCCACTACGGAGGTTCATGATGCCGTGCAATGGGTGCTTGGCTGGTGGGATACTTGGCTCTGCGTGCCTGAGGGAATCGGAAGTGACGCGTGATGCTCCCTGAGGTGTCCGTGCTCATGCCCATCCACAATGGAGAGCGTTACCTCTCCGAGGCAGTGGAGAGTGTGCAGCAGCAGACCCTGAAGTCCTGGGAACTGGTGGCCGTTCTCGATCGCTGCACGGACGCGACTCGAAGCATCCTGGAGGGATTCGGCGACTCTCGCATCCGTCTCCTCGATGGTCCTCAGCCGGGTGGGCTCGTTCGCTCACTCAACCTCGGTCTGGCCCAGTGCCGAGCACCCCTCGTGGCCAGGCTCGACGCGGACGACGTCTGTGAGCCGGAGCGGTTGGCCATGCAGAAGCAGGTTCTCGATGCCAGAGCGGTGCTGGTGGCCGTGGGAAGCAGCGCGATCCTCATCGATGCGGATTCCCGGGTAATCGGCAGCCGCGCCGTGGTGTGTGGCACCGGACGGCTCAGGCGGCGGCTCCTCTGGCGGTGCTCTCTGATCCATCCGTCGGTGATGTTCCGGCGGGAGCCTGTACTCGCCCTGGGCGGCTACGCTGAGGACGCCAGCCGCGCTCAGGACTACGAGCTGTGGCTGCGCATCGCGGCGCTTGGCGACATCGACAATCTTCCAGTGCCTCTGATCCGTTACCGGGTCCACTCCGGTCAGATCTCGAGCGCCCGCTATCACCCCTCCTCTCGAACGTGCCTCAGGGCCCGCATGGCGTTAGCGGAGCGTTGCGGGGTTTCTAGCGCCGGCACGCTGTTCCGCCACACCGCGTGGATGATTCGACAGTACACCCGGCGGTAGATGGCAGCCATCCTCGACCCGCCCGTGAGGCGCATCCTGTTCCTTGCCAGCATAGGCATGACACTCCGCCAGTTCGTGGAGCCGCTGGCTGCGCGTTTGCGTGCCGATGGCTTCGAAACCATTGCTGCGGCGGCAGATCTGGGCTCGCTCCAGAGTTTCGACCGAACCTACGAGTTGCCGCAGTTCCGGCGTCGGGGGCCCGCCGCCGTTCTCCATGCCTACTTGGCGCTCACGGATGTGGTGCGGCGGGAGAGGCCCGTCCTGCTTCACCTGCACACACCGCCGGCGCTCGTTCTTGGCCGACTCGCCGGCCGGCAGTTCCGTATCCCGAGTGTCGCGGTCGCTCACGGCAGCTTCCTCGGGCCGTTCGGCGGCCGTGCGATCGCCTATGCCGCGATTGAGGGGGCTCTCGCCAGGCTGGCTGATCACACGGCGACGGAAAACGCGGAGGACGCCGCCTTCTACCAACGATGGGCCGGGGCCCGTCCCGTTGACGTGGCCCCTGTGGGCGGCCTTGGGCTCGATCTGAGCCGCCTCGATGCGGCTGCCCGCCGCCCTCGTCGCATCGCTGCGCCACCGTCCGTTCTGGTGGTGGGCCGCCTCGCCCGCGACAAGAATCTTGACCTCGCCGTGAATGCGTTTCAGCAATTCCGCCTTCGCCATCAGGGAGCCACGCTCACCTTCCTCGGTTCCGCCCTGCCCGGCGACCCCGGGTGGGAGGTCCCGAATGCACCAGGGGTTCGCCACCAGCCCTGGGTGCCAGATCCCTATCCTCTCATTGTCGGAGCTGACCTGGTCGTCAGCGCCAGTCTGCGTGAGGGCTTCTCGTTGGGTGCCGCTGAAGCATTGGCGCTCGCAACCCCGGTGGCCGCGGTGACGAACCGAGGCATCCGTCAACTTCAGCGGCAGCGGCCTAGTGGGCTGGTGGCCAGCCGGGCCGAGGCCTCCGCCCTCGCGGCCGCCATGGAAGAGGCGCTGGGTCGGAAGCGGGTGGTCGGCGAGCGCGAGCGTCTGGCTACCGCTTGGTCGCGCGAGGCGGCGATCGGCTTCCACCGTCGCATCATCTATCAGGTCTTGGGGCTCGATCACGGCCTCGGGGTCGAGGGTGCGTGATGGGAACCCACTGTCCCGGGAAGCGCAACCTCGACGCAGCCATGATCACCCTCGGCCTCCTCGGGATGGTGTTCCCCGAAGCCAGCGGTCATCGTTGACATCCACCTTAGCGGCATGTTCGCTCTGGCCGCGCCTGCACAGCAACGACCTCTGGGCGCTCCGGTCAAGTGGGACCGCATCTGGCGCATGTGACGACGGTCATGAGCCGGTCGATGTGAGCGACAAGTGGCGCGCTGACTGTCGAATCAGCCCGAATACGTACAGCATGTCGATCGGCTTGTTCATGACGACGAGAAGGTGGGTGCGCACAACCGTGTGGGGTACCGGTTTCATCGGTGCCAATCTGGTCCGGCGCCTTCTCGGTGACGGGAGCCATTTCGCGATCGCCGTCATCAACAGTCTCTCCCCCGGCCATGAGAACAAGCCCGGCGCCTGCATTCGCTCGTCCCCGACATCCGGTCGGTCCCGCTGGCGATAACTCTGGTGGAGACGATCTGCTGGTGGTTAGGGACGCTTAGGAGCAGTCGCCGCGGCTTGCCGTCACATCAGTCTCCGCGCACGCGTGTTGCGCCTCCGAGACTGACTGAGGTCGCCAGGCAGAGGCTCGTCGAGAGCAGGCGAGGAGTCCACTGAAAGAGTCTGGAAGCGCCGGTTGCTCACCATCACTTCCTCAAGAAATTGCGGCGCGTAGCCCGCCGCCTTGGACGCCTCAATGATCGCACTCACGTCCTTGGGGAGGCATCGGCCACTGAAGCCCCGCGTAGCGACAAAGACGCCTGTGTGCGAGCGCTCTACTCGTGGGTCGAGGAGCCAGCCCTCTCGGACGGCGTGCCAATCGGCCTCGAACGCTCTGCAGATTTCGAAGAACTCATTGACGAACGTGACCTTCATTGCCAGATATGAATTCTCCATGTACTTGATGATTTCAGCCTCTCGTGCCGAGCACTGGAAGTACGTCTTGTCAGGTCCCATCATTGACGACAGATCATCAATGATCGTCCGCCGTGCGCTCGGTGGGCCGCCAACAATCATGAATGGTACGCTGGAAGGCCCGCCCGCATGGAAGTTCGACAGGTAGCTGCTCTCTCCGAAGTACTCAGGGCAGAAACAGACCTGCTTACCGCTGACAGCTGCCAGGCGATCGGTTGTACCGGGCGGAACTGTCGAGCGGAGAAGCACGCGCTCGACCGGCAGGCGGTTGATCGCCGCTTCGACCTGGGTCAGGTCGCACGAACCATCGGGGCGCATCGGAGTCCCGACGCACACCATGGCAAAGGCACACCCGAGCAGTTCTGCTTTTGGATAGGTGTCTCCCTGGGTCTGGTCATACGTCACCAGGTCAGCGAACGGACTGAAGAGCCCAGCCATCGCCCTTCCGACGTGCCCCATGCCGATGATACCTAGTCTCATCACGCGCCCTCATGTGGTCGATGGTGTGGGCAAGCCGATGGCTGACCGCGGAGGGCCGTATAGACATTCGGCTTGGTCTGTGACCGGGACTGAAGCTCCGTCCGGCGCGATGGGGATCGTGAGCTCTGCAAGCGGCTTGTCACTTCATGGTCACCCCAAGCAGCGTGGCGAGGGTATTGGCGATCTCAATCAGCTCGGAAGCGCTCAGTCGGGAATGGAAGGGCACGGAGAGCATCCGGCCTGCGACCTCCTCAGTGGCGGGGAGGTCCGTTGACGTTCGCGCGAACACCGGCTGGCGATGAGCTGGCGGGAAGTACACGCGCGCCTCGATGCCGGCCTGGAGCATTCCTTGGAGAACGGCATCTCGAATGGCGCTGCTCAGGAGGATCGTGTAGATCATGAAGGTGTGCGTCCGCTCCGCGGCCACGACCGGAGGTCGGACACCGGGAATCACCTCCAGGAGTGGTCGCAGGACCATGGCGTTGCTGGCCTTACGAGCAAGGATCGCGTCAAGCTTCTCGAGCTGCACGAGACCCATAGCCGCCTGCATCTCGGTCAAGCGCCAGTTGTAACCAAGCTGCGCATGCTCGTAGAGGGCTATCTGACCATGGTTGCGCAGGAGGCGCAGTCGGGCCGCAAGCCCCCCGTCATCCGTGGTCACCAAGCCACCCTCACCCATGGTGATGTTCTTCGTAGGGGTGAAACTGAACATGGCGGCCGCGCCGAGACCACCCACCGGCCGCCCGCGGTAGGTGGCACCGTGCGCCTCAGCGGCATCTTCGAGCAGAAGGATGCGCGCGTCGTCGGCAACTGCCCTCAGTCCGTCCATGTCAGCGGGCTGCCCGGCATAGTGGACGGCGAGGATGGCCTTGGTGCGAGGGGTCAGCTTCCGAGCGACGTCGGCGGGGTCGAGGGTGAACGTCTCCGGCTCGATATCGGCGAAGACCGGCCTTGCCCCTACGTGGAGCACCGAGGTCGCCGAGGATATGAACGTCATCGAGGGGACGATCACCTCGTCTCCCGGTCCGATCCCAAGCGCGAGGTACAGGGCCGCAAGCGCCACGGTGCCATTGGCGAACGCTATGCCACACTCAACCCGGTGTCGCGCGGCGAATGCCGTCTCGAAAGCTGCAGTTTCGGGCCCGTTCGTCAGGATGCCGGACCGCAGCACGCGCGCGACTGCTGCGATTTCGCGGTCATCGACGTCCGGCGATGCGAGCCGGATCCTAGTGGGCGCCCCGAGAGCACTGTGCATCTCAGAGGCACTCCATCCGGGCGTCACTGTCTCCTTGAGTCGGTGGAACGGAGATCGGGTCATCAGAGGGATGTCCACCGGCTCCCCTTCCCCCCAGCAACGTGGCCACCGTTCGCAGGATGATTTCCAGGTCGAGGGCGACAGACTGGCGATCCACGTAGTCGATATCGAGGGCGATGCGCTCGCTCCACGTAATGCTGTTGCGCCCAGTTACTTGCGCCAGTCCCGTAAGTCCGGGCCGGACCTCCAGTCGTCGGCGCTGGATCGCCGTATATCGCGCCTCCTGGTATGGGAGGGTCGGCCGCGGCCCCACAACGCTCATCTCCCCACGCACGACATTCACGAGTTGGGGCAGCTCATCAATGCCGAATCGCCTCAGATGGCGTCCCACTCGAGTGATCCGATCGTCGGCAGGGTGCAGAGGGTTGCCGCGCGGGTCGTGCACCATGGTCCGGAGTTTCAGAATGTCGAACCGCCTTCCGTGTAGTCCGACGCGCTGCTGACGGAAGAGGGCCGGCCCGTGAGAAGTGAGCTTGACTGTCGCAGCGGATACCGCGACGATGACCGAGGATGGAACAGCGAGTATCGCGACGACGACGAGGTCCAGCAGTCGTTTGCCGCGGTAGCCGCCGGCCCGACCGGTCGGCGTCGCCTCAGCCGGGTCTGATCGCGGGCGGCGGCTCGCCGCCATCGCTGGGACGCCCGAACCCGCGTGGATCAGCGGCCGGGTCTCGACGGTGCTCGCTCGGCGGTGCAATGAACTCGTGCCCAGTGGTCGTGGGTCTGACGATGGCGTCTGGTGGATGGTACTCGTGTTCGCGTGCCGAGATACACCCTACGGCGCCAACCGGTCACTCCTACCATAGCGGGCAAACCACCCTCATTGACCGCTTTCCTGCCGTGCGTGCTAGTTGTAGTGCCCGCTGATCGAGGGCGAACCAGTGCATCTGGCCAAGCCCTGGGTCACCGCGGTAGGTGCACACGATCAGCGCATCCGGTCTGGCAAGGGAACAGCTGGGACACCGACGGCAGTAACCCCCGGTGCGATGTCGTGAACGACCACGGCGCCAGCGCCGATCGTCGTGCGGGCTCCGATAGTGCGACCCTGGATGATGACCGCGCCGATGCCGCAGGTCACCTCGTCGCCGAGAATGACGTTGCCGGCCACATGGACGCCTGGGTTCAGGGTGACGTAGTCCCCGAGAACACAGTCATGGCTGACCGTGGCATGGAGGTTGGCATGAAGGTGGCGGCCGGTCCGGATATTGGTGGTTAGCTTGGCGCCGGCGGTGATGATGGCCCCGGGACCGAGGCTCACCTCCGAGGCGATGCTGGCGGCGGGGTGAACAAGGGAGACGGGGATACGACCCCAGGCGCTGAGCTTCGCATCGAGCGCCCGACGGGCAGAACCAGAGCCGATGGCGATGACATAGGCTGCGTCGAGGTCGCGCAGAAGTTCCACCCCGCCCAGCAGAGGGGCGCCACGGCGGCGCAGGAGGTCGAGGTCCACCGCGTCCCCGTCGTCGACGAATCCAAGGAATTCGAAAACACGGTCGGGACCGTTGATCGCTTCCACGATGTCAAGGGTCTCGCGGCCGGACCCCCCAGCACCCACGATGATCAGTCGATCCATCTCACCTCCTATGCGTACGTCTTGCCGGAGTTGACGCCACGCGACCGCTGAGGCTGCGACGTCTCACTCACCCCACGACACTCCACGACCGGTTCGTCACCAGCGTCGACGACCAGTGGTAGCTGCGCCCGTTGGGCATGGTCACCGTAACGGTGACCGGCCAGGTGAGGGCGTTGATCTGCTTCTCCCAGACGAGAGCATAGTGCTCCGGGGTGACGCTGATGTTGGCGAAGGGCCCGGTGTAGTCGAGCGTCAGGGTCGCCGAGCCTCCGTAGGGCACGATCAGCCAGAAGCCGATCGCCTCGCGGCTCAGCTCGTAGGTCACCGCCCCAGGGGCGACCTGCTGGGCGGCCCCGCCGTCGATGCTGAGGGTCATGCCGGTGAGCTGGGCGGTCTCGGGGACGTAGACGCGGACGTAGTCGCGGTAGTCGCCCCCTGAGTTCGGCTCCAGGCCGCGGTCTTCCGCGGTCGGGGGGACCGGGTTGTGGTACTGCAGGACGACGTGGTCGTTGACGTTGCCGTTGGACTCGACCGTCGCTGTCAGGCTGAATGACCTGGTCACGAACAGGTCCCCCTTTGTGCCGGAGAGGTTGGCGTCGTCGATGAGCAGCGAGTCGCTGAGCGGTGCCCCCAGCTCCCCCCCGTACCCCGCACCGTCCGCAAGCCTCTCCAGAGTGGGGTTGTGGAAGTAAAGGACGATGTGCTTCTGGTTGGCTCCCCGCTCCAGCGCCGAGGCCAGCGCCGGCATCTCGTCGATGGGGGCGTTGAGCAGGTCGTGGACCACCGCGCTCCCGAAGGCGGCGAGGTACGGCTGCCCCGGGTTCCCAGGAAGATTGACGAGGTAGTTGAGCTCCATGAGGACGTTGGCGGCGGTGAGCGTCTGCGGGTACGGTGCCGCCTGCATCGGTCCCAGCACCTGGAGAAGGTAGCTGACCGCCACCGGGTCGACGTCGATGGTCCCGTCGACCGCCTGGCCGGTTCCTTGCGTGTAGAAGAGCTCGACCTCGGCCGCCGAGGTGGGGAAGTCGGGCGACCAGTTGGCGTCTCCCAGTTCCCAGTGCTGCCCGTGGAAGAGATACTCGTTGAGCGGCGCCGGTGCCGGGATGTCGGTCACCAGCGGGGTGAAGTAGGCCGACTGATGGAAGACGAGGCTGGTGACCGCCCCGTCGCTGAAGGTCACCGTGCCCACCGACCCGATGAAACCGCCTCCGGGGCGCTCCTCTCCCGGGTTCTCGAGGAGCAGGAGGTAGGTGTGCTGCCCGGGGCCGATCGCCGCGGGCAGCGCTTTGAGGAGGTTGATCGCCGGCCCCGCGACGCTGGTCACCTGGTGCCCTTCGCTGAGCAGGGTGGCGCGAGCCCGGCTCAGGGGGCCGAGCAGCTTCCCTCCTGGCACCGCCGCCAGGCTCTTCTCGAACACCGCGAGGTCCGCGGTGGTCCGGTCCAGCTGGGGACGGTGATCGCTCGCCAATTGGACCAATCTCTGGAACGGTGAGGGGCCTCCCGCCGGCGCTGAGGCGGGGATCACCTGCTCAACCAGCCCGATCACGTCCCGGCCGAGCCGGGTGCCGTCCTCCCCGGCGGTGCGCAGCCGGCGGGCCGCGTTCACGTTCGCTGAGATCCCGGGGATGTGCGTGGCGATGCCGGCGATCCAGCCGTCGGACAGGATCTCCGAGCGGGTGCCGAAGTCGTCTGCCGCCACCTGCAGGTCCGCGCCGGCCTTCTCCAGCCGGGCGTGGTCGAGGGGGCTGAGGTCGCCGGTGAGCAGCTGCGCCGCGCTGAGAGCCGCGCTGCGGCCGTCGGTGAGCGCTTTGACCGCCGAGTAGTACCGGACGGCGGAGACGCCGAGGAGGACGATCGCCAGGACCGCCAGCCCCACCACCCACCAACGAAGCCGCCGCCAGAGCGACCGCCGCGGCCGGGTGCTCCTCCGCCGGCGCGGCTGTCCCATCGGCGTAGCGACAATCGATGGATCGGCCGGGGGCAGGGCGTCGGCCAGGGGGGTGTCGGGCGGTGGCTCCATTTCCTCGGCTGGACGCGGCGGGGTGCGGCCTGCGACGTGAGGTCGCGGGCGGGAGTATCGGCATTATACGGGTGGAACTGATCGTTCGCGGCAGCCCGCCCGAGCTGTCGTGACGCCCGCTCCGGGATACTCGCCGGCGAGTTCGGCTGGGGCGACCTCTGGACGTGGACGACTATCGACGCGGACACCAAGCTGGCCCCTTCCTGGCTGGTCGGGGACCGCTCCAGCGCCGACGCCATCGCCCTGATGGACGATCTCCGGGGCCGACTGGCCAACCGGGTTCAGTTGGACCACGGACGGCCACCGGGCCTATCTGGAGGCCGTCGAGGGAGTCTGCGAAGTTGATGGGTGCGAGCATGGGCGAGGGCGTGCTCGGCCTGGGACGGGATGCCACAGCGGTCAGCTGCTCTTGACCAGGCCCATGGTGAGGCTCCTCATCGCCACCGAGGAAGAATGAGGGTCAGATTGAGGGATGAATGGAGCAAGCGCTCGGTAAGTCCCAGACACTCCTCGATGTGGATACGCGGAAAGTCCTTATATACCAATAGAAAAGTCCGGAGGAAGAGGGATTCGAACCCCCGAGGGCTTGGCGGCCCTTGCGGTTTTCAAGAGCGCCGATTGACGTGTTGTCTGGTGTCGCTGGGTGTCGTCCTGATACGAATCACGACCCGGCTGTGGTAGTTTCGTGCCGCCTGGTACCTCCCAGTGTCGTCGGGGTGGGGGTATAGGTGGGGGTACGCGGCGAGCCCAAACTGGGGAACCGATTCACGTGACGCCATCTTCCAAAGCTCGCCGGCCGTGCCAGTGTCAGAGGGCGGCTCAGATGGCCGAACAGCGACAGATCAGTCGACATGCGCACGCCGTTGACGAGCTGGGCACCCACAGGTCTGCTCCAGCGAGATCAGCGTCGCCTATGCGAGGCTGCTTCAATCTACCCA
>PLXL01000256.1 GCA_003153215.1 Candidatus Dormiibacterota bacterium
GCCTCTCCGATCAGTCGGACCAGGTCGTCGATCCGGTGGACCGGGATCTGGAGCATCTCGGTCGCCGTGGCCCGGGCTGGTTCGGTGTGACCCGCGGCGCTTCCGACGGCACGGTGCGCCTCCGCCGACCCCTCCCCCGCGGCGTGCTCGCCGGCCGGTGCCGTCGGTGGGGCTGCCTCGGAATCCGAGGGAAGCGGCGGAGCGGACTCGGGCGAAGCCGCGGGGGTGGACGCCGTCCGATCGGGCGCCCGGCCGCCGCCTGGCGCAGAGCGCGGGGACGCGGCCGGGGAGGGAGCCGCCGCCGCCGGGGTCGGGACTGCCGCGTCTGGCGCCGCCGTGGCCGCCGTGGCCGGCGCCGGCATCGTGGCGCCCGCGGCAGCCCTGTCGTCCACGACGGGAGGTCCCCCGACGGCGANNCGAGCACCGCGTCGATCAGGGCTGTATCGACCCCGCGCCGCTCGCGGCGCACCTCCTCCAGCAGGTCCTCGAGCGCGTGCGCCACCCGGGCGACATGAGGCATCCCCACCACCGCGGCGCCGCCCTTGATGGTGTGGGCCTCACGGAAGAGGGAGGCGACAACCTCCGGGGTCGCGCCGCCCTTCTCCAACTCGAGCAGCTCGTCGACGAGGGTGTCGAGCCGGCCCTCCGCCTCGGTTGCGAAGAGGCGCTGGAAGTCGCCCTCCGAGAGCGACTCCTGAGGGCTCACTGCGCGATCCGGGCAGGGCTGAGCAGCACCGGGACGTCGAGGGCGACGGCCAGCCGGGCGTCAGCGACCAGGTAGGTCTCGGTGGTCCCCTCCATGTCGGAATGGCCCACCGATTCGTTCAGCCGGACGGTGAGGGGCATCTCCGTGGCCACCAGGCCTGCGGTCCCGTGGGGGGTCTCCACCAGCACCGCGTAGGGCTCCTCCGTCACCGGACGGAGGCCGAGCAGAAGGCCGGTGTCGAGGAGCGGGACGATGTCCCCGCGCACGTTGAACACACCGCGCACCACCGGAGGCGAGGTGGGCACCTGGGTCACCCGCGGATCGACCACCACCTCGCGGACGGTGTCCAGCGAGACGGCGTACGTGTCGCTCCCCACCGGGATCAGCAGGGCGAGCTGTCCCGAACCGACGCCGCGCGTGGTTGTGCCGGCCACCTCAGGCCCCTCTCCCCCCGGGTGGCGTGAGCCGCGGATTGGGCGGATTATTCACTGGACTGTTTTCCCCGGGCGGCGCATCCCAGTCACCAAGTCCGATGCTGGGCCAGGCCATTCGAACGACCGGATCATTTCACGGGCGCTGTGAAAAGATGGACACGGCCTGACGAGAGTCCGTGACGGGGGTGGACGGCGGGACGGGGCGGCGGACGGAGACGGCCGGCCAGGGGTGCGGTGAAGGGTCCCCGCGGACGCTGTCCCGTTCGCAGTCAGCGAGCAGTCATCCGGCTCAAGAAGAGGAGCTCCGCCCGACCCTGTGGGTGGAGGTCGCGCGCCCCGCCGGGGCTCGTCGACAACAGTCGCGCAAAGTCGCTCGGACTGCAATGCGCAAGCCCGGCGGGAAGACTCGAGGGGTGCGGGTGCGGGGCATCGGGGGCGCCGCTGGTCGCGGCCGGCTCCTCCAACCGGCGTCTCGGGGTGCCCGGGGAGGCGGAGCTGATCGGCGCCGGCGTCCACTTCTGCGCGACCTGCGACGGCCCCGTCCACCGTTGGGGGTACCGTTTCGGGCGTGCACCACGCCCATCGCCGGACCCCACGCTGATGCTGGGCCTGGTCTTTGATCCCCGGCCGGCGCGGCTCGCCGTAGCGGGGGCTCTCAGCCGCCTCGATCCGCTCTGGGTCCTGCGCGGCCCCGGACCGCTCGGCCTCCGCAGGCTGCCCGACCCGGTGTCACCGGGGCCCGAGTGGGTCGCCCTCGAGCCGATCTTCACCGGGGTATGCGGCAGCGATGTCACCCAGGCCACCCTCCAGGCGGACTGGGACAACCCGCTCTCCGGTCTGGTCTCCTTTCCCCACGTCATGGGCCACGAGATCGTGGCCCGGGTCGCCGGACCGGCCGGAGCGGACCTCTCGGTCGGGGAGACGGTGGTGGTCAACCCGTGGCTCGGGTGTGCGGCACGCGGGCTGCCGCCATGCCCCGCATGCGCCGAGGGGATGCTCCCCCTCTGCGCCCGCCAGGGAGAGCCTCTACCGGGCGTCTCGGGGAGCGGCATCCACACCGGGAACATTCGCGGCCTGCCCGGGGGGATGGGCACCCGGATGCACGCGCACCGCTCCCAGCTGCGCCGGCTGCCGGAGGGGCTGGAGCCTCGAGCCGGGGTGCTCGCCGATCCGCTGGCGGTGGGCGCGCACGCGGCCGAGCAGGTCCTCGGCGGAGGGCGCGTCGCGACGTCCGGCCTCGTCGTGGTGCTCGGCGCCGGAACCATCGGCCTGGCGGTCACGGCCTCCCTGCGCCGCCTGGGCGCTGAGCGGGTGATGGTCAGCGCGGCATGGCCGTACCAGCGAGCCCTTGTGGAAGCTCTNNTCACCGGCGGCGCCGCGGCGGTGGTCGACGCGGTGGGCAGCACCGCCACCACCGAACTGTCCCTGGCAATCGTCCGTCCCGGAGGCCTGGTGGTTCGGGTCGGAGTGGGCCGCGCCCGGCGCACCCAGGCGACCCTGACCTACTTCAAGGAGGTGACCGTGGTGGGGTCCAACGGTTACCGCCGCGACGACCTGGACATTGCGCTCGGCATGCTCGCCCGCGGCGACGTCCGGTGGCGGGACTGGCTGACCCACCGCTTCCCCCTCGCCGCCTGGCGCGCGGCGTTCCGCACCGCCGCGCGGCCGCAGGAACACGGGGCGGTCAAGGTCACCATCGCCATCGGGGAGAACAGCTGAGAGCGTAGGCTCCGGGCGAACTGAGGACGTAGGCTCAGACGATGCTGCGAGCACAGGCTCGCGGCAGCCGATCCGCAACCTGGGAGACGGTCATGCAGGAATGGAGTGGGGTCGCCGGCAAGCGGGTGATCATCACCGGGGCGACGGGCGGGATCGGGCTGGCGGCGGCGCGGGAGCTGGCCCACCGGGGCGCGCTGCTCTCGATCGTGGCCCGCAGCGAGTCGAGGGCGGCCGAGGCCGTTGTCCAGATCAAGGCCGCGGGTGGCCCAGCGACAGAGGTCGAGGTTCTCTTTGCGGATCTCAGCTCACAGGCGTCGATCCGCAAGCTGGCCGAGGAGATCCTGGCCAAGCACCCCAAGATCGACGTGCTGGCCAACAACGCCGGCGGGGTGAACAGCTCGCGACGCCTCACCGGGGACGGTTTTGAGCTGACCTGGGCGGTGAACCACCTCGCCCCCTTCCTGCTCACCACCCTGCTCCTCGACCGGATCAAGTCGAGCGCGCCCGCTCGGATCATCACCACCAGCTCGAGCGCTCATCACGGCGCGCACATCCCCTTCGACGGCATCAAGGCCGACAAGGGGNNGAGCTGGCACGGCGGCTGGAGGGCACCGGTGTCACCGCCAACTGCTTCCACCCGGGTTTCGTGGCGAGCGGTTTCAACCGCAACAACGGCCCGCTGATGGCCTTCGGCATGACGATGGCGCGACCCTTTGCGCGCAGCACGACCAAGGGCGCGGACACGCTGGTGTGGCTGGCGGACTCGGCGGATGTCTCCTCCGAAACAGGCGGGTATTTCGCCAACCGGAAGCGCAAGCTGCCGAGCGCGGCCGCGCAGGACACCGCGGCGGCGCACCGGCTGTGGGAGCTGAGCGCGGAAGAGACCCAGAGCGCGTAACCGCAGTCGCGTGCCACCGACCGTGCCCGCCTGGACGCGCGAACGCGGGTGGGGCACTCATCGAGACCGACGCACGCAGCTGACGGGCCGGCCAGCGCGCGGCTTCAGCGCGGCGGAGGCACCCCGGCGAGCTCGTCGAGGTGGGGCGTCCAGTGGAAGGTCCGATCGAGCATCGCCCGGCGGCTGGTGGTGAGCGCGGCCTCGACCGCCGCGGGGCCCAGGGCGGCGATCCGCTCAACGACCTCACCGGCGGCCTCGATCGCCTCCGCCACCGCGGCCTCCGGAGGCAGCGCCAGCCAGAGGGGCAGCCCGGCTGCGTTGACCAGATCCATGTGGAAGTCGGAGAGGTCCTCGATGACGTCCTCGCGGTCGTAGCGGTCCCAGCGGGCGATCACGAAGCGGTCCCAGAAGGCGAGGTGGGCGAAGACGGCGGACGCGGTNNCGGCATCGCCACGGATGGTGCCAGATGGCGCGGGCCGCTAGGATGGCGGCCCATGAGCCGGAAGGCGCTCGTCCTCTTCGCGATCATGTGCGTGGTGTGGGGCATCCCGTACCTGCTCATCAAGGTGGCGGTCTCCGAGATCACCCCGGCGAGCCTCGTCTTCCTGCGCACCGGCATCGGTGCGCTCCTGCTCGTCCCGGTGGCGATCGCACGCCGGGAGGTGCGACCGATCCTCCCGGCCTGGAGGTGGCTGATCGCCTACACGGTCGCCGAGCTGGCGATACCGTGGTTCCTCCTCTCCAGCGCCGAGACACGGCTGTCCAGCTCGCTGAGCGGCCTGCTCGTCGCCGCCGTTCCCCTGATCGGGGCGCTGCTCGCCTGGGTCACCCGCAGCGAGCACCAGCTGGATGGCCGCCGCCTGGTGGGGCTCGGCGTCGGCTTCGCTGGGGTCGCCGTCCTGCTCGGCTTTGACATCACCGGGCATGACCTCCTGGCGGTCGCCGAGATCGGGGTGTGCACCGTGGGCTACGCCGTCGGCCCGATGATCATCTCCCGCAAGCTGTCGCACCTCCCGTCCGTCGGCGTGGTGGCGGCATCGCTCGCGTTCGCCGCGCTGGTGTACGCGCCGGTCGGGATCATCCAGCTGGGGGACACCCATCCCACGGCGCGCGTGATCGCCTCCGCGGTTACCCTGGGTGTCGTCTGCACCGCGGTAGCCTTCGTCCTCTTCTTTGCCCTCATCGCCGAGATGGGCCCCGTCCGGGCGACGGTGATCACCTACTTCAACCCGGCGGTGGCGCTGGTGCTCGGGGTCACGATCCTCGGCGAGCCGCTGCGGATCGGGGCCGTGCTCGGGTTTGCATTGATCCTATTGGGGTCGGTTCTCGCCACGTGGCGGCGGACTGCGGGGACAGCGGAGGGGGCGGCGGGGAGTGGAGGGCGGGCCGGCTCCGTGGAGATCGAATCCGCAGACCTGCGCTGATCGTGGTTGTCACCCGCTGGCGTGCCGGCGCGTAGTAGGGGTGTGACCGGCTCGCCCAGGAAGGATCGCTCCGCCGTCACCGGGCCGCGGGCCCTGGTGGCCGTGGTCGTGGTCGCTCTCGCCGGCGGGGCCATAGGGATCGGCCTCGGCCTCCGCGGTCACACGAGCCCGATCGTGGGGGCGGCAAAGACCGCGGCAGCCGCGAGCGAGCCGGCAGGGAGCACCTCGATCCCTGTCCCCACCAAACCGCCGGTCGTGGCCGTGCCCACCCCGACGCCGTGGCAAGCCCCCTCCGCCATCGCCTACGTGGGCCCGGGATCGGTCAGCTTCCCGACCGCGTCCGACGGGTGGGTTCTCGGGGATGCCTGCGATGCGCAGCAGGATTGCGAGACCGGGGTGGCCCGGACCACCGATGGCGGCGCCAGCTGGGCGATGGTGGCATCGCCGGCGGCTCCCGACCCGACGAACTCCGAGCTCTATCTCGCCGCCGCGTCGAGTGAGGACGCCTGGATGTGGGGAACTGGCACCGATGGTGACGCCGTCTTCGGCGCGACCCACGACGGCGGAGAGAGCTGGCAGCCGGCTGACGTCGGCGGAGAGGTCGTCGACCTCGCCATCGCCGGCGGCACGGCGTGGGCGGTGACCGGGTGCGCGGAGGGGGCCACCACCGCCTGCCCGGAGGCTGTCCTTTCATCACCGGTGGGCGGCGGTCCGTGGACTGACCTGGCGCCCCTTCCGGCCTCCGTGCAGGGGGAACCGATCAGCAACTCGGCGCTGGGTGGTCCTGAGCTCGTACGCTGGGGCTCGAGTGCGTGGCAGCTGAACGACAATGAGTCGGAGCCGACCCTCGTGAGGACTGAGGATCAGGCTCAGTCATGGGTCTCGATGACAGTGCCCTGCACCGTGGGTGCGACGATGAGCCTCGCGGCCTCCTCGACCGAGGATCTGATGCTCTCCTGCGCCGACATCGGGGGCCCCTCGTCGGCACCGCAGGAGGTCTGGACCTCGGACGACGGCGGTGCCCAGTGGCTCCTGCGAAGCCGCGCTGACTACTCGGGTTTCTCGCCGCCTGCGACCAATGTCGGGAGCCTGGACAACGGCGGTGGTCCCATCGGCCTCGCCGTGCTCAGCGGCAGCAGGGCGTGGATGATCAACTACCTCGGGCCCCCTCTCATCACGGATGACGGCGGCGTCACCTGGACACAAGCCTCGCTGCCCGAGGAGCTCACGACGGTCTGGCAGGGCGGCGGGGAGGTGGACGTCGCTTTCGCGGACTCGACGCATGGATGGGTGTTCGGTTCAGCAGGACTGTGGGCCACCACGGACGGCGGAGCCGACTGGCAGTACCAGCCGATCATCGGCCCCGTCCCCGCCTGGTCGCCCTCCACCTGACCTCCTCTCTACTTGCCGATCCGCGCAGGCGACCCAGACGGAACCGCGCCGGCGCGCCGGACCGTGGTGATACGCTCGCGTGGTCCCGGGGTGCCCGATTGGCTGAGATCACACCCGAGAACCTGATCTGGGTAATGCCAGCGTAGGGAGGGCTGCGATGACGGTGGCGCGGTGTCTCACCATTGCCACGTCCGATTCCGGCGGCGGCGCCGGTATCCAGGCGGATCTCAAGGCGTTCGCCGCCGCCGGGTGCCACGGGATGTCGGCGATCGTCGCCCTCACCGCCCAGAGCACCGTGGGGGTGCGGGCCATCCACGAGATCCCAATCGAGATCATCACGGCCCAGCTCGAAGCGGTCGCGGAGGACATCGGTGTGGACGCCGCCAAGACCGGGATGCTGTTCTCGGCCTCGATCATCGATGCGGTCGCCGATTGGCTTGCGCGGACCGACTTCCCCCTCGTCGTCGACCCGGTGATGGTGGCTTCCTCGGGGGCGGTGCTCCTCCGCGAGGATGCCGTATCCACCCTGGTGCACCGCCTCTTCCCGCGGGCCACCGTGATCACCCCCAACCTCCCCGAGGCGGAGGCCCTGACCGGTCACCGGGGCAGCCGGCGGGAGCTGGCCGAGCGTCTCCACGAGATGGGCGCGCCGGCGGTCCTGGTCACCGGTGGCCACGGCGAATCCGCGGTCGACCACCTCTTCGACGGTCGCGATCACCACGAGATCCCGGTGACTCGCCACCCCGTCGCGGCCACCCACGGCGCCGGCTGCACCCATTCGGCCTCCCTCTGCGCCCGGCTCGCCCTGGGCGACGACCTGCTCACCGCCGCGCGGACCGCCGCGCGCGTGGCGGCGGACGCGGTGGCCCACGGCCTGGTCGAGATCGGCCACGGCGACGGGCCGGTCAACGTCCTCCACGCCTTCGCCGGCCCCTCCTCGGCCCCCGCTCCCCACCTCCCCCACCAGGAGTGATGCCGATGCCAGCGCCCACCACCCAGCACTTCTCCCCCGCCGCATCGCTCAGCGCGATCCGCGCCGGGCACCCGCTCATCCATCAGATCACCAACTACGTGGTGATGAACGAGACCGCCAACATCACGCTGGCGCTCGGCGCCTCGCCGGTGATGGCCCATGCCCTCGCCGAGGTCGAGGAGATGGCCGGGTACGCCGGAGCGCTGGTGCTCAACATCGGCACCCTCTCACCGGAGTGGGTGGATGCCATGGTCCTGGCAGGCCGCGCCGCCAACCGGCACGGCATCCCGGTGGTCCTCGACCCGGTGGGTGCCGGAGCCACCAGGATGCGCACCGAGGCGTGCCGACGGATCCTCGCCGAGGTGGCGGTCGCCATCGTCCGCGGCAATGCGGCCGAGGTCTCCGCGCTGATCGGAGCGGCGGCCGAGATCCGCGGCGTCGACTCCGTCTCGGCGGGCGACCCGGGCGCGCTGGCGGCCACCGCGGCGCGAGCCCTCGGCTGCGCGGTGGCGGTCACCGGAGCCGTGGACCACATCGCCGGACCGGGCGGGAGTGCCGCGGTGAGCAACGGCGTGCCGATGCTCGGCCAGGTCAGCGGCACCGGCTGCATGTCGACCGCGCTCTGTGGCTGCTTCGCGGCCGTCAACCGCGA
>PLXL01000056.1 GCA_003153215.1 Candidatus Dormiibacterota bacterium
GCCCCGCGAAGCGGGGGTTTCGAGGACATGAGGATGGCTTCTTCGAGCATCCTATTGGCGCAAGCTCTAAGCCACATCACAGTCGACTGTCCCTCGCCCGGCCGCCACGCGTCGGGCGGCGCCCCGACCACCCGCAGCGCAGGGCGCATACGCGAGGCGGCCCCGGCTCAGGTAGGATGCCCGCCGTGCACTGGTCCGCCCGCCTCACCGCGGCCGCCTCCCGGATCTGGGCGAGCACCGGCCGGCTGACCCTGTGCGGCCTGGCGGTCGGCACCATGGGCCTCGGGGTGATGCGGAACTTCGGCACCACCCTCTCCCATCTCGCCCTGCTGCTGGTGCTGGTCTCCTCGGGGCTGGCGCTGCTGGCGCTGCGCGGGGGCCGCTGGCGCCAGGGTCGGGGCTGGTGGATGGTGATCACCCTCGGCTGCGGCCTCACCAACTTGCTCTGGGCACAGCACTTCCCAAACCAGACGGATCTCCAGGTGCTGTTTGCGCTCCTGCTGACCGCCCTGACGGCGGCGGCGGCGTGGCTGCCCCGGGGGCGGCTAAGCGGGGTGCTGCTCGGACTGGCCGGCGTCTCCTTGGTGGGGCTGACCGCCGCCGGGACGTTCTGGGGCTCGGGCAACAGCGACGTCTTCACGGCCCTCCAGGGCGCCGCCGAGGCCCTGATCCACGGCCACAACCCCTATGGTCCGGTGTTCAGCTACTTCGTGGAGGTCAAGCCCAACTACTGGGCGATGGCCGCCCCCAACTTCGTATGGGGGCACTTCCCGTACGGGCCGATCGTGCCCATCCTCGCCGTTCCGGGCCGTCTGCTCGGGGACGTGCGGGTGATGTCGATGGTTTGCGTTCTGGCCACCGTGGCCGGCCTCTGGCGCCTCGCCGAGCAGGGGGACGCGGCCTCCGATGCCCACCGAGTGGTCGCCCTGGCGCTCGCGTCACCGCTCTGGGTCGGGATGGTCCGCGTGGGCTGGGTGGACGTCTACATGATGGTCGGCATCGTCTGGTGGCTGGCGCTGCGGCGCGACCACCGGGGCTGGGCGACGGTGGCCCTCACCGCCGGGGTGATGGTGAAGTTCACCTCCCTGGTGCTGCTGCTGCCCGCCTTCCTGTGGTCGAGGCGGGGCCGTCGCGAGATCGTGCTGGCGGTGGTCTGCTCGCTGGTGCTGATGGTTCCCTTCGCCCTCATCACCGGGGTTGGGACCTTCGTCTACAGCCTCGTCGGCTACCAGCTCAACCTGCCCTTCCGGACCGACTCCCTGAACCTCGCCGCGCTCCTCTATCAGCTGACCCTCATCAAGCTGCCGACGGTGCTCCCCTTCGTCCCACTGGCAGTGGCCGCGGCGCTGATCGTCTGGCGCGGCCGACCGCGTACCGCGGGTGACCTGGCCCTTCAGGCAGCCATCCTCAACATCGTCGCCTTCATCCTCGCCAAGCAGGCGTTCTTCAACTACTACTTCGCGTCGGAGGTGCTGCTGCTCGCCGCCATGGCCGGTGCCGGTCTGGCGCTGCCCGAGGACGACCTGGCCCTCCCGGGCGATCGGCTCACGAACCTGGCACGATGAGGGATTGCCTGAGGTAAGGCGGGTCATTGGGGTCTGATCTCATCGAGCGACGCGAAGACGGATGGGGCTGGGCTACCATCTTTCGAGTCAGTCACCTCGATGTCCAGGCGAAGGGTGGAGGCACCGCGCTGCCCGAACCAGCAGATGTTCTCCTGGACCACGTCCCACTCCAGGACGTATTTCCCCGGCCGCGACGGCGCGAGCACATGAGCCGTGATGGCTACCGTCTCGTCGGGAGCCACCATCTGTGGCAGCCAACTTCGCACGCCGTCGTATGTCGCCTCGCCATTGCTCGACCACCAATGATAAGAGATGTGGACGGGGCCCCGGGCCGAGCCGGTGTCCCAGGCGCCATCGCTTGCATTCCTCACGGTCAGGTGGACGATATAGGCGCCACCCTTCTGCATCAGGCTCGGTGTGTCGTCAGACAGGAACTCGACTCCGTACCGGGTGAGATTGGGCGTTCTCCGCTGGGCCACAGCTGCCATCTCGTCAAGTGACACCGGCGGGATCGACCCTGACGTCGAGGCTCTGAGCTCCTGGCTCGACGATAAAGTCGCAGCCCGACGCATAGCGAGCGTCATCTCGGCGAATTTGATCACCTCGGGGTCGTCCACGGGCACCGCGGATTCTGCCCCGAAGCACTCTTCGAAGAGGTAGTACTCTTTGCAGGCACCACCGTATCGCTCCCACACTTTGCGCTCTCGCTGCTCTCGTGTGCGCCAGAGAAGGTCAAGATGGTAGAGGGTGCCCGCGGTGCTATCGAGGAGACTGCCCGCCCCGAGTACGGAGGTTTGCGTGTGCATCCCCAATGGATGCCAGAACAGGCTGCCGATGTTTCTGAAGAGCCGCAGGCATGGATCGTAGCCCCAGGGATAGTCGGTGAGCCATCCCAGCCCCCCATCATCCTGTCTGACGACCCACCGACGCTTGAAGTAGTAGTGAGTCAGTTCTGCTGAAGCGAGCAGACGGGAGACATTGGCCGCGAACTCAGACCCCATGACCTCGTCGTCATCGAGTTGCAGTACCCACTCGCAAGTGGCTTGGCGGAACAGCCAGTCAGCGGTGGCGTCGGTGGGCGTGGTGGTTGGATGCTCGACGAGGAAGACGCGATCGGCGACCCGACGGGCGATCTCATCGGTCCCATCGTCAGAGGATGCGTCGACGGCGATGACAATCTCGTGGGCATACTCACGGGCAGAAGATGCCCACAACTCTAGCGATGCGGCGGAGTTGCGCGTCAGAGTGCAGACGGTGAGGCGATTTGGCTGTGTGATGAGATGGCCTTGAGGCCTGGCCGCGCTGCAGCTCTGCCCTCAGCGCGGATCCAGTATTCGGCCGGATGACGCGGACCATACTATCGCCCCCGTTTCGGTGTCAACACTTGCGGGGACGCACCCCCGCTCCGGCATTACAGGCCAGGGCGGCAAGCAACAAGGCGCGGGGGCGGCAAGCCTGCCCATCCGCCTCCGTCCTGCTCGAGAACGCGTCGGCCGAGGAGATGGCGGCTGCCACCGCTGTGCCCGGAGGTCCGCTTGGCCTTGAGTTCCAGAGGGCGAAGCGAGCCCCCTTCAGCTCCCGAGCGAAAGGGATGAGGCCGACAGGCGAACAAAGGTGCGCCTTCCGATGGAGAGTAGTCGGACGTCCAACTTCCCGATCCAGAGCCCCGGTCCTGACGGCGCTCGTATGAAGTCGATCAGACCTACTCGCCGCCTGAGGTAGCGGCAAGTGGGCCACTACCTTGGCCCGCAGGTCGCTGTGGGCGAGTCATGGTACCTTCCGGTTCGATGCGCCATGCGCGGCGAACCCTGAGGAAGGTCCCGGAGATCACCGCCTACTTCTGGATCCTCAAGGTCCTCACCACCGCCATGGGCGAGGCGACGTCGGACTTCTCGGTGCGTGAGATCGACCCGTACCTCGCGGTCGGCCTGGGGGCTGTCGCCTTCGCCGCGGCCCTGGTCCTTCAGCTATCCGTTGGCCGCTACATCGCCGGGGTGTACTGGCTGGCGGTGGTCATGGTCGCCATCTTCGGCACCATGGTCGCGGACGCCCTGCACATCCAGCTGGGCGTGCCCTACGCGGTATCCACAGCGGGCTTCGCCATCGCCTTGACCCTGATCTTCATCGCCTGG
>PLXL01000240.1 GCA_003153215.1 Candidatus Dormiibacterota bacterium
TGGTGATCTACGTGCTTGTCGCTACTGGCGTGGTGACCAATGTGCCGCTCAATGTCCTCAGGAAGCTTGGCGATTCCGCCTTGGCCGTCGCCGCCAGGCCATCCCTTGGCCAATTGGGTTTCAAGCTGGTAGCCATCGCGGCGCTGCTTTCCACGGCTTCGGCCGTGAATGCCACCTTGTTCGGGTCCGCAAACGTCGCGTACCAGATCGCCAAGAATGGCGGGCTGCCACCGGCGTTTGACCGCACTCTCTGGGGCCGTGACGTCGAAGGACTCTTCATCACCTCGGGGCTCGTGCTCGTGTTCGTCCTGATCTTTCCGTTGAGCGCCGTTGCCTCCATGGGAAGCGCAGCTTTCCTCTTGGTCTACTCGGCGGTCAATGTCGCACACCTGAGGATTCGAAAGCAGACGGGCGCCAAAGCCTGGCCGGTTGTGGCGTCTGCGGTGACCTGCGTCGCTCTCTTTCTCGTCCTCTTCTACCACATGGTCACCACAGCCCTACCATCAGCGATTGCCCTCGGTATCACGCTGGCGGTGAGTTTCCTGTTTGAGATGGGATATCGCCGTGCTACCGGGCGAACTCTCAGGGAGGTCCTGAGGCGGACAGAGTCGGCCGCGACATCCGCCACGTCCACCACCTAACGAGCGTCAGCTGAGCCCACGGCGGTCAAGGCTGCCCTCGAGAAGGTGGCGCTCGCCCTCCTCGACAGCCACCCCACCCGGTGCGTCGTCTATTGGTGCCCGCTGCCATCCAGTTGGCCTCCGACGCGGGTGGNNACGACCAGCACGAACACCGAGGCCCATACCCTGAGACCGGCTCTCTCGCGACTTCCGGTCGTTAGATAGGCGTCGCGCCCTCAACTGAAGGTCCAAGAGAAGGAGTTGTCATGACTCAGAACCGAAATATCGAGCCCAGGAACCCTACGCGATGTGGACACGACGAGAAGAGCAGCTGAGGTGAGGGCCGCAGGAGCCGGCCGAGGGGGCTGCGATGCGCTGGTCCTCTTCGGCGCGACCGGGAACTTGGCGCGCAAACAGATCTTCTCCGCGCTGTACGCGATGACCAAACGAGGGGCACTCAATGTTCCCGTGGTCGGTGTGGCATATTCGGGCTGGAGCCTCGAGCAACTGCGCAACCTCGCCAGGGAGAGCATCGCCCAGAGCGCGGGTGGCATCGACGACCGGCGCGCGCTCAGTGACCTGCTGTCCAGGCTTCGGTACGTGGATGGCGACTACAAGGATTCCGACACGTTCGCGGCGGTGAAGGAGGCTCTCGGCAATGCCTCCCGTCCGGCGCACTACCTGGCCATTCCACCGCTTCTCTTCGCCGCGGTCATCAAGCAACTCGGCGCTGCGGGCCTGGCTGACAACGCGCGGGTCATCATCGAGAAGCCTTTCGGGCGTGACCTCGCGTCGGCGCGGCGGCTCAACCGCGCCGCTCAGGCCGTCTTTCCGGAGACCTCGATCTTCCGCATCGACCACTTCCTCGGCAAGGACGCGGTCGAGAACCTGCTCTATTTTCGTTTCTCCAACTCCTTCCTGGAGCCGATCTGGAACCGCAACTCTGTCGCCAGTGTGCAGATCACGATGGCCGAGAAGTTTGGCGTGGACGGACGGGGGGCATTCTATGAGACCGTCGGTTGCCTGCGNNGCGCTACGCGACGAGAAGGCCAAGGTCTTCCAGGCCATGCGCGCCCTGACCGCCGACGACGTGGTGCGCGGGCAGTACGCCGGTTACCGCAGGGAGCCGGGGGTGGCCTCGGAATCCGACGTCGAGACCTACTGCGCGCTTCGGCTGTTCATCGACTCGTGGCGCTGGGCGGGCGTCCCCTGGTACATCCGCGCCGGTAAGGGCATGGCCGGCACGGTCACCGAGGTGCTGGTCCAGCTGAAGCCGCCGCCCCAGCAGCTCTTCGGCGACTCGCCGCGGTCGGTGAGTGGAGCGAACTATGTCCGCTTCCGGCTGGAGCCCAGCCCGGCCATCGCCGTTGCCGCACGTGTGAAGCGGGAGGGCGAGAGGTTCGTCGGCGAGCAGAGAGAGTTCTCACTGCTCGACGCGCAGCTTGCGGAGGAAGCGCCGTACGACCGGCTCCTGGGCGACGCCATGGCCGGCGACAACACGCTCTTCACCCGCGAGGATACCGTCGAGGCCGCCTGGGTGGTGGTCGATCGTGTGGTCAGACACCATCACCGCGTCCGGCCATACAAGTTGGGCAGCTGGGGCCCGAAAGCGGCGGACAAGCTCGTCGGGGCCGACGGTGGCTGGAACCGCCCTGTCCTGGACACCACACCGTCGCCGGAGGTGGGCAGATGAGCGAAAGTCCAGCAGCCTCTCGGTTGCCGGGAAGGCGCACTATCCCCGCGGTGGTGAGCTCTGAACCAGTTGGAGACCCCTCTCCTGAACTCATATTTGCCGACTCTGGGAGCGCTAACCGGAACCGCGGATCCCTGGTCCCGCAGAGGGCAACCGAAGTACCCGATGGTGGCGTAGCCGCGGTGCCGTGGATCTGGGCCTGACCGGCTTTGAGGGAAGAGTTCGTGGATGGTTGAGCCGGTGACCGATACCAGGTCTGAGGTGCAGACCACGTGGACGCGGACCCTGGTGGGGATTCAGCCCAGGTGGGGTCGGGACTTCGACGACCTCTCGAATGAATGGCGCCCCCTCTTCGCGGAGGTCTTGGGGACATTCCTCCTGGTGCTGGTAGCAGCAGGGGGGCCGGCGGTGTCGGCCTTTAGTCATGGCGCTGTCAGCCGCGTCGCCTTTGTGTCCGCGCCAGGCGTGATGGTGATGGCGGTCATTCTCTCCATAGGGCTGATCTCAGGTGCCCACCTGAACGCGGCGGTCACCCTTGCGTTCGCCCTCCGCCACGAGTTTCCCTGGAAGCGCGTTCCCGGNNGGCCTGGTGACCGTGATCCTGGGGACAGCCTCTGGCGCCCAGAATGTTGGGCCGCTCTCAGCAATCGCAGTGGGGGGCTACATCGCGCTGGCCGGCCTGTGGGCCAGCCCCATCAGCGGAGCGTCGATGAACCCGGGCCGGTCCTTCGGTCCGGATCTCGTCATCGGGGACTTCTCCCACTTCTGGGTATACCTGGCCGGCCCCCTGCTGGGCGCTCTACTGGCAGTGGGGGCAGCTCACGCTCTGCGGGGCAGAGGGGGAGACGCGACGGCTGAGCGCGCCGCCCAGGGGACCCTGAATACCCCGTCGCGTGGAGGGATTGCCAAGCCGCCTCGGGTTGGGCAGCCGGGCGTGAGTCCGGAAGGGCAGGATGAGCCCCAACGCGAGTCGCCACCGACTGGCTGACTTCCGGCGGCACCAACTAGCCCAGAGGTCGTGGTGTCAAGGCAGTTCGATCGATCGCTGAGGAATCCGCCACGGCCAGCCGCNNGCTACCTCAAAGACGGCAAGGAGGTCGGCGATTCCCACACCGGTGACCACTCTGGCCCCGCGATACAGCGACCCGGCGGCAGTCGCCGCCCATGGCAACCCGGACACCTGGCTGTCCGTCAACGCGAGTGAGGGGCGCGCCACCAGGCGGTGCGCAGGCGTGGGGCAGAGTTCGGCTGGAACCTCGTGCGGAGCGACGGCGAGCTTGCGGTCCTACCGCGCATGACGCGAGAGTTCGGTGCGTCAGTGGCCGTCAGCCCCGCCGCGTCATGGCGGCGGTGCCGTCCGGTTGCACGTCGTCGTCGTTCCGCCCCACCTCGGGCTGCGCCCCGGTGGGTTGACTGACTGCATTCGGGTACGGTCCCGTTGAGTCGGCGGTGCTCGAGAGATCGTCGAAGATGGGTAGCTCNNGATGTGTGACTTTGGTACAGTCCGGCGAGGAGAGCCGGGAAGTCTGGTCGGCACGACGTTGTTCAGGGAGGTTCCCTGTGCCGGTCATGGCGGCGGCTCCGCTCTTCGTGCTCGCGGCCTGCATCAGCCTGGCCACCAGCTGGCTGCTGGTTTCGCGGCTGGAGCGGGTGGGGGAGCGGCTCGGACTCTCCGAGGCCCTTCTCGGCATGGTCGCCGCACTGGCCGCCGATGCTCCGGAGATCACCTCCGCCATCACTGCCCTGCTCACCCATCAGCAGCGGGTAGGGGCCGGCGTCGTCCTCGGGTCGAACGTCTTCAACCTCGCCGCCCTGCTCGGTCTCGGCGCCCTGGTGGGGGGGGGTATCAGGTTCCGGCGGCGGGTCGTGATACTCGCCGGCCTGCTCGCCCTGTGGATCGCGGCGGTGTGCCTAGTCACGGTCCTCCGCGTGCTCCCCCCCGGCGCCGGTCT
>PLXL01000099.1 GCA_003153215.1 Candidatus Dormiibacterota bacterium
GGGGGGCGCTGGTTGCGGACCGGAGATCCGAGCCAAGCTCCCAGGAGCTACCGGTCAACGATCCGCGAACGGCTTTGGGTGGCGAGGGTCGATCGCGGGCTGGGTGACCCAGGGCAGCTTTGCGTCACCCGGTCCCCGTGACGGCTCGCCAGCACGTGCTCCCCGTGCCGTCAGGGGGCACAGGGCACCCGCTGGCGGCCGGCCCGCTCGGCGCCCTCGGCCAGCTCAGCGAGGCTCGCCGCCAGCGCGTCGAGGAGATGGGGCGTGAGCCGATACCACGTGAATCGTCCGTCCTCGGCGGCGGTCACGGCGCCGGCCTCGCGGAGGATCCGAAGGTGGTGGCTGATCGTCGTCTGCTTGGCACCGGTCTCTGCGATCAGATGGCAGGTGCACAGCTCCTCGCCGGCCAGCAGCTCGACGATCCGCAGGCGCAGGGGATCGGCGAGCAGGCCGAACATGGCGGCCCGTTCGGAGGGAGCGATGGCGGAGGCAACGGCCACAGCCGGATCCTATCACATCAACGTGACTTGATATCAGCCATGATTGATGCGTATACTCAGGGCCGTACGAATCCGATCTCCCCCGGAGGAGCGTCATGACCAGCATTGAGGTGTTCGATCCGGCGATGTGCTGCTCGACTGGGGTCCCCTCTGTGGCCTCGAAGCTGGCGCGCTTCGCCGCCGACCTCGAATGGCTGACCGGCCAGGGGGCGGCGGTAGCTCGGGCGACCCTGTCGCAGGAGCCGGAGAAGTTCATGGCCTGTTCGCTGGTCCGCGAGGCGGTGAGCACCCAGGGTGCGGCGGCTCTGCCCGTCGTGCTGGTGGACGGGCGATTGCGGAGCACTGGGCGCTACCCGCTTCGCGCCGAGCTGGCCCGATGGACCGGGATCCGCCAGCTACCACAAGCGGGGACCTCGTCTAAGGAGGAGGTTGGTCATGACTGACTTGGGAGGCGTTGCTGGATCTCGGTTCTGCCTGCGCTGCTTTCATCCCGGATGGTTTGCGGCCGTGATGGGAACCGGCATCGTGGGGATAGCCTTCGCGGCCAACCCCGGCAACTGGCACCCTTTGCTGGGCGACGCCCAGGAGGCGGCCCGGGTGATGGCCGTCATCACGGCGGTGCTCTTCGTCGGATTGGGAGTGCCCTACATCCTGCGCTGGGTCCGCTATCCCAAGGACGCCGCCGCCGACTTCCGCAACCCCCTGGTGGGACCACTCTTTGCGACCGGCCCTGCCGGCATGCTGGTGGCTGCGGTGATGGCCAGCGCGGTGGGCCCGCTGATGTTCTCGCACGCGGTCGTCTACGACATCGTCTTCTGGCTGGCCTGGGTGGGCGTGCCCCTGACGTTCGTGGTCAGCGTGGCCTTCGTCTACACCCTGATGAGCTCTCGCAGCACCGCCATGCAGTCGGTCAACGGCAGCTGGTTCATTCCCCCGGTCGCCACCATCGTGGTGCCCCTGGTGCTGACCCCGCTGATGCAGCACGCCGACACGGCCACGGCCCGGCTGCTCTTGCTCACCAGCTACGCCTTCTGGGGGATGGGCTTCATCCTCTTCCTGCTGGTGCTCTCCCTGCTTCACGACCGCCTGGTCCTTCATCCCCTCCCTCTCGCCGCCATGGCACCCTCCTTGGTGATTGCTCTGGGACCGGTCGGGGTGGGCGCACTGGCTCTGATCCGGATCGCCGCCGCGGGAGCCCCGGTGTTCGGGCCCCTGGCACCCACCGTGGGCCTGATCTCCCTGATCGCGGCGTCGATGCTCTGGGGGTTCGGCCTGTGGTGGTTCGCCGCGGCGGCCGTGGTGATGGTCCGCTACCTGGCGGGCGGCCCCCTTCCCTACGGCATGGGCTGGTGGGCCTTCACCTTCCCTCTGGGAGCCTTCGCCATGGCCACCCTGACCCTGGCCCGAGCCTGGCGCCTCAGCTCGGTGGAGGACCTCGCGGTGGGGCTGGTCGCCCTCCTCGTCCTGCTCTGGCTGATGGTGGCCCTGAGAACCCTCTGGGCCACCGCCACCGGTGAGGTCTGGGCACCCGCTCGGCCCCCCGCCCCCCAGCTGACGCCGGGAGCCGGAACCACCCCGGGCTGAGGTGCCGGCACCGACGTACACTGATCTCACCCGTCCTTTCTCTATGGCCCATCGACACCTTGGGCTCCAGACACCACCTTGGCCCCAGCCTCCCTGCGAAGGCGCATCGACCGAGAGCAGTCCTCTTCGCACCCACTTGATCAGAAGCTCACGGTTCGATCCGCCCAGAGGGGCTAGTCGGCTGACGACCACGTCGGTAGGCGACCGGGCCGACCCTCCGGGCGCGCGGCTGCCACTGCGCTGCGGCGCTCGTTCAGCGGAGCGTACGCAGTCGCAGCAATCATTCAGTGTCCCTCTCCGTGCCTCTGGGGGTCGAGTCGGACCGCCGGGCACGACGCCATTGCTGAGCTACGGGTTGCTTGCTCTCAGCTCCGGGCCAGCCACCAGGGTAGCTCTGCCTGTCTGAATGGGTGACCTCTGGCCCTTCCATCAGGCGCCAGCCGGCACCAGGATTTGAGCAATGGAAATTGAAGTGATGGCCGTTGCTGTATCCGCCCTCGTGACGGCGCCACGGCCAGGCTGGTCGAATCCATGAGCCAGCCCTCCGATGTTGCTCCGGCGGGAACCGACTTCCTGAAACTGCTGGCGGATCCCACGCGACGGCGGATCTTCCTGCTCCTGATGCGCGGCGAGACCTGCAACTGCGAGGTCGCCTCGGCACTGGATCTTCCCGAGAATCTGGTGTCGCATCACATCCGCAAGCTCCGTGAGGCCGGGCTCGTCGAGGAGCATCCCGATCCACTCGACGCGCGATGGGTTCACTTCACGGTGAGCGCCGTGGCACTCACCACCGCGTGGAGAGCGCTCAGCGCAGCCTTCGGACCTGACCGTCTCGGATCACGACAACCCGCCTGTCGCGTCCGTGCCCGTCGGCAGGGTCGGATGGTGGCCAGCCGCGCCTGAGGACGCGCAGGCACCCAGAGTGATGACCGTGAAGCGTATGCAGGAGCACCTCAGTCGGTGGCTCGTCCTCTATGTGGTGGCCGTGATGGGGCTGGGCGTCGGCCTGGGCTGGCCGGCCCGCTCGTGGGCAACAGCGCATCAGGGGATGCTGAGCACCCTCACCACTGTGGCCGTGCCTCTGATCATCTATCCGATGATGGTCAACGTCCGTTTCGGCGCCCTAACCCGAGCCGGCCGCAATCTCAAGGGGCTGGGGCTCGCCCTCGGCTACAACTTCGTATGGGCGCCGCTCCTCGGCCTCGGCCTAGCCCACGTCTTCCTGGGCAACCCGA
>PLXL01000101.1:0-4367 GCA_003153215.1 Candidatus Dormiibacterota bacterium
AGGACTCCGATGAATCCGAGCGCCTAGAGCGGTAGGTGTGGCAGCTCTCGCGGCGCGGCGGCCTACGTGATGGTCAGGGAGAGTTTGGGGGCGAGGCGACGGCCGGCAGCTCCGTGGCGTCGTCGTCGAGGCCGAGGTCCTCGACCCGCACGCCGAACTCGCGGGCGATGCGCGGCCACCACTTGCGCCAAGGACGCTGGCGTCCCCCTTCCCAGGCCCGGTACGTGTCCACGGTGACACCCAAGCGGCGGGCAACCTCGGGCTGACTGAACGCGCTGGGATACCGTGCCTTCGCGATAAGCCGAAGCTGCCGGATGCGGTTCCGGTGCCGCCGCCGTGCTGTCGGATGTGGCTCGTTCACGTCGTCCATCGCCGCTGACACAGTTTGACGCGCTTGCCACGCGGAACGGGGTCTCCGCGGTCGATGAACGGAGTTGGAACAGTAGGCCACATCCAATGGCGCGGAGACGCCCACGTATTCGGGAGGGTGTAGCGATCGGTGTAGCTGTACCCTGGTGAAACAAGCCTGCTAAAGCCTGGCGAATTTGGTATTGTCGCGAGGCATGACGAACCAAACTCCAGCGACTCGGTGGGGAGCCGGCCGACAGGGTCACGCGGAGCGAACGCGCCACATTCTACGTGTGAGACAATCGGCAAGGAAGGGATCGCGTGCCTTGGGGAGGGCCGCGGCTTCGCTCTCTGGTTGGAAAGGGGAGGGCGCTGCCCTGAGCGACGCGCGACGGCCACTACCCGTACGACGTCCCCACGAGCGCATGCTCGCGAGCGGGAGAGCGCGGCTGGCCTTGGCCTTTGCGGCCCTGGCGACCGTAGTCGTCGGTGCTGCGGCGTGTGGCACAACCACGTTGCCCTCGCCGACCAGGACGACCGCCGCTCCGACACCGGCGGACTCCCCGACGCCGACCCCCACCCCGACGGTGGATCCCACAGACGCGGCGATCCTCAACGCGTACGACCAAGCGATGGTCGCCTGGGACACCGCCGCTGCTGACCCCAACACCCAGGCCGAGTATCCGGGCATCTTCCAGTGGTACACGGGCAACGCGCTGAGTCTCGCCGTGGGTCGGCTCGACATCCTCGGCCAGCTGGGCCAGGTCGAGGTCGGCACGTACACGCCGCACCCCATCGTCACCAGCGTCGACGCGAGCACGGCGACCGTCAACGACTGCGGCTGGGACACCAGGTACATCGTGTCCAAGGGCACCAACACACCGGTCAGCCCGCAGCCGTGGGGCGGAACCACCACGGCCGGCTGGGACAACTCCAGCGCGACGATGGTCCTCCAATCCCGCACCTGGCTCCTCACCCAGCTCACCGTGGAGACCACACCATGCATACCCGCGTCACCCTCTCCCTGATCGCGGCCGCGCTGGGGATCATGGCGGCCAGTCCTGCCGTGCTGGCCGAGGATCCGGGCGGCGGTCAGGGCGGCTCCACGGGCGTTTCGTGCGCCCCACTCAGCACGACATGCACGGTCTCCGCGGGGAGCCCTGGCTCTCAGGGTGGCTCTGGTTCTGGCGGTGGCACCACCACGGTGACCTGCACCTGGCAGCCGCTCTCCGCGCTCACGACGTTGGATGAGACCCTGCCGTTCGTCCCCTATGGCCAGCCGACCACGCCAGACGAGACCGGGCAGTACTACCTCGTCACCTGCTCGCCGGTCCTGGACGACGTGGTTGGCCAATGGTTAGCCCTTGTCTATGCGGATGACGTCACCGCCCCCACGGTCGGGCAGCTCGCTGTCTCGGAGCTCAACCTGGCAGCTCCCACCGTCTCCACGGCCCCGTCCGGAGGGAAGGCCATCGTCAACCTGGAGAGCTGGCTGTGGATCGACTCAGCGCAGTGGCAGCCGATCACGGCAAAGGCAGCGGTGGACGGCATTTCAGCCACGGCCACCGCCATCCCGGTTTCAGTCGTTTGGGACATGGGTGACGGAAACCAGGTGATCTGTAATGGGCCCGGCGTCGCGTACAACACCAACATCCCGGACCAGGACGAGAGCACCAATTGCGGGTACACGTATCAGGAGACCTCAGCCAACGGCCCCGATCAGCAGTTCCCGATCACTACCGCCATCGAGTACGACGTCACGTGGACCTCGGTGGGGGTGGCGGGGGGCGGTGATCTCGGCATCATCCTGGGCGCGTCGACGACCACGCCGGTCACCGTCGATGAGATCGGGACGGTGACCGTCCCGAACCCATAGCGATGAGCAACCTCCACCTCGCCACCCCCCCGCAGACCCTCGCGCGGCTGCGGCCCCGCCCGCGCCGCATCCGGATACCGCTCGCCATCCTCGGCCTGCTCCTGGTGATGGCTTGCGCGCTGGGCTTCGGCACCATCCTCACCCAGGTCGGTCAGCAGCACCAGGTCCTGGTGCTCGCCCACCCTGTCGACGTCGGGGACGACCTCACCGCCTCCGATCTCGGGCTCGCCACCGTCTCCACGGGCACGAGCGGGATCGCCTTCATCACCGCCAGCAAGGAGTCGACCGTGATCGGGCGCCCGGCCGCGGTCGCCATGCCCGCCGGCGCCCCCCTGATCGCTGCCGATCTGGGCAGCATCCCGCCGCCCGTGGGCCAGGCCGTCGTCGCCGTGCTCATCAAGCCGGGGGACGCGCCGCCCTCTCTGGCGCCCGGGGCCGCGGTCTGGGTGGTGATCACCACACCGGAGACCCAGTCGACGGGGCTCTCCGCGTCCCCGACCCCCGCTACGTCGGCGCCGGCGCCGGTTGCGGCCACCGTGACCGCCGTCGACACCCCATCCGACACAGCCATCACCCAGGGGGTCATCGTCTCGCTGAGCCTCCCGACGTCCGACGTGCAGACGGTCACCACCGCGGCGGCGGCCGGCAACGTCAGCCTCGCGCTGGTCCCCCCGGGAAGCTGACCGCGGTGGACATCGTCCCCCTCATCGCGGCAAAAGGATCTGTGGGCGTCACCACCGCGGCGCTCACCCTGGCCGCGGTCTGGCCTGAGGGCCGCGGCGCCCCGGTGGTGGTCGAGTGCGACCCCGGCGGCGGTGACGTGGCCGCTCGCTTCGGCCTGGAGGTGATCCCGGGCGTGGTCAGCCTCGCCGCGGAGCTGGAGCGCTCCGGGCCCGCCGGCCCGGGCGAGCAGGTGGGCGGGCACACCCAGGAGCTGCCGGGGGGATTGCGGGTCCTGGTTGCCCCGACCTCCCCTGAGGAGATGCGCCTCCCCCTCGAGCGGCTGGCCGAGGACCTGCCCCGGCTCGCCCTGGGAGAGGTGGACCTCATCGTCGACTGCGGGCGGCTGGAGGCCTCCGCGATGCGCCAGCGCACGGCGGTCCTGCGCCTCATCCAGCGCTGCGGCCTCATGGTGGTGGTGGTGCGGCCCGAGCTCGCCGCCCTCCAGCATCTGAACGTCTGGCTGCCCACGCTGCGATCCCTGGATGTCGCGATCCTGGCACTGCTGTCGGGACGGGGACCGTACTCTGCCGAGGAGATCGGCGAGACCATGGTCCTCCGGGTCATCGGCGCCCTGCCCCACGATCGGGCGGCGGCCGACGTGGTGGGCGGCGCTAGCGGGTCACGGCCCGACCGCTCGGCGCTCTTTCGGGCGGCCCGCCCCGCTGGCGCGGCGATCGCCGCGGTCCTGGGGCGCTCACAATCAGCCACGCTGCCTCCCGCGCCCCTCGAGGAGGCGGTCCCGTGATCGCCCTGCGTGACGAGGTGAGGGCGGCCCTGGCGGACGTCGAGACCCGGCTGCGCGCCGATGAGCGCGCCGGCGCCGGCCTGACCCCTGACCAGATCAGGAGCGCGGCCGAGCAACACCTCGATGCCTGGTGCGCCCACGACGTGAAGCGGCGGATGTCCGAGGCCCGCCAGCCGCTCAGCCGCGCCGAGGAGCACGCGCTGCGGCGATCTGTCCTCGATCGGCTCTTCGGCCTCGGGGAGCTGCAGCCGCTGCTTGACGATCCGGACACCGAGACCATCGTCCTGAACGGTCCGGACCGGGTCTTCCTCTACCGCGCCGGCGCCACGCGCCGGCGCGTGGAGCACCCCATCGCCGACTCATCCGAGGAGCTGATCCGTCTGATCCAGCGGCTGGCCGCTCGCGAGGGGCTCGCCGAGCGGCCGTGGGACTCTGCGCATCCCACCCTCGACCTCACACTTCGCGACGGCTCGCGCCTGCACGCGGTGCGCGACGTGGTGCGCGCCCCGGCGGTCACCATCCGTCGCCACCGCCTCATGCGCCTGAACCTCGACGACCTGGTCCGGATGCGCACCCTCCACCCCGCCGACCGTGAGCTGGTGGAGGCCGCCATCCTGGCCCAGCAGACGGTCATGGTCTGCGGCGGCCCGTCCGCCGGCAAGTCCACCACGCTGC
>PLXL01000101.1:4378-4615 GCA_003153215.1 Candidatus Dormiibacterota bacterium
AGCTCAGCTCGCGCGACCTCTTCCGCGAGGCGCTGCGGATGTCGCCCGACGTGCTGATCGTCGGTGAGGTGCGCGGCCCCCAGGAGGCCCTTCCCATGCTGATGTCGGTGGCGGCGGGGGGAGCGGCCGGTTCGCTCAGCACCATCCACGCCCGCTCCTCGGCGCACGCGCTGACCATGCTCCAGACCTACGTGCTGATGGGGGAGGAGCGGCTTCCTTTCGAGGCCTCGGCGCCGC
>PLXL01000101.1:4677-6496 GCA_003153215.1 Candidatus Dormiibacterota bacterium
CTCGGCGCCGGGTTCGGCCTGGGGGGCTTCCTGCTCGTCGCCGCCCTGGGAAGGGGGGGCCAGGAGGGCGCGGCGGGCGGGGCGCTCCGCCGCCGGCTCCGGAGCTGGCGGGCGGATCCGGAGAGCTGGCTGGCCCAGGGGGGGCTGGGTGTGATCGCCGGGGTGGCCGTGGGGCTGATCACCGGCTGGGTGGTGGCCGGGCTCGCGGCGCTCGCCGCCGGTCTGGCGCTGCCGGCGATCCGGCGCAACCGGCGGGCGCAGCGCGCTCAGCTGGCGCGGGCCGAGGCGCTACCCGCCTGGTGCGAGATGCTTCGCGACACGCTGACGGGCAGCGCCCACGGCCTGGAGACGGTCATCAAGGTCACCGCCTCGGTCGCGCCTCTGCCGCTGCGCGCCGACACCGACATTCTGGTCAGTAACCTCGGACGGCTCTCGCTGGACGACTCCCTGCGCGCGTTCGCAGAGCGGGTCGCCGACCCGGTCTGCGACCAGGTGGTGATGGGCCTGCTGGTGCGAGGCTCGGGGGATCTGGCCTCGGTGCTGAGCTCGATCGCCGCCTCCGCCCGTCAGGAGCTCGAGGTGCGCGGGCGGGTGGAGGCGGGGCGCTCGGGGCTGCGCTGGACCGCCCGGGTGATCATCGGGATCACGCTCCTCCTGGCGGGCGGCATCGCCCTCATCCACGGCGACTACCTCGCCATCTACTCCACCCCGCTCGGCGAGCTCCTGCTCGCCGTCGTCGTCGGCGTGTTCGCCTGTGGCCTGTGGCTGATGGAGCGGGTCACCCGGGGGGCGCCCCCGCCGCGGCTTCTCTCCCTCGACACCGAGGTGCAGCTCCCGTGACCACCGCGCTCGTCCTCGGCGCCGGGGCCGGTCTCGGGCTGTGGCTCATCGTGCTCGGATTCCTGCCGCCCCAGCTCGCGCTCGGCGACGCCCTGCGCCGGCTGCGGCTCCAGCCCGAGCCGGCGCCGATCGCCACCCCGGCGGAGACCCCTCCGGGCTTTCTGATCCGCCTGGGCAGCCCGATCGCGAGACGGCTGGTCCCGGAGGGCCGTGCCCCGCGCTCCCGCCTCCTGACCGGCCTGGTCAGCGCCCAGGACCTGGCCATCCTGGGGCGCAGCCCGGAGCGCCACCGGTCCGAGAGGGTGGGGGTCGCCATCGCCGGGTTGCTGCTTCCCGCGGTCGCCGCGCTGCTGCTGGTCGCCGCAGGTCTCTCGCTGTCCCCGCTCTTGCCGCTGTGGGTCGCCGTGCTGCTGGGGGTGGGCGGATTCTTCCTTCCCGACCTGGTGGTCCGCTCCGAGGCGCGGAAGAGGCGGGCGGAGTTCCGTCAGGTCCTGGCCGCCTTCACCCAGGTGGTGGCCCTCTCGCTGACCTCCGACAGCGGGCTCGAGACAGCGCTTCGCGCGGGCGCGCAGGGCGGCTCGGGATGGGGCTTCGAGCAGTTGCGCAGCGCGCTCCGCCAGGCGAGCTTCGGGGCCGACACGCCCTGGACCATGCTCAGCCGGCTCGGGACCGAGCTTGGGGTGCAGGAGCTGGAGGAGCTGGGTGCTCGGGTCTCGCTGGCGGGTCATGACGGGGCCCGGGTGGCCGAGTCCCTCACCACGTTTGCCACCACCCTGCGCACTCGGCGTCTCGCCGAGGTCGAGGGGCAGGACCGGGTGGCCAGCGAAAAGATGGCCGCAGCCACCGTGATGCTCTTCCTCGGCTACACGCTTTTCATCGTGCTGCCCGGCTTCGCGCACCTGCTGGTGTCCGCGCCATGAGCGCTGCCCCACAGGCCGCACGCCGTGGCCGCTTCTAAGAACGCCAACACAGAAGGGAG
>PLXL01000232.1 GCA_003153215.1 Candidatus Dormiibacterota bacterium
GAGCAGCTCCCTTGCGCGCCGGCGCGACGTAGCCGCCCCGAGGTGGCAGAAGCGCCCGATGGTCTCCAGGTTCTCCGCCCCGGTCAGCAGCTCGTCCATGGTCGCCGTCTGGCCGGTCACGCCGATCCTGGTCCGCACCAGGGCCGCCTGGCTACCGACATCGAAGCCCGCGACCTGGGCGTGCCCCGCGTCGGCGGGGAGCAGGGTGGTCAGGATGCGGACGGTGGTGGTCTTGCCGGCGCCGTTGCGCCCCAGCAGGGCGCACACGCTGCCCGGCGCCACGTCCAGGCTGACGTCCACCAGGGCCTTGGTGGAGCCGAAGGAGCGGGCGAGATTGTGGGCGGAGATGGTGGGAGCGGTCACACCCGCGAGGGTACCGGGTCGGGGGACGGGGACGGTGTGGGCCGTGCGAAGCTTCTGCGTCTTGCGAATCGGAGTGCTGATCCTCCCGACGGAGAGCTGGGCGGAGCAGGGCCAGACCTGGCGACGCGCCGAAGCTCTCGGATTCGACCATGCCTGGACCTTCGACCACCTGGCGTGGCGGTCACTCCGGGATGCGCCCTGGTTCGGGGCTGTGCCCACGCTGGCGGCGGCCGCCGCCGTCACCTCGAGGATCCGCCTCGGCACGCTGGTCGCGTCGCCCAACTTCCGCCACCCGGTGCCCTTCGCCCACGAACTGATGACGCTCGACCACATCTCCGGTGGCAGGTTTACCCTCGGAATCGGGGCGGGTGGGAGTGGCTTCGACGCCACCACCACACGCCGCGAGCCCTGGAGCCGCCGCGAGCGCGCTGATCGCTTCGAGGAGTTCGTGACCCTCCTCGATGAGCTGCTCACCGAGCCGGTCACGACCCATGACGGCCGCTTCTACCAGGCATTCGGCGCCCACATGCACCCCGGCTGCCTGCAGCGCCCCCGCCTGCCGTTCGCCGTCGCGGCGGGAGGCCCCCGGGGGATGCGCCTCGCGGCGCGCTTCGGCACCACCTGGGTGACCGAGGGCCCGCTCGAGGCGGACGGCAGCGCGCTCAGCGTCACAAGCGCCCTGCCCAGCCTCGCCGCCGAGCTGGAGCGCATCGACGCCGCCTGCGCCGAGGTGGGCCGAGATCCCGCGACCCTGGGGCGCCTCCTCTTCGTCGGGATGCGGATCTCCGGGGTCACCGCTTCGCCGGAGGCTTTTCGGGACGCAGTCGGCCGCTTCGCCGAGCTCGGCGTCACCGACATCGTCGTCCCCTGGCCGCGGCGGGCTGCCCCCTTTGCCGGAGATCTCGGCACCCTCGAGGTAATCGCTGCCGAGGCTCGGCCACGAGGAGGTGGGATGGAGCGGAAGGCGGAATCCCCCTGAACGGGGCCGGCCCTGGCAGTGGGAGGCCTGCCGGAAGCGCCCGACTGCGACTCCCCTCCCCCGCCAGGGGCGTTTCAGCCGCGGCGGAGGCGCCGTCCCATCACTGCCAGCCGCCGACGTTCCAGCCGAGCACGTACATGGCCGGCGAGCTGGGAACGCTAGCCCAGCCACCGTGGGTGCCGGCCACCTCGTAGTAGTAGGCACTGGGGGCGATGGCGATCGCGTACGGGGAAGGGCCTCCGCTCCCCGTGCCGGGGGTGTCCACCACCGTGTTGCTGCTGGTGGAGATCACGCTCACCGTGGAGTCGTAGTAGTTGGCCACAAGCACCGCCGCGCCGTTGGGGGCCGCCGCCATGCCGATGGGGTCTCCCGTGGAGCCGATGGGCGGCGGCGTGCCCTCCAGCGTGTCGGTGCTCACCGCGTAGACGTCGACCTTGTTGTTGTCGTAGTCGTTGACGTACAGGGTGCACCCGTTCGGGGTCAGGGCCAGGGCGTTGGGGTCGGGAGCCCCATCCACCCCTCCCGGGGGGAGCTGGATGGTGCCGGCCAGGGTGTCGCTGCCCACCGTGATGTCCTCCACCGTGCCGCCCTGGTAGCTGGCCACATAGAGCTTGCTCCCGTTGGGGGTGATGGCCAGGATGTTGGGGTCACCGCCACCCGAGAAGTTGCCGTCGGCCAGGCTGGAGGACGCCAGGGCCAGGGTGGTGGTCACGGTGTCCGTCGAGGTGGCGATGTCGTCGATCTGGCTGCTGGCCTGATCGGCCACGTAGACGTGCGCCGAGTTGGGGGTCGCCGCGAGGGCGATCGGGGTCCCGGTGGCGCCTCCGATGGCGATGTTGGTGACGGCGTCGGTCGAGGTGTTGATGGCGCTGACCTGGTGGGAGCCGTAGTCGGCGACGAGCACCTGGGCGCCGTTGGGAGTCACCACCATGGCGGTGGGATCGCCCTGGGTGCCCACGCTGATGGCGGGCCCCAGGGTGGAGGTGGCGAGGCTCAGAGGATAGACGCGGGCGTTGGCGGCGTCCACGATCCACGCGGTGGTCCCGCTCGGGCTCACCGCCACCGCGTTGGGCTTCGACTGCGTGCCGCCGACGGCGGGAATGCTCACCGTGCTGGTGACCGCCCCGGTGGCGGTGGACACGATCTGCACCTGGTGCGCGGCCCCCTCGGCGACGACCAGCTTGGTGCCGTCCGGTGTGACCTGCAACGCATTGGGCTCATCCCCGACGGCACCGCTCAGGGTGACCGTTGCCGCGGCGTAGGTGGACGAATTGATGCTCTGGGCTGATGCGGCCCCGTTGCCCGCGGAGACGTAGACGAGCGGCGCGGTGGCACCGGATGGGCTGGTGTCGGTGTACTGCGTGGCCGGCGGGTTGCCGCTCACGCTGCCCGCCGAGCTGTACGGGCCGGACGAGCTGGCGGAACGGAGGACGTCGTAGCCGGCCACCAGGTAGTTGCCACTCGCGTCGAGGGCCGACGAGCCGGTCCAGGTACTCACCACATTGGTCTGCCCCGCACCGCCCGAGCAGCCACCGTTGCCGAGCGCGAGGCCGCCCGGGGTCGGGAGGGTTCCCGTCTGGAAGCTCCCCGGTCCCGCCGTGGTGGAATTGGTGAACATCGCGAAGGCTGCGCCCGACTCGCCGAGGGCGAGCACGGCCACGGCCGCTCCGAGCAGCCACGCTCGCCGAGGGTTCCCGACCAGAGGGATCATCTCGNNGCTGAGGTGCCCTCGAGCACGGCCGTCCACTGGTCGGGGGCGTTGTTGTCGTCACCCTGGGTCCGGATCTCCACCTTCTCACCCTTGTGGACCACCTGGCTGACCCGGTGGACCACGACGATGCTCGGGTCCGAGGGGGGGTGGAAGGCGAGCACCTGCCCGGCCGAGACCTGGGAGTCGGGCTCCGACACGGCGAGGATGACGTCCCCCGGCCGCAGCGTGGGCGCCATCGACCCGCTCAGCACCACATCCAGCCGGCACCAGTTGAAGGCCGTGCCGACGACGGCCAGCACGGCGAGGCCGACACAGACGAGCAGGAGGGCTTCGCCGGCC
>PLXL01000115.1:0-1250 GCA_003153215.1 Candidatus Dormiibacterota bacterium
GCCGGCGTCGGCGTCGGATCACCGGGCAGCGTGGACGCCCGCGCCGGAACGGTCTCCCAGGCCGGGAACCTGCCGGGCTGGGACGGCAGCTTCCCTCTCGGTGATCGGCTGAGCCACCTGCTGGGATGCACGGTCCGCCTCGGCAACGACGTCCAGGTGGCCAACCGGGCCGAGATGCGTCTGGGAGCCGGGCGCGGTCACCCCTCCTTCATCGGCGTCGCCTGGGGAACCGGGGTCGGCGGCAGCGTGGTCCTCGACGGCCGCCTCTGGGTCGGCCGGGGCGCCGCCGGCGAGATCGGCCACGTGGTGGTGGTCCGCGACGGCGCGCTCTGCACCTGCGGCCGGCGCGGCTGCGTCGAGGCCTATTCGGGACGGGCCGCGATGGAGGCGACCGCCCGCAAGCGCGTGGACCGTGGCGAGAAGACCCAGCTCTTCCGGCTCATGAAGCAATTCGGCCGCACCCGGCTGACCAGTGGCGTCTGGGCCCGGGCCCTCGACGATGGCGACGCGATGGCCAACGACCTCATCGACCGGGCCGTGGGCGCGCTGGGCACGGGTATCGCCTCGGCGATCAACCTGCTGGACATCGGGACCGTGATCATCGAGGGCGGGCTGGGCATCCGCCTCGGCCAGCCCTACGCCGACCGGATCGCGGAGGCGATGAGCCCGCACCTCTTCCTCCCTGAGCGAGCGCCCGAGGTCAAGGTGGCGGCGCTCGGCGACCTCGGCGGGGCGATCGGCGCCGCCCTTCTGGTGGGCGCCGCCTGACCTCCTCAGGGAGCGGGTCAGCGAAATCCAACCGGATGGCTGTACCCGCCGGAGCCGGCCTCAGGCGAGGAGCCGATCGGTTCGGTGCGGGATCCGATCAGATGGTGACCGCGGCCCAGGTGTGGCCTCCGTCGCGGGTCATCAGCAGGGTCCCGAGGGAACTCGTCGTCGAGGCCTCGATGGCCACCCCCTGAGTGGAGGTGGTGAAGCCCACGTGGTCCAGGCTGGTGCTCGCAGCGCCGGCGTAGGTGGTGCTCCAGGTCGAGCCGCCGTCGAAGCTCGCCAGGATGTCCCCACCGTCACCGACGGCGAGCACCGACGTGCTCGGGCTGGCGGCGGCCGGGGGGCTGTCGCTGTAGGTGCCGACCTGGGCCGATGTGAACGGCAAGGCGGACGCCAGCTGCGTGAAACTCGAGCCCGCCGTGGTGGAGACATAGGCGCGGACACTCACCGGCCCGGAGGCCCAGATTCCCTGTGAGCAC
>PLXL01000115.1:1324-1574 GCA_003153215.1 Candidatus Dormiibacterota bacterium
CCGGAGGTCTCCAGGTCCTGGATCGGGGTCCCCCCGGTGGAAGAGTCGAGGCCGGGAAGGGCGACCTGGGTCCAGCTGGTGCCGCCGTTGTGGGTGGCGAAGAGGTCATAGCCGTAGGCCCACCCGTCCTGCTGGTTGGCGAAGCGGATGCCGGAGACCCCGGTGCTTCCGGATCCCGTGTAGAAACCGGTGGGAGGCGGAGTGACGCTGGTCCAGGTCGTCCCGCCGTCCTGGGTGCGGGCGAGCGCCA
>PLXL01000115.1:1611-6912 GCA_003153215.1 Candidatus Dormiibacterota bacterium
AGCGCCGCGAGCGTCAGCAGGCTGGGGGCGGCCCCCCACCTCGGACCGTGCATCCGCGTCATGGCAGAGATCCTCCTCTCGGGCGGCGTCTGGGCTCTCCGCCAGGACCGGGCGCCGTGCGCCGGCCTGGCAGCGCCGCCGAGTCANNTACGAGGAGCTCTTCAGCCGGGAGGGCTTCACCGGCCCCTCGTCCCTCCTCTACCACCGCCACATGCCGGAGGCCGTCCAGGACGTCGTCGAGGGTGACGCGGACGACATCTCCATGGAGAACGAGAAGGTCCACGAGCACGCCCTCCTCCAGGGGTTCCGGCTCCCCGCCCACGGCGACGCCATCACCGGCCGCCAGTGGCTGCTCGTCAACGACGACATCCGGATCGGGCTGCTCATCCCCCAGCGGCAGCAGAAGGCCTTCCTCGTCGACGGCTCGGCCGACGACGTGCTCTTCGTCCACAGCGGGGCGGGCACCCTGCACACCCAGTTCGGGAGTCTCCGCTTCGACCACCACGACTACCTGGTGATCCCGCGGGGGACCGTGTACCGCGTCGAATTCGACCATCTTGAAGACACCCGGGTACTGGTCATGGAGGTCGCCGGGGCCGTCGACACCCCGGACCGCTACCGGGCCTCCAACGGCCAGCTCACCGAGTTCGCCCCATACAGCGAGCGCGACTTCCGCGCACCCGAGGCGCTGGAGCAGGGCGAGGGCACCTCCCAGCTCTGGCTCAAGAGGGCAGGCCACATGTCCTGCTACTCGCTCGACCACCACCCCTTCGACGTGGTGGGATGGGACGGCACCGTCTATCCGATCGCCTTCAACATCCACGACTTCGAGCCGCGCGCGGGGCGGTTCCATCTGCCGGCGGCGGCCCACCAGACGTTCGAGGCCGCCAACATCGTGATCTGCTCCTTCGTCCCCCGCAAGCTGGGCTGGGACCCGGAGGCGGTGCTCCTCCCCTACCACCATTCCAACCTCGATTGCGACTCGGTCCTCTACTACCTGGAGGGCAACTACGCGTCCCGCCGGGGGGTGCAGCAGGGCTCCCTCACCCACCACGTGAGCGGGCTGGCCCACGGGCCCCAGCCGGGGGCGCTCGAGGCGTCGCAGGATCGCCCCGCCGAGACCGACGAGCTGGCGGTGATGGTCGAGACCTTCCGCCCCCTCCACCGCACCCAGGTCGCCCGCCAGGTGGTCGACACCACCTACCCCTTCTCCTGGCATGACGGGGGTACGCGGGGGCCGGGATCAGCCAAGCAGTGAGCGCGGGGCCCGGCGACGGCGCCGTCACCGCGTGGGTCCGGGGGGAGATCGAGGCCGGGGGCTGGGTGCGCGCCGGCGCCGCGACGGCACAGCGGCTGCGGGAGCGGTACGGCGCGGACGCGGTCGCCGACCTCTCCCTGGGCCAGCCGCTGGAGGCGCCCGAGGCGGTGCGCCAGGCCTTCCAGCGGGCGGCCGCGGCGGTCCGCCCACGCCGGTTCGGCTACATGCCCAACCTCGGCTACCCCGAGTTGCGCGAGCGCATCGCCGAGGACGTCGACGTCGCGGGGGTGACCGCGCAGTCGGTGGCGGTCACGGTGGGGGCGGCGGGCGCGATCTCGATGGCGCTCCGGGCCTTCGTGGAGGCGGGCAGCGAGGTGGTGGTGATCGCCCCCTACTTCTCCGAGTTTCGCCTCTACAGCGAGGTCGGCGGCCACCGGCTGCGGGTGGCCAGCTCGGCCGAGGACGGCGCGCTCGACCTGGAGGCGATCGCCGCCGCGCTCAATGACGCGACCGGCGCCCTGATCCTCAACACTCCCTGCAACCCCAGCGGGCATGTCACCACCGAGGAGGAGCTGCGCGGTCTGGCGTCGCTCCTCGACGCCCGCCGCCGCCGCGGCGGCCGGCCGGTGCTGCTCATCGTCGACGAGGTCTACCGGCGGCTCATCTACGCGCCCCACCGGCGGACCGAGCCCTTCCACCACTACGAGCGCAGCGTGCTCTGCCGCTCCTTCTCCAAGGATCTCGGGGTGGCGGGCGAGCGGATCGGCTACCTGGCGCTCCACCCCTCACTCACCGGTGCGGAGAGCGAGGCGGGACTGGCCCTCTGCCAGCGCGCCCTCGGCTACGTCAACGCGCCGGCGACAGCCCAGCTCGCCCTCCTGGAGCTGCCCAGCTGGGAGGCGAACGCGACGCCCTACCGGGAGCGCCGCGACATCATCGCCAATGCCGCGGCGGCCGCCGGCCTGGAGGCCGCGGAGTGCCAGGGCGGCCTCTACCTTTGGGTGCGCAGTCCCTGGGAGGACACCATGGCCTTCACCGCCGCTCTGGCGGAGCGGCGGGCGGTGGTGGTGCCGGGGGTGGCGTTCGGGGTGCCCGACCACTTCCGCATCTGTTTCAGCGTGGAGCGGCCGGCCCTCCAGGTCGCGGCGACGGCGCTGGCCGAGGCTGCCGCGTCCCGGGGGGAGTAGGGCCACTGGGCCTTGTGCACAAAGCACGTGGACACCCGGCACGTCACGGGCGCACAATTCGCGACCATATGCACGCTCTCCCTCGACCCGCCCAGCTCAACCGCGCCCGGCGCGCCGCCTTCGCCGCCCTGGCCCTTCCCGTGATCGTGATGAGCGCCTGCGGGAGCACCAGCCCGATCCTGACGAGCCCGCAGCCCGCCACCCAGTCGAGCATCGCCAATGAGATCCCGGCGGCGGTCAAGGCGATGGAGCCCTTCCAGATCGCGAGCGACGCATCGTACGCACCGAACGAGTACGTCAACGCCAACGGTCAGGTGGTCGGGTGGGACCTGGAGCTGGCCCAGGACGTCTGCTCGGTGCTCGGGGTCTCGTGCACCATCGATAACGTCACCTTCGACGACATCATCCCGGCCCTCCTGGAAAAGAACCCGAAGTACGTGATGAGCTTCTCCAGCTTCACGCCCACCGCGGACCGCGAGGCCACCGGCATCGACTTCATCACCTACTACCAGGCCGGCGAGTCCTGGCTGGCCAAGGTGGGTGGACCGACGATCACCGCGGCCTCCCAGATGTGCGGCAAGTCCGTGGCGGTGGAGTCGGGGACCGTCGAGGAGTCGGACGCCTACGGCTACATGGGTCAGAACCCGGGCGGTGGCGCGATCAAGGGGGACACCGACCACTGCACCGCGGCGGGTCTCCAGGACATCAACGTCGAGAGCTTCGCCAGCCAAACCGAGGCCAACGCCGCGCTGATCAGCGGGCGGGCCGACTACGGCTGGGCCGACCAGCCGGTCGCCGACTACCAGGTCAAGCTGGAGCCCGACAAGCTGAAGATCAGCGGCCAGCCCTGCAGCATCTACCCGTACGGCGTGGCCGTCGAGCACAAGCTCGGGTTCGACAAGGCCATCGAGGACGCGCTCACCTACCTAATCAACAACGGCTACTACGGGAAGATCCTGAGCGGCGCCGGGGTCTCGGATGGCGGGGTCACCGCCTCCGACGTCGGTGTCAACGACAACAACGCGGTCGGCTCGACCTGTGTGCCCTCGTACTGAGGTCGCAGGCCTCCCGCCCGGCGCGTGAGCCGAGATCGGACGCGAGGAGGAGCCGTGTGCTTGCCTAGGGTGAGGTTCGCGTGACCGAGCTCACCGCGGACCCACCCGTCCCTCCCGGGCCGGGCCGGCAGCGCCCCGCCGCAATCAGGGCAGTCCCCCTGCGCCATCCCTGGCGCTGGGTCGCCGCTGCGGTGGTGGTGCTGATCGGCGCGGGGATCATCGACATCTTCGTCACCGCCCCACAGTTGCATTGGTCCGTGGTCGGCCAGTACCTATTCGACGACCGCATCATGCAAGCTGCCCTGGTGACGGTCTATCTGACCGCCATCGCAATGGTCGTCGGCGTCGGCCTGGGCGTGCTGATGGCGGTGATGCGGCTGTCGACCAACCGCGTGATGTCCTCGGTGAGCTGGCTCTACATCTGGTTCTTCCGGGGCACCCCGGTCCTCGTCCAGCTCTTCTTCTGGTGGAACATCGCCACCATCCTGCCCAGCCTGTCGATCGGCATCCCTTTCACCCACATCGCCTGGTCGGAGTCCACCAACGCGCTGGTCACCCCGCTCCTGGCGGCGATCCTCGGCCTCGGGCTCAACGAGGCCGCATACATGGCGGAGATCGTCCGGGCCGGCATCATCTCCGTCGACCAGGGCCAGACCGAGGCGGCACATGCCCTGGGCATGAAGCGCTCGCTGGTCATGCGCCGTATCGTCCTGCCCCAGGCGATGCGGGTGATCATCCCCCCCACCGGTAACGAGACCATCTCGATGCTCAAGACGACCTCACTCGCCTACATCGTCACCCTGCACGAGCTCTTCTTCACCCAGCAGGAGATCTCCAACTTCAACTACCACATCATCGAGCTGGCGATCGTCGCCAGCATCTGGTACCTGGCGATGTCCTCGGTGCTCACCATCTTCCAGTACTACATCGAGCGCCACTTTGCGCGGGGCTCGGTGCGCGGGCTGCCTCCCACCCCGATGCAGCGCCTTCGCCGAATGCTCTTCCAGTTCCACGCCGTGCCGCCGTTCGGAAGCGATGCCGAGCCCTGGCTCGAGCCCGGCAAGCCTCACTCGGGAATGTGAGNNCCTCGGGCTCGGGCAAGAGCACCTTTCTCCGCTGCATCAACCACCTGGAGAAGATCGACGCGGGGCGGCTGTGGGTGGACGGCGAGCTGGTCGGCTACCGGGAGCACGGCGGCCGGCTCCACGAGCTGCCCGACCGCGAGGTCTGCCGCAAGCGCTCCGAGATCGGGATGGTGTTCCAGAGCTTCAACCTCTTCCCCCACATGACCGCCCTGGAGAACGTCACCGAGGCCCCCGTCAAGGTCAAGAAGGAGTCGATGGCGGCGGCTACCGAGCGCGGTCGGGCGCTGCTCGACAGGGTCGGCCTGGGGGACAAGATGGACGCCCATCCCCGCCAGCTCTCGGGTGGGCAGCAGCAGCGGGTGGCGATCGCCCGAGCGCTGGCCATGCAGCCCAAGCTGATGCTCTTCGACGAGCCGACCTCCGCCCTGGACCCGGAGCTGGTCGGCGACGTGCTCAACGTGATGCGCGATCTCGCCCACGAGGGGATGACCATGATCGTGGTCACCCACGAGATGGGGTTTGCCCGCGAGGTCGGCGACTCCCTGGTCTTCATGGACAGCGGGACGATCGTCGAGGCGGGCAACCCGCGCGACGTGATCGGCAACCCGCAGCAGGAGCGGACCAAGGAGTTTCTCTCCAAGGTGCTCTGAGGCCCGCCGGGCCGGGGCAAGCCCGGTGTCCGAGGCGGCCGGGCCCTGCTGGGGCGGCGTCAGATT
>PLXL01000115.1:6929-7106 GCA_003153215.1 Candidatus Dormiibacterota bacterium
CCCCCGCCGCGCTCGCCGGGACCGGCATCTCGCAACCCTCACCGCCCACCTGTGAACGCCACCTCCCCCGACCCGGCAGCGGGCTTCCAGCGGCGTCTGGCTGCGGTCGAAGTCCGGCTGCGCGACCTCTCCCGGCGACGCTTGGACGGCCGCACCAACCCCGACCCGGCCACTGGG
>PLXL01000115.1:7111-14455 GCA_003153215.1 Candidatus Dormiibacterota bacterium
GCGACATCTCCGATCGCGCCTGGCAGACCAAGGGCGTCCACCCCACCCGGGGCGTGATGACCGTCTCCCAGCTGATCGAGGAGCTGCTCATCGGCCACCTCGAGCACCACGCGACCCAGCTGGAGGGCCTGCGGGCGGGCTGAGCCGCACCTGCGAGCGCCCGGCTGCCCGGCCGGCGGCGTGGGACACTATTCCCGGCGCACGGAGGGATGCCGGAGTGGTTGATCGGAGCGGTCTTGAAAACCGCAAGGGCCGCCAAGCCCTCGGGGGTTCGAATCCCTCTCCCTCCGCCAGTTATCGTTGGGCTATATAGGCTTTCCGCGTCTGACTACTTAGGCGCGTCTAGTTGGTGAAGGCCGTTTGATTCATTCATCCCACCAACCATCCCACCAACCCGTCCCCTGCCGGGATCATCCCCGCACCGGTGGCCGAGCTCCTCTCACCCGGGGACCGAATGGCCGGCCGCGGCTCGCTGCCATTCGCGCCCGCCAGTGTGGAGCACCGGGCTTGCGGCTTCCTCACATGCCTCCACTGCTGCGATCGCGCCGCCGCGACTCCGGGGCGCGCCGGGGTTCGCTGCTGACGGATCACTCACGCGCCGGCCGGCCGCGGCGGCGCCCGGCATGGCACGGAGTCGCAATGCGAGCTTCGGGCATAGTCGGACGGTCTCCTCCGCCTCGCTCACCAGTGCCTCAGGTACGGCCCCCTTGCGAATGATGGGGAAGCCCCAATCGTCGAGCTTGATTAGCTCGGGCAGAAGCTCGGCGCACAGGCCGCGCCCATCGCACGCAATGGGGTCGACGTGGAGCTCGACGATCCGCCTCATGTCCGGCTCCTCCCCGGGATCGGGAGGACCAGGCGCCCCCCAGTGCCGCAGCACCACCCGCGAGCATGCTCGGAGATCTCAGCAGTGAAGGTGCGCAGCGCACTGTCGACGAGGCGGACGACGCCATCCGGGTGCCGGCAGGCGCCGCGGCCGTCGACCTGCCCCAGCCAGCGGCGGAGCTGCTCCGGATGGAAGTCCGCGCCGACGGCGAGCCGCTCCAGCGCAGCGGCGATGGCGGGCAGGCCGAACACGCAGGGTCCACACTGACCCGCCGACTCGCCGGCCAGGTAGCGAGCGACCCGGGCGGTCTCCACAAGCCCGCATGCGTCCGCCGGCAGGGCGGCAATGGTGCCCGCTCCGACACTCGCACCGAGGGGGGCGAGTGCGGCGGTGGAGAAGGGCAGTGTCATCGCCGCGTCGGCTGCCACCCAGGTCCCGAAGTAGCCGCCGATCAGGAGCGCCTGCAGCGGCGCCGAGGGTCCACCCGCCAGCCGCAGCACCTCGACGATCGGCGTGCCGAGCTCGATCTCATGCACGCCCGACCGCTGCAGAGCGCCGAGCAGGGTGACGAGCGTGGTCCCCGGCTCCTCTTCTGTACCGGTTTCGCGGTACCACGCCGCGCCGTGGCGCATGACCAGTGCCAGGTGGGCCAGTGTCTCGACGTTCTGCACCAGTGTCGGCCGTCCGCTCACCCCCCGCTCGGCAAGGCGAGGCGGGGTCCTCGTCGGGAGCGGTGTGCCCCGTTCGATCCAGTTCACCGCGGCGCTCGCCTCGCCGGCGACGAAGCGGTCGGCGGCCGTCACCACCCGGAAGCGGACGTCGTCGGTTCCGGCGCGGCGCCGCTCGGCGACGGCACCGGCCACGACCGCACGCACAGCGTAGTTGCAGACGACCACGGCTTCAGCGGCACCGACCACTGCGGCGGCGAGGGCGGCGCCGTCGAGCACCAGGTGGGGCGCCCGAGTCAGCAGGACCTTGTCCTTGGCGCTCGCCGGCTCTCCTTCCGTGCCGTTGACGACGACTAACGGTCTGCCCCTCGCGGCCATGACGGCGGCCAGCTTCCTCGCCGTAGGGAAGCCGGCGCCACCGCGACCGACCAGGCCGGCCCTGGCCACCTCCTCGACCGCGGCCGCCCGCTGCGAGACGGACCTGCCGACCCGGGGAAGCGGTCCGTGCCGGAAGAGATGCTCGACCAGGCCGAGTGAGCCGTTGCCCTCCTGAACGGGGAGCAGGCGGGGCAAGCGGTTGGCCGTCCGGGGCCCCTGGAGTCCGGAGTGGCCGGTGGTGGGCAGAAGCAGCTGGCTCATGCCCACTGCCCCGACTGGGCCCGCGCGTGGTCGGGGGGCTGGATCTGGCCGCGCACCGCAGCCAACAGGCGGGCCAGAGCGGCAGTGACCACCATGGCCAGTGAGCCCCACTCGATGAGCGCCACCCAGGGCATGCCGAGGTCGTTGCCGGCCGTCAGCGAGTGGACAAATGCCACCGGCCAGGCCAGATAGGCCAGCCAGTGCACCGCCCGCCACGCCCGGAAACCGAGGCGACGACGGATGAGGCTGGTGATGAGCACCGCCCCGCCGAGATCGACGGCGAGAGTGCCCAGGCCGATCCAGAGCGTGCGGTAGGGGGAGACGAAGGGGATGAACGTCGCCAGCCAGCCGATGGACACGTAGGGGTCAAGGATGGCGGTGACGACGTGAAGTGCCAGCAGCGCCACGGCGAAGAGGGCCAGGGTACGGTGCAGCTCGGCCACGACGAAGCGCGGCAAGCGGCGTGGCGCGGACCCCAGCCGCTGGGCGACGCCGAGCACCACGACGCAGCTGAAGAGGACGAGCAACACGAGGCCGCTCCCCCGCGAGAGGAACCAGAGCGCCTGGGACGAGGCGGCGGCGTTCACCGGCCACCTCCAACGGAGTCTGCCCGTCGGGCGCCGCCGGCGGGCGCGGGGATGGTCCCTGCCGAGTCCGCCGGCCACCCGCCAACCAGTCGCACCGTGCCGTCGCGGGCAACGAGGCGTGCGGGCAGACGCATCTCGGCCAGAAAGGCCTCGGCACCGCTACCCGCCACGATCGCCGCGGTCGAAGCCGCGTTGGCCTCGGCACAGCTGGGAGCGGCAACGCTCGCGGTCCGCCAGGGCCCCGTCGCCGAGCGCCCGGTCGACGGGTCAACGATGTGGTGGAGCGTCACGCCCCCGCGCCGCCAGGCACGGCACGTCACCGACGACGTCGCCAGGCCGCCCCGCTGGACCCGGACCACCTGGCCGGAGCTCGGATCGCTCGACCGGTGGTCGTCGGCAACCAGCACGGGCCAGCCCCCTTTCGGCGGCCCGCCGGCGGTGGCAATGTCGCCTCCGAGACTAACCAGGACGCCGCCGATATGCCCGGCGGCGAAGAACGCAGCGCGTGCGGAGCGGTCCGACCCGAGGCCCTTGGCGGTGGCACCGAGGTCCAGGCAGACACCAGCCGGAAGCCTGAGCAGGCGACCCATAAGCTGCATCGACGCCCATCCGGGTGCCGGTAGCCCTGCCGGCACCGCGGCCGAGCCATCGGGGTCGATGGCGGCAAAGTCGCGATCGTAGCCGAGCGCGACCAGCGCCGCGCCCACGGTGGGGTCGACCATCCCGCGGGTGAAGCGGGCGGCCGCCAGGGCCACGCCGATCACCTCAGCAAGCCCCTCGCTCACGAGGAGGATGCCGCCTCCGGCCCGGTTGAGTCGGGAGATTTCCGAGTCGGACCGGAACCGGCTCGCCTCCCGGTCGAGCCGTTCGAGCTCGAGATCCACGGCGAGCAGCACGTCGTCGAGCCGCCGGGGCGGCCAGAGCGCCACTCGGGCGCTCGTCCCCCACACATCCCGCTCAACGATCGCGAGGTCGGGGCTGTCGGTGGTGATGGGGGCCCAGTCCCGTCGGCCCGCGGCTTCGACGAGGGACGCGACCATCACGATCCCTCCGACGTGGTGATGACACGCCCGGAGCCAACCGCCCGGGAGCCGCTCGACGCGCCGGGCGCGGCGNNCCGCCCCGGCGGTCTGCACCACCGCCGTGGCGCCCCCAGAAAGCCCGGGGATGGCGTGGGCGAGGGCGGCGCTGGACGCGCCGACCCCCACCAGCATGGTGGCGAGGGTCCAGTTGGACAGCCGCCGAAGATGGCGGATTCCGTCGGCGCGAGCCGCCTGCCGCGCGGGCCCGATCCGCTCATCGTCGGCTCTGGGAAGGCGCGTTCGCTCAGGGGGCGTTCCATTCTTCTGTGCCACATCCGTGCTCCTTTTCTGGGCGGTTCTCTCGCGACCGCTGCGACGAGCATGGCCGGGGCACCCTGAGACCGCCGTGTGAGAAGGATGAGAACGGTTCACATCCGGGCGTGGCCAGGCCCGGTTCTCATCCTTCTCACATCTTTGAGCGCTTACCCTTCCGGTATGCGCGTGCTCGTGGTTGAGGACGAGGTCCGGATGGCCCGGCTCCTGAAGCGCGGGCTCGAGGAGGAAGGTCACGCCGTCGATATCGCCGGCGATGCCCCTGAGGGGCTCTGGATGGCTACCGAGAACCACTACAGCGCGGTGGTGCTCGACGTGATGCTGCCGGGCTTCGACGGCTTCGAGCTCTGTCGCAGGCTCCGAGGGGCGGGGGTGTGGGCGCCGGTACTGATGCTCACGGCCCGGGACGAGATCGGCGATCGGGTGCGCGGCCTCGACGCCGGGGCGGACGACTACCTGGTCAAGCCTTTCAGCCTCCTGGAGCTGGCGGCGAGGCTCCGAGCCCTGGCTCGACGCGACGACCGGTCGCGCCCCGCGGTGCTCGGCGAGGGAGACCTCAAGCTCGATCCCGCGGCCAAGCGCGCCTGGCGCGGCGACACCGAACTCAAACTCTCCCCGAAGGAGTTCGCTCTGCTCGAAGTCTTCCTTCGGCGCCCCGGTGACGTTCTCACCCGTTCCCAGATCATCGAGGCGGTGTGGGACTTCGCCTTCGATGGCACCTCCAATGTCGTCGACCAGTATGTCAAGTACCTACGGGACATCGTGGATGCTCCTTTCGGGCGGCACGACATCGAGACCGTCCGGGGCATGGGATACCGACTGCGCCACCAAGCGCCGGGGTAGCCGTGTCGATCCGTCTGCGCCTGGCCGTCGTCTTCACGATTGCCGCCGCCGCCCTCTTCTCCCTCGGGGGCTGGCTCTTCATCACCCAGCTCTCCTCGGCTCTGCTCAGCTCCATCGACTCGCAGCTGTCGGCGCAGCTCGCCCAGGCTGGTCGTTACCTCCCTTCGAGCGGCTCCCCGCCGGTGACCAGCAATCAGGGCGCTGCCAACCCCGGGCTCGGCGAGTACCTGGTCCAGGTGATCGACGGGTCGGGCCGGGTACGGGGCGCCAGCCCTGACGCCGGCACCCAGTCACTCCTGAGCGCCGCCGACCTGCGCCGGGCTGCGACGTCGACGATCGTCCTCGCCACCAACGCCGAGGGGGAGCCGGAGCGACAGCTGGCCGCGCCGTTCAGTGCCCATGCCGGCTGGGTTGCCGTCGCCAGCGTGTCGCTCGAAACCTACGACCACACCAGAGGCGACCTGCTCATCGGCATCATCGTCGCTGGTGCGATCTTCGTCCTGGGGGCGGGTGTGGGCTCCTACGGTCTGGCCCGCGCCGCCCTCTCCCCTGTGGAGCGAATGCGGCGCGAGGTGGCAGCCCTTTCCGAGCAGGAGCCGGACTCGCGGCTGCAGGTGCCACGCACCAAAGACGAGATCGCGGCGCTCGCAGGCACGATGAACGACCTGCTCGCCAGGCTCCAGCAGGCTCTCGCCCGCCAGCGGGCGTTCGTGGCCGACGCCAGCCACGAGCTGCGGACTCCGTTCGCGGTGCTGCAGGGAGAGCTCGAGCTGGCAGGTCGGCCGGGCCGGAGCCGGGAAGAGCTGCAGGCGGCGGTGAGGAGCGCGGCCGACGAGGCGGCGCGGCTGGCGCGCCTCACCGAGGACCTACTCCTCCTGGCGCACAGCGACGAACGAAGCCTGCCGCTGCGGCCTGTTACGGTGGACCTCGGTTCGCTACTGGCGCAGAGCGCCGACCAGGCCCGCTCGCGGGCGGCAGCGGCGGACGTCCGCTGCGACGTCGAGGTCCCCCCCGGTCTCGAGGCCGTCGTCGACCCCAATCGGATCCGCCAGGCTGTGGACAACCTCGTCGACAATGCCCTGCGCTTCGCGCCCCGTGGATCGCGCATCGTGCTCGCCGCCGCAGAGTCAGACGGAAGCCTCGTCATTGAGGTGCGTGATTCGGGACCGGGCTTCCCAGCCGACTTCCTCCCTCACGCCTTCGAGCGCTTCGGCCGTCCGGACATTGGGCGCGCCAGGGACCACGGTGGCGCCGGACTCGGCCTCGCCATCGTCGCGGCCATTGCCATGGCGCACGGAGGCCGCGCGGTGGCGATCAACCGCACGGGGGGTGGCGCAACGCTGACCCTTGAGCTACCCGGCGCAGTTCGAGCCGCCGCTGCGCCTGGATACACCTCCCCTCAGTGAGTGCTGGGAGCGGACACGCTGAGCCGTTGCTGGCGCTCCGGCGAACGGTTGCGGCGCAACCTTGCCTCCGATCAGGACTCAAGGCTTTGACCCCTCATGCGCGAGCTCCCGCTCCTGTTCAGGGATCGCGCTCCGTCGTCCTGGTCGCAAGTGGCCCAGCTGCGGCAGTTCGGGCCGATCGTGACCGTCAGTCGAGCCGCGGAGTACTTGCCCACCGTCCGGCTGTGAGGGGGGAGCTGGACGCCGACGATGTGGCCCTGGTCACCCTCTTTTCGCCACTTGCCCTGATTGGGCTCTGGTGCGGTCCGACCGGGCTGCGTGAGGTCGCGGGTGGAGAGGCCGCAGTTAGCCGGGCCGAGCGGGCCGCCGGCGCAGCGGCTCGAGCTGATCCGGCAGGCGGTGGGCCAGCTCCCACGCGCTCGTACGCTGATCGCAGAGCCTAGCGCAGCATGACAGGCAAGGCAGCGGTCCGCGGAGCGCCCCCCCGATCCGCCTCAAGGCGGCTCGGCGCTTCTGACGCAGCGCGCCCTGCTCGTGCGCTGTCGTGGGGCGGCGTCCCGGAGCTGCCTGGGCGCCCGCAACTACCCCCATCCATACCCCCACGGCGACGGCACGAGACGGTATGCGGCGGCATTCAACCACCACAGATCTGCTGAGATTCGTGACCACAACGACACCCAGCGACACGAGACAACACGTCAATCGGCGCTCTTGAAAACCGCAAGGGCCGCCAAGCCCTCGGGGGTTCGAATCCCTCTCCCTCCGCCAAGTAGCCTTCCAGCACCCGGGCGTTCTCGATTGCCCACGGCCACGGCCGTCTGAGCATTCAAGAACGCTCGACGCGTTCAACCCTTGCCCATGGCTGATGTCCATCCGGTCCGCAGCCCGCGCTGACGGGTGACGTTTGGCGGAACCGCCACGACCCGAACCCACCGACCGAGCCCGGCGGGGCCGCGCCATGGGCTGCGACCATACGCGGCATGCTGATGTTCCTCGACGACTACTCTGAAGGTGCCCATC
>PLXL01000178.1 GCA_003153215.1 Candidatus Dormiibacterota bacterium
TGCCGGTAGTCGCCGGGACGGGGCCGGCCGTCCTCGAAGACGACCATCGCCCCCACCGAGTTGGTGCCCATGGTGTTGCTGATGTCGTAGCATTCGATCCGGCGCGGCGGGCTCTCCAGGTCGAGCCGGGTGGCGAGGTCGGCGAGCAGCGCCTCGGTCCGCTCGGCGTCGAAGTCCTCGACGACGCGCTGCTGACGGAGGGTGGCGAGGGCGGTCTCGCGGGCTCGCTCCACCAGCCGGCGCAGCTCGCCCCGCTGCGGGACGCGGACGTCGACGGGGCCTCCCCGCTCCCCGGAGAGGAAGTCGGCGATGTCGACGAGGTCCTCGGTGGCGTCCGAGATGACGATGGTCCGGGGAAGTTGAGGCGACCCGCCGTAGAACTGAGGGAGGAAGGCGCTCAGGCACTCCGCCGGAGAGCGGTCGGCAACGCCCTCGACCTCGTGGGTCTCCGAACCGATCACCCGGCCGCCGCGGACGGTGAGCACCGCCGCCATCCCCCGCCCCGCCTCGACGACGATGGCGACGGCGTCGTGGTCTCCGCGCCGGCCGCTCAGGACATCCTGCCGCTCGCTGATCCGGTCGATGGCCCGGAGACGATCACGGAAGCGTGCCGCCAGCTCGTAGTCGAGGGAGGTCGCCGCCTCCTCCATCTGCTGGCGCAGCTCGTCGGCGAGAACTGGGCTCCGGCCCTCCATGAAGGTCTCGACCTGCTCCAGGAGATGGGCGTACCCGGCCTCGTCGATCCGCCCCTCGCAGGGTCCGCTGCAGCGCCTGATGTGGTAGTCGAGGCAGACCCGGCCCCTGCGGAAGACCTCATCGCCACAGGTGCGGAAGGGGAAGATGGTGCGCAGCGAGCGAACCGTGGTGCGCAGCGACTGGGCGCTCGTGTAGGGACCGAAGTAGCGCGCCCCGTCGCGCTGCACCTTGCGCGTGTAGTAGGGCCGGGGGAAGAGCGTCGCGCGCTGCCCGGCCTCGCCCCGGGGTGCCCTCAGCTTCTCCCGGGCGGTGCCGGGGGCGTGGGTGTCCGGCGCGCCGGGCAGCGGGATCTTCAGGTACAGATAGTTCTTGTCATCTTTGAGTCGAACATTGAATCGCGGGCGGTGGCGCTTGATGAGGGTGTTCTCGAGGATCAGAGCCTCGCGCGGGCTGGCGCAGGCGATCACCTCGAAGTCGAAGACGCCCTCAACCAGCCGGCGTGTCCGATCGGGCAGGCTCGGCATCCCGGTGAAGTAGGAGCGGAGCCGGTTCTGCAGCACCGCTGCCTTGCCGACGTAGGCCACCCGGCCGGCGAGGTCGCGCATGACGTAGACCCCGGGGCCCTGCGGGGCGGCCCGGAGCCGCTCGCGCAGAAGATCGGGGTTGTCGATCAGCCGGGCCGGGCGCTCCGTGGTGGCCACCGGGTCACTGTATCGCCGGAGCGGGCACGCAGAGGAGCTGGGGACCTTGGGGGACTGTCCCTAATCCTTGCCCGCTGCTCTGTCCGCAGCCTTATCGACCACGTCCTTGACCTGGCCTTTTGCCCGGTCGATCCCGCCTTTCTGCCTGAGCTTGTCGTTGTCGGTGAGGTCGCCCAGAGCCTCCTTGACTCTGCCCTTTGCTTCGTCCGCACTGCCCATGATTTCTTGTGGCCTCCTTCACCCGACCTGCAGCCCTCCGAAGCAGTGGCGCCAGGTGACTCTCAATCTCGGGGAGGGGCCGCAACAACCGCAGCAAAATGGCGCTCAACCCGGACCTCAGGAGGGTGCACGCTCCGCCGCCTCCAGCTCCTCGAGGAACGCGGCCTCGTCGATCACCCGGACCCCCAGCCGCTGCGCCTTCTCCAGCTTGGAGCCGGCGCCGGGGCCGGCGACCACGGTGTGGGTCTTGCGGCTGACGCTGGAGCCGGGGTTGCCACCCAGCCGGCGGATGCGCTCCTCGGNNGCCGTCCTCGCCGTGGAACCAGCGGGCGACCGCGGCGGCCATGCTGGGCCCGAAACCCTCCACCTCCAGCAGGTCCTCCTCACCAGCCTCCGCCAGCCGCTCCAGCGACCGGAAGTGGTTGGCGAGCACCAGGGCGGTGTGCTCACCCACGTGCGGCACGCCGAGGGCGTTGAGCAGCCGGTGCAGCGGCACCCGCCGGCGAGCGGCGATGCTCGCGATCAGGTTGTCCGCGGAGCGGTCGGCGAAGCGGTCNNAGCCGCTCCCAGCGCTGCGCGGGACAGAGCGGATTGACACAGCGGCGGGCGACCTCCCCCTCCTCGCGGACGAGCTCGGAGCCGCAGACGGGGCAGGTGGTCGGAGGCACCCAGGGGGCGGCGTCCCCGGGGCGCTTCTCCAGCACCACCCGGACGATCTCGGGGATGACGTCGCCCGCCTTGTGGACGACCACGGTGTCGCCGGCGCGGACGTCCTTGCGGGCCACCTCGTCCTCGTTGTGCAGGGTGCAGCGCTGCACCGTCGAGCCGGCGATCAGCACCGGCTCCAGGAAGGCGACCGGGGTGCAGGTCCCGGTGCGCCCGACGTTGACCAGGATGTCCTGCACCCGCGTCTCCCGCTCCTCGGGCGGGAACTTGTACGCGATCGCCCAGCGGGGCGCCCGCGACACCGCCCCCAGCTCGGCCTGGATCTCTCGCTCTGCGACCTTGATGACGACACCGTCGGTCCCGTAGTCGAGGTCGTGGCGGGCGTCCTTCCAGTGCCCGAGATAGGCGGCGATCCCTTCGCCGTCCACCTCCCGGCAATTGGGATTGACCCGGAAGCCCATCTCCCCGAGCAGGGCCAGGACCTCGGTCTGGGAGCGGGCCGGACCGGGGGGGTCCAATTGATACATGAAGGTCTGCAGACCCCGGTTCGCGGTCACCATCGGGTTGAGCTGGCGCACCGCCCCCGCCGCGGCGTTGCGCGGGTTGGCGTAAGTCTGCTTGCCGTCCTCCTCGAGCTGCTGGTTGAGGGCCGCGAAGCTGGGCTTGGGCATGTACACCTCGCCGCGCACCTCGAACTCGCGGGGCAGCCCGTCGGCGACGCTGCGGAGGCGCACCGGGATGGAGCGGATGGTGCGCACGTTGGCGGTGACGTCCTCGCCCTCGACGCCGTCGCCCCGGGTCGCCCCGGTCACCAGCTCGCCGTCGCGGTAGGTGAGCGACATGGCCGGGCCGTCGATCTTCAGCTCGCAGACGAAGCGGTCCACGTCGGGCACGATCCGCTGC
>PLXL01000120.1 GCA_003153215.1 Candidatus Dormiibacterota bacterium
CCAAGACCCGGGCCGGATGACCACTTGGTCCGTTACGCGCCAGCCGTCAGGGACCCGGGGCGGACGTCTCCTGAATACGTTCCGGGGGTTTGCGAACGCCGGACCTCCCGGTGACGGACGATCTGGGCTCCGCGGCCTGGCCGTCGGGGTCTTCCTCGTCGACATGCTCGTGGCCGATGAAGGTCACGGGGGGTGCGGGGGACGGGGCATCGTCGTCGCTCTCCGCCTCGTCCGGCGGCGGTGGCGGCAGCATCGGGATCACCAGCTTGAGGGTGGTGCCCTTGCCGCGAACCGACGTGATGGTCAGCTCGCCGCCCCCATCGCGGACGGTCTGCCCCAGCAGGCCGAGGCCGGCGTGGCCCTTCTTGCGACGGTCAGCCCGTTCCGCAGCGGAGAACCCCCGGCCGTCGTCCCGGATCGAGGCGACCAGCCGACCGCCCTGGGGGCGCACGGTCACCCACACGCTGTGGCATTGGGCATGCTGGATGACGTTGCGCAGTGCCTCCTGCACCACGCGGTAGACGAGCCGCTGGTGCCGCTGATCGAGGCGCTCCTCGGTGCACTCGAGGACCCAGGAGATCTGCTCTCGGTCGAGCCGGGTGAGCAGCTGCCGGAGGGCTGACGCCAGTCCCTCCTCGTCGAGGAGCGGCGGCGCCAGCTCGATCATGAGCGTCCTCAGCTCCTGGACGGCCTCTCCCGCCAGTTCACGCGTGTAGTTCAGAAAGGCCTCCACCCGCTCTCGTGACCAGATGTCGGCGTCTCCGTCGGAGAGGCGCCCAAGCAGGGCGCTGGAGCGGATGTAGAGACCGGAGACGTCCTGGATGACGCTGTCGTGGAGGTCGGCAGCGATCCTCTTGCGCTCGACCTCCGAGGCGTCCCCTGCTCGTCGGAGGGCCTGCGCCTCGCGCCGAAGGAGCCCCTCCCGTTCACGACGCTGCGCCTCCTGGGCCTGAACCTGCTCGTGAGTGCGCCGCGCGAGCGTGACCAGCGACCCCTGAACCAGCGCGAGGGGCAGGAGCAGAGTGACGATCCCGAAGGTTCCCTCCCGATGGTAGAGGAGGGTCGCCCCGGCGGCGGTGATCCCAAAGAGAAGGGCGATCGACGCGTTGTTGGCGAGACTTAGCAGCCATCTGCGCAACTCCGACGGTTCTCCCGCCAACGACACGACGGTGGCGAGGAGGCTGACGTTGACCAGTGACTCGGCGACCGCTCCAGCAGCACCCCCGAGGGCGAGAGTTATCACCCCCGGCCCCTGCCCGACCGCGTGAGTGAAGACAAGCCATGCGGCAGTGTCCGCCAAGAAGTGGTCCCCGACGTTGAAGATCGTGCGGAAGGCCCCGGGCCGCCTCCGCACCGCCGAGCCGGCCGATTCGCCGACGGCCATGACGAGGATCGCGGGAGGCCCGATGGCGAAGCTGAAGGCGAGGTGAAAGAACCCTGATGCCGACCAACGACCCTGAACTCCGCCGAAGCTGGGAATGGCGTAGGCGGCCATGGCGGCGACCAGAGGCCCTGCAACCGCCGCGGCGACCCAGTCGCGGTTCCACGGCATCACCGTGAGGGCGAGCAACCCGGCCCCGAGCCAGGTGGCTATGACGAAGGCCACAAGAGGAAGCCGCACCCGCACCGGTCGAGTCGGTGCCCACTGTGGCAACGCCCAAAGGGCACGACCGAGCCGTGCGAGGGCGGGGCGCACGCGCGTCGCCACACCTTCGGCCACGGCGCAAGCCTACGACGTGAGGCACGGGATGGCCGCGATGTGACCGCGTCGTGGTGAGGACGTCGCAAGCGGACACCGGGAACTGATCAAACGAGCCTCACCAAGCCGAGAACGTGCCGACTCGCGGATGTGACGGCGGTGTAACGAACCCGTGCTGACACCCGCCGCGCCACCGGGCGTGAATTGGGGGGGGGCAACAGCACCGTTGCCGATATGCAACCGGCCCTTCACAAGCGCGACCCCGCTGGAGCATACTTCCGCATGAAAGAGGCCCGGATCCTCCGGCCTCGGGAATCGAGGGATGTCGATGTACCACACGAATAACTGGTAGTCGGTCGGTGCGCCCAGCACTCCCTGACTGAGGAGTGCCCAGCGAGGGTGCCGGCCCGGTCGCCGGCTAGGCACGCTCGTTGTTGACCGCCAGAGGAGCGGAGAATCTGCCGATGCGCCGGGGTTCGTCGGTTCGTTTTCTGGCCGGGGTCGGTGTTTCCGCTTTCGGGGACTGGCTGACCACGTTCGCACTCGCGGTGGTGCTCTACCGCGAGACCGGCAGCTATGCGGCGACCGCCGGCTACTTCTTGGTCCGCGTGGCTCCGCGTCCTGTGGGCGCCTGGCTGGGTGGCCCGCTCGGTGACCTGGTCAGTCCGCGTCTGGGCATCCTCGGAGCGGCGCTGACCCAGGGGGCGATCACTGCGGCCCTGGCGATCCCCCTTGGTCTCGACCGCGCCCTATGGTCGGTCTACGTGCTGGCGGGGCTGTCCCAACTGGTCGGCGGGTCGTGGCAGCCGCTGACCGCCGCGGTGATGGCGAGGCTTGGCACCGGCGAGAATCGACACACCCTCAACCTCGTGTACATAGGCCTGAGCGGCGGGGCGATGCTGGTCTCGCCAGCGATCGGTGCCCTGCTGCTGCCCTCGCTCGGGGCGGTGCCGCTGGTGCTGACCGACGCCGCCACGTTCGCTGTCGCAGCCATCCTCTTCGTCTCGCTGCCGGCTCTCCCCGCGGGCGTCTCGCGCCGGCTCAGCCTCCGGGGCGCCGCGCTCGACGGCTTCACCGCCGTGCTGCGCCAGCGGATGCTCCGGATCATCGCTCTGGGTGCCTTCTCCTCCACGGTGGCCATCACGGCCCTGCAGGCGGCTCTGCCGGCACTTGCCTCGCAGAGGTTTGGCAACTCGGCGGACGCCGGCCTCCTCTACGCGTGCGTGGGACTAGGGAGCATCGCGGGCTCGCTGATCGTTCTCTGGCCGCCGCTCCGCCGTCCGGGGGTCATCCTGCCCGGGATCGCCTGCGAGATCGCCGGCATTGGCGCCGTGGCCATCGCCGGAGCGCCGGCGGCGGACCTCCTCATCCTCATTGCCAGCACCGCGATGGCGAGCCTGGCCCAGATCGAGGGCGGGGTGGTGGTCCAGAGCCAGGCCCCGGACACGGTTGGACGCATCCAGGGCGCGGTCTCGACCAGCCGCTACCTCGGGATGTCCGGCGGCGCGGCCCTGGCCCTGGTCCTCGCCGTCACCGTTCAGAGCAACTGGCAGGTGCTGGTCCTGATCCTGGCAATCGGCGGACTGATCCTGCTCGGTGCCTCCGCCCTGGGCCCCCGCGTAACCCCAACGACGACCACGACCGCGAAGGTCACCTCCGCGCTGGCGGAGATCCCCGACTGACCCCGGCTTCCTGGTGATTGCACCGGACCCTGACGGTGTCAGTCCCACCACCGGACCGGTTGGTCCGAGTCGGGATGAGTGCTGGTGGG
>PLXL01000163.1 GCA_003153215.1 Candidatus Dormiibacterota bacterium
CCGACGCCCCCCGCTCGACACAGATGGCGGCGGCCTCGGCCATCAGCGCGGGGTCACAGCCGACCAGCTGGGCGGCGGCCGGGCGCACCGCGGGATCGAAGGTGAGCAGCTCCAGGGTCCGGGGGATGCGGCGCACCACCGGCTCGGCGGCGGTCATCTCGGCGGAGACCAGGCCGGCCCCGAACTCCCGGGCGAGCCGCCGGAAGGGGCCGTCGGTGATGCCGACCATGGGGGCGATCAGCACCGGCGAGTCCAGCTCCAGGCCGCCGACGCGGAGAGGGGCGGGGGCGGTGGGCGGCGAGGACGGTGCGCCCGGCGCGCGGCCGGCGATGGTCATGCGGGTCATGGTAGGTGGCGAGCCGCGCCCGGACGGCCGGCTCAGGGTGCGTGTGGACCCGTCAGGCGGCGTTCAGCTCGTGGATGAGGCGGAGTCCGACAAGCGTCAGGCGCTCGTCGACGGCGTGGACCCCGGGGATGAGGCCGGCCATCAGCGGGGCGAGGCCCCCGGTGAGGATCAGCTTGGGCTCGCCCTCCATCTCGCGACGCATCCGGACGACCAACCCCTCCACGAGGCCGGCGTAGCCGAGGACCAGGCCGGCCTGCATCGAGGCTCGGGTGTTGCGCCCGAGGACGGTCTCGGGTGCTGCCAGCTCGACGCGCGAGAGCCGGGCCGCCCGCTCCACCAGGGCGTCATGGCTGACCATGAGACCGGGGGCCATGGCGCCGCCCAGGTAGTCGCCGGCGGCGTCGATGGCGTCGACGGTGGTGGCGGTCCCGAAGTCGCAGATGATGGCCGGACCGCCGTAGAGGTGCTGGGCGGCGATGGCATTGGCGATCCGATCGGCTCCGACCAGCGACGGGTCGTCGTAGTGGATGCGGATGCCGGTCCGGACCCCCGGCCCGACGATGAGAGGGGGATGGCCGAAGCGCTGGCGGGAGAGCTCGTCGATGCTCCGGGAGAGGTCGGGGACCACGTTGCTGACCACGACCGCCGATATCGCCTCCGGCTCCAGCCCGGCCGAGCGCAGCAGGGAGACGACGACCAGCCCCAGCTCGGCGCCGGTCGCCCGGGGCTCGGTGTGCAACCGGAAATCGGTGACCAGCCGGCTCCCGTCGAAGACACCGACGACGGTGTCGGTGTTGCCGACGTCGATGGCGAGCAGCATCGAGGCCGATTGTGACGCGCAACGCCGGGGGCGCGCGACCACGGCATGAGCGGCGCGACGGGTAGGATCGGTGCCGCAGTGAAACGCGTGCACCTGGTGTGTGACAGCACCGCCGACCTCGGCCTCGCCTACTACCCCGCCCACGACGTGGAGGTGGTCCCGCTCAGCATCATCTTCGGGGAGGAGCAGTTCCTCGACCAGTTGGAGATGTCGACCAGGGAGTTCTACCGGCGGATGCGCGCCGGCGGGCCCCACCCACAGACCTCCCAGCCATCGCCGGGGGTGTTCGCGGAGGTCTTCGAGCGGCTGGGGAGTGACGGCGGCGCCGTGGTCTGCACCACCATCTCCTCCGATCTGAGCGGCACCGCCGGCTCGGCGATGCAGGCGCGCCAGTCCCTGCCCGACCTCGACATCCGGGTCGTCGAAACGAAGTCCTGCGGGCCGGCCCACGGTGCCGCGCTGGCCATGGCCGTGGCCATCCGCGACCGGGGCGGCAGCGCTGACGCCATCGTGGCCGCCATCGACCGGCTGAAGGCGGCGCAGCGCCTCGTCTTCACCGTCGAGAACCTCGAGTACCTCCGGCGCGGCGGGCGNNCGGCCGTCCGGGTCTGGGGCCGGACCGTGGCCACGTTGGCCCACGCCGACAACCGCGAGGGCGCCGAGGCGCTCGCGGCCAAGGTGGCGGCCGTCACCGGGGAGCCCCCGCAGATCGTCGAGGTCGGCCCCGTGCTCGGCTGCCACGTCGGGCCGGGCGCCTTCGGCCTCTTCTACCATCCGGCCTCGGCGGTGCAGACGTGAAAGGCACGTGACCCGGATGGCGGGATCGCCGCGCTTTCGACAGTTCCCGAGTGCCAGACGGTTAGGATCGGACCCTCAGTGAGCCTGATCCACCTCGTGTGTGACAGCACCGCCGACCTCGACGCCGCCTACGCGGCCGCCCACGAGGTCGCGGTGGTGCCGCTGCGGGTCTTCTTCGGCGACGAGGAGTTCCGTGATCAGGTGGAGATGTCCACCGCCGAGTTCTACCAGCGGATGCGCGCCGGCGGGCCTCACCCCCGGACGTCCCAACCGCCCCCGGGCGACTTCGCCGCGGTCTTCTCCCGGCTGGGGGCTGATGGCGGCACCATCATCTGCACCACCATCTCGAGCGACTTGAGTGGAACAGTCGGCTCGGCCCTGCAGGCGCGCAGCTCCCTCCCCGATCTCGACATCCGGGTGATCGACACCCGATCGGTCGGCCCCGGCCACGCCAACGCGGTGCAGGCGGCCATCGCCGTCCGGGACCGGGGCGGCGGAGCGGACGACATCGTCGCCGCCCTGGACCGTCTGGTGGCCACGCAGCAGCTCGTCTTCACCGTGGAGACCCTCGAGTACCTCCATCGCGGCGGTCGGATCGGCGGCGCCCAGGCCCTCCTCGGCACCGTCCTCGACATCAAGCCCATCCTCGGCATCCACGACGGCAAGATCGACGTGGTCGAACGGGTTCGCACCTACCCGCGGGCGCTGAAGCGCCTGGTGCAGGAACTGGCATCCATGGTCCCCGAGTGGGGACCGACCAAGGCCGCGGTGGCCCACGCCGCCAGCCCCCAGCACGCCGACGCGGTCGCTGCTCAGATCGCGGCTGTCACCGGTGAGCTGCCCACCATCGTGGAGGTGGGGGCGGTGCTCGGCTGCCACGCCGGGCCGGGCGCGTTCGGCCTCGCCTTCCACCCGAAGTCCGTCCTCGACGGCTGAGCGCCGCGGGGNNCCCGGCGGCAAGAAGCGTGAGCGGCCGGGCGGCGATCAGCCGGCGACGGCGGGGCGAGATCGTCCGGGCGGCGGCCACCGTGCTGGGCCGCCAGGGCTGCGCGGACACCTCGATGAAGGAGATCGCACGCGAAGCGGGCGTCGCCCCCGGTCTCCTCCACTACTACTTCGAATCCAAGGACGAGCTGCTGCTGGCAGTGGTCGGGGAGCTCGACCGGCAGATGAGCGAGGCGGCGGCGGCGGCGGTCGCGGGCATCGACGACCCCCTGGAGCGGCTCGTGGCGGCGCTGGACGCCGCCGCCGACCGGTGCGCGCGCCGCCCGGAGCTGTGGCGGGCACTGCTCGACGTCTCGATGTTGAGCCTTTCCAATCCCGCGCTCCAGGCTCGCTGCCAGGAGTTGAGGACGCACTTCGCCTCAGGTATCGAGGCCGAGGTGCGGGGAGCCCTGGGGCGGCTGCCCGCCTACTCGCTGGTGGCCCCGCGCGACCTCGCGGGCGCCATCGCAGCGGCCATCGAGGGGGCTGCGGTCGCCGCCCTGGTCGGGGGCCGCGACACCACCTCGTGGGTGCAGGCGCTCAAGGTGATGGTGCTGTCGGTCGTCGTCACCGCCTACGTCACCGCCGGCCAGGACCCGCCCGTCGCCCGGCTGGCCCAGCTGCTCCGGCCGCGCTGAGATGCGCCGCCGCGATCTCCGCTGTCCGAGTGGCTGCACCGGGGGTCGTTTCGAGGCGCTCAACGCCCCGGTCTACGTCGACTCGCAAGCGCGCTACCTGGAGCACGACGACAGCCTCGCCGCCTTCGTCTGCGCGGAGTGCCAGTCGGTGGCCATCGACCTGATCCAGGCGGCCGATCTGATGCAGCGCGATGAGGACGTCGAGCCCCAGGTGCTGGTCTGCCCCCAGTGCAGCACCCAGATGCTGCCGCCCCTCGACGACGAGCTGGCGCCCTTCGTGGAGTGCCCGATCTGCGAGACGCGCTTTGCAGTCGAGGAGGGGATGCCACACCTTCACGGCACCGCGTTTGACGCCGGGGAGGAGGCGTAGCTCCAGGAGTCGGCGGGCAAACCTCCACGCCGATGCCATCATGGGCCGGCTGTGCTCGAAATCCTCCGGGCGCTCCTGACGCGCCGCCTCGAACCCGCTCACCGACTGCTGCTCGGCCAGCTGGTGATGTTCACCGGCATCGCCGCCCTCTTCCCCGTCGTGCCCCTGTACGTCCGCGCCCACGGCGGCAGCTCCGCCGACATCGCCCTCTTCGTAGCCGGCCCCCTGGTGGCGAGCACGCTGGTCCAGCTGCCGGCGGGGCACCTCGTCGACCGCATCGGGCGCAAGCCGGTGCTGATCGGAAGCCGGCTCCTCTACGCGGCGCTCTCCGGCGGCCTCTTCCTCAACCTGGGACCGCTCTGGCTGCTGGCCCTGCTGCGGGTCGGGCAGGGAGCGAGCGGCGGCGCCTACGTCCCCGCCCTCCGCGCCGCNNTGGGAGTACTCGGGGATCTTCGCGGCCTCAGGCGTCGCCGTTCTGCTCGGCATCGGGGCGGTCATCCGGATGCCCGAGACCCGCGGCGCCGACATCGCCGCGTCACCACCCGCACCGGCGCCCTCCGCGACGCGGGACGGCTCTCATGCGCCGGCCACGACTCCGGCTCCGGCCACCCCGCCGGCACGGCGCTGGTGGTGGCTCCGCCCCGCGCTGCTCGTCCCGAGCCTGGCCCTGGCGGCAGCAGGAACGATGTTCAGCATGTACGACGTCGTCTGGCCGCAGTTTCTGAATGCGCGCGGCTATGACAGCCTGGTCATCGGGCTCTCCATCTCGTTCTTCGCGGTGCCCATTCTCCTGCTCACCGGCAAGGCCGGCCGGCTGAGTGATCGCGCCGATCGGCGGCTGCTGGTGCCCGCCGCGCTCTGCGTGGTGGCCGGATGCGCCTCCACCTACCCGTGGCTCCGCAACATCCTCCCGATCCTCGCGGTGGGAACGGTCGAGTCGCTCGCCGTCATGGTCGTGGAGCCATCCCTCTTCGCCGTCATCAGCGAGTCGACGGCGGCCTCACTGCGTGGCCGGACGATGGGCGTCGGTGGCCTCTTCGAGGCCGGCGGGGGTGCCTTCGGAGCCGGCGTGCTCGGTGCCCTCTACGGGATCGCCGAGCCTCTCCCCTTCCTCGGGGGCGCC
>PLXL01000043.1:0-2352 GCA_003153215.1 Candidatus Dormiibacterota bacterium
CCCTGCCGTCGCCGTTCGACTACCTGAACCAGGCCCTCTGCATCGTGGTGACCGACATCCCTCCCTACGACGATCCCGAATACGAGCAGGCGCTGGCAGCCATCACCGCCGGCATCGGGCGGCGGCTGGGTGGCCGCACCCTCGGCCTCTTCACGGGGTACGGGGCGCTCCGCCGAGTCCGCGACCTGGTCGGGCGGCGGCTTGCGGGCACCCAGATCTCCGTCGTCGCCCAGGGTCTCGACGGCACCCGGCGCCAGCTCCTGGCCTCCTTCGTCGAGAACCCCCGCACCCTGCTGCTCGGCACCAGCACCTTCTGGGAGGGGATCGACGTCCCCGGCGACGCCCTCCAGTGCGTGATCATCGCCAAGCTCCCCTTCGCCGTCCCCACCGACCCGCTGGTCCGTGCCCGTACCGCCGAGATGCGTGATCCATTCGGGAGCTACGTGCTCCCCGAGGCGGTCATCCGGCTGCGCCAGGGATTCGGCCGGCTGATCCGCTCGGGCACCGATCGGGGCGTGGTGGTGATCGCCGACTCCCGCCTGCAGAGCCGGGACTACGCGCGACGCTTCCTGGAGGCGCTGCCGCCGGCCAACGTGGCGCGCGAGCCGGTCTCGGGGGTGGCCGCGCGGGTTGCCGAATTCGTCGGCGGGACCGTCGATGGCGGAGAATCGACCCCATGGTGAAGACCGCGCNNCACCTGGAGCTGATCGGCGCTGCCGCCGCGGGCGGAGCGGACCTGGTGGTCTTCCCCGAGCTCTCGCTCACCGGGTACTTTCTCAAGGACCTGGTCACCGAGACCGCCCTGCGCCTCGACAGCCCGGAGATTCAGGCCCTCGCCGAGGCGTCCCGGGAGGTGGACGCCGTGGTCGGCTGCATCCTGGAGAGCGACGACCACCGCTTCCACAACGCGGCCCTCTACCTCTCGGGGGGCGCGGTCGTCCACGTCCACCGCAAGGTGTACCTGCCCACCTATGGCCTCTTCGACGAGGCCCGGGATCTCGCCGCCGGCAACCGGTTCCGGGCCTTCGAGGCGCCGCTCCGCTCCGCCGGACCGCGCCGCCCCTGGCGGACCGGCCTGCTCATCTGCGAGGACCTCTGGCACCCGAGCTCCGCGTACCTGCTCGCCCGCGACGGCGTCGACCTCATCATCTGCCCGTCGGCGTCGCCGGGCCGGGGGGTGGGACAGGGGTCAGAGCTCGGCACCGCGCAGAGCTACGACGTGATCACGCGCACCTACGCCCAGCTCTTCACCGTCTACGTCGTCTACTGCAACCGCGTCGGATACGAGGACGGCATCAACTTCTGGGGAGGCTCCCGGGTCGTCGACCCCGAGGGGCACCTGGTCGGCGAGCCGGCCGGGCGCGACGAGGCGATGCTCCTGCACCGCCTCGACCTCGCCGCCCTCCGGAGGGCCCGGATCGCCAACCCCATGCTCCGCGACGAGCGCCACGACATCGTCGACGCCGAGAGCCGGCGGTTGCACCGCCGCGAACGTGACTGAGACCGCGGCCGGGTTGAGCCACGCCGCCCCGGCCGGCGCGCTGGCCGTCGACTGCGCCCTGGTCACCGAGATCCTGACCGGATTTGTCCGCGAAGAGGTGCGCAAGGTCGGCTTCGAGCGCGGCGTGGTCGGCCTCTCCGGGGGCATCGACTCCGCGCTCACCCTGGCCGTGGTCTGCCGGGCCCTCGGGCCGGAGAACGCGATCCCGGTGATGATGCCCTACCGGGCGAGCAGCCCCGCGTCGGAGCGCGACGCCCGCCTGGTCGCAGCTCAGCTCGGGACCACCCCGCTGGTCGTCGACATCTCGCCCCAGATCGACGCCTACTTCGATCGCCACCCGGACGCCGACCGCACCCGCCGCGGCAACAAGATGGCGCGCGAGCGGATGTCGATCCTCTACGACCTCTCGCTGGCGCGGGCCGCGCTCGTTGTCGGGACGTCCAACAAGACTGAGTTGCTGCTCGGCTACGGGACCATCCACGGCGACATGGCCCACGCCCTCAATCCGCTCGGCGACCTCTACAAGACCCAGATCTTCGCCCTCGCCCGCCATCTCGGGCTGCCCTTGGCGGTGATCGAGAAGGCGCCCTCCGCCGACCTCTGGGAGGGCCAGTCGGACGAGGACGAGCTCGGCTTCGAGTACGCGGCGGTCGACCAGCTGCTCCACCAGATGATCGATGAGCGGCGCACCCGGGCCGAGCTGCACGCGCTCGGCTACGACGATGCCTTCGTCAAGCAGATCCACCGCCGGGTCAGGGACAGCCAGTACAAGCGCCGGCCGCCGCTCATCGCCAAGCTCTCCAACCGGACCATCGACCGCGACTTCCGCTACCCCCGCGATTGGGGCCGCT
>PLXL01000043.1:2361-3399 GCA_003153215.1 Candidatus Dormiibacterota bacterium
TCCCCGCCCTGCTGGCCAGGCTGGAGGCCGGCCAGCGCCTCACCCTCTGCACCGACGCCGGCACGCCCGCGATCAGCGACCCTGGCAGCCGGCTGGTCGCCGCCGCCCACCGGGCTGGGATCACGGTCACCGTGGTCCCCGGCCCGAGCGCGGTCACCGCCGCCGTGAGCGGCAGCGGGCTGGGCGGGGGCGGTGGCTTCGTCTTCCTGGGCTTCCCGCCGCGCTCCCCCGGCAGGCTGCGCCGCACGGTCGAGGCGGCCCTCGGGCTGGGTGTGCCGGTGGTTCTCTTCGAGGCCGCCAACCGGCTGGCCAAGACCCTGGAGCTGATCGAGCCGCTTCTCGGCGAGCGGCCGCTCGTGCTCGCCCGGGAATTGACTAAAGTCCACGAGACCTTCCACCGCGGCACCGCCCGGGAGCTGGCCGAGGAGCTACGCCGGCAGCCCCCGCGGGGCGAGTGCACAGTCGTGATCGGGACATGAGCAGCACCTTCTACGTCACCGCCGCCATCGACTACGTCAACGGGGACCCCCACCTCGGCCACGTCTATGAGAAGGTCGGCTGCGACGTGCTCGCCCGCCATCACCGGCTGCGCGGCGACGACGTCCGCTTCACGGTCGGGACCGACGAGCACAGCCAGTCCGTGCTCCGGGCCGCTCGGGACCGGGGCGTGAGCCCCGAGGAGTTCGTCGCCTCCCAGGCGGAGAGGTTCCGCTCCCTCTGGGCGTCGCTGGACATCGACTACACCGCCTTCGTGCGCACCAGCGGCGACGCCAACCGGCGCAGCACCGATCGTCTGATGCAGGCGGTCCACGACGCCGGTTTCATCTACAAGGGCTGGTACCGGGCCTGGCTCTGCCCCTCCTGCGAGCGCTACTACTCCGACAAGGAGCTGGTCGCGGGGCTCTGCCCGGTCCACGAGCGCCCGGTCGAGCTGGTGGAGGAGGACAACTACTTCCTCCGTCTGAGCGACTTCCAGGGCCGCCTCCTCGAACAGCTCGAGAGGCGCCCCGACTTCCTCGTCCCCGAGCCGCGACGCGA
>PLXL01000025.1 GCA_003153215.1 Candidatus Dormiibacterota bacterium
GTGCTGCCCCTGGTCCGCGACCACGGGCAGTGCGTCATCGCCCTGACCATCGACGAGCAGGGGATGGCCCGAACCCGCGATCGCAAGGTCGAGGTGGCACGCCGCATCCGCGACATCGCCTGCGAGGAGTACGGGCTGGCGCCCCACCAGCTACTCTTCGACGACCTCACCTTCACCCTGGCGACGGGGGACGCCGAGTGGATCGACTCCGCGGTGGAGACGATCGAAGGCATCCGCCTCATCAAGCGGGAGCTGCCCGGGGTGCTCACCTCGCTTGGCGTGAGCAACGTCTCGTTCGGTCTGACCCCGCCGGCCCGGGCGGTGCTCAACAGCGTCTTCCTCTACCACTGCGTCGAGGCCGGCCTCGACGCGGCCATCATCAACCCCGCTCAGACAGTCCCCTACGCGGAGGTGAACGACGAGCGCCGCCAGCTCGCCGAGGACCTCATCTTCAACCGGCGGGCGGATGCGCTCTCCAGCTACATCGACCACTTCTCGGGGGTGACCGAACGGGTCGGGGCTGAGAAGGTAGACCCCTTCGCCGGGCTCGCCGCACCGGAGCGCATCCACGCCCAGATCCTCCACCGCCGCAAGGAGGGGATCGAGGCGCTCATCGACGAGGCGCTCCGCGACCGGAGCGCGGTCAGCCTGCTCAACGAGATCCTCCTCCCGGCCATGAAGGACGTCGGTGACCGCTTCGGGGCGGGGGAGCTGATCCTCCCCTTTGTCCTGCAGAGCGCCGAGGTGATGAAGCGCGCCGTCGCCCACCTAGAGCAGTACCTGGACCGGACCGAGGGGTACACCAAGGGCCAGGTGGTGCTCGCCACCGTCTTCGGCGATGTCCACGACATCGGCAAGAACCTGGTCAAGACCATCCTCAGCAACAATGGCTATACCGTCCACGACCTCGGCAAGCAGGTGCCGATGACGACCATCGTCGAGAAGGCCATCGAGGTCGATGCGGACGTGATCGGATTGAGCGCGCTGCTGGTCAGCACCAGCAAGCAGATGCCGATGATGGTCGAGGAGCTGGACCGCCGCGGTCTCGGCTACCCCGTGATCATCGGTGGCGCCGCCATCAACCGGGGATTCGGCCGGCGCATCCTCTACCTCGACCCAGAGCGGGCCTACGAGCCCGGTGTCTTCTACTGCAAGGACGCCTTCGAGGGGCTGGAGACCTGCGACCAGCTCGTCGATCCGGAGCGCCGCGCGCCCCTGGTGGAGCGTGTCCGCGCCGAGGCGCACGCCTTCCGTGAGCAAGAGCGGGCGAAGGCGGCCGCCAAGGCGGAGCTGCCCAAGGTCGTGGTGAACGCGCGCAGTGACACGCGGACGGACGCACCCATCCCCACGCCACCCTTCTGGGGCCCCCAGGTGGTGACCGGCATCAATGTCCAGGCGGTGTATCCCCACATCGACCGCAACTCGCTCTTCAAGATGAGCTGGCAGTTCCGCGGCGTCCACGATCCGGAACGCTGGGACGAGCTGGTGCGCACCGAGCTGGAGCCCCGCCTGGAGAGATCGATGCGCGAGGCGCAGCGGGAGGGCTGGCTGGACCTGCAGGCCGTCTACGGCTACTGGCCGGCGCTCGCCGAGGGCGACTCCGTCGTCGTCTTCGACCCCGAGGACCACGAGCGCGAGATCGCGCGATTCAGCTTCCCGCGTCAGGGCGAGCAGCACCGCCTCTGCTTGGCCGACTACGTGCGGCCGCGGGAGCTGGCGGTGGGCAATGAGCGTGACGTCATCGCGCTCCAGGTGGTGACCACCGGACCTCGGGCCAGCGAGGTCTCCAACCAGCTCCAGGTCAAGGGCGACTACGACGACATGCTCCGCATCCACGGCTTCGCCACCCAGATGGCCGAGGCCACCGCGGAGTACATCCACGCCCACATCCGCCGCGAGCTGGGGCTCGGCCCGGAGCAGGGCCGCCGCTACTCGTGGGGCTACCCTGCCTGCCCCGACCTCCAAGACCACCAGGTCTTCTTCCGGATCGTGCCGGCTGAGCGGATCGGGGTCACCCTCACCGAGGGCTACCAGCTGGTGCCGGAGCAGTCGACCGCCGCGATCGTCCTCCACCATCCGGAGGCGCGCTACTTCGCCGTCTACGGCAGCCGCTTCGAGGCGGGGTCGGGCCCGGGGGCGCCGGAGGCGCCGGCGTAGGGCGGCTGCGGCTCAGAGCACCCCGAGGAGGCTGTCCGCGCGGGCGATGTCCGTGGCCTGGCCGGTGGTGAGGTTGACCTCGGCGAGCGAGGTGGGTCCCGAGCCCCCGAGGATCTCGGCGATCGAGGTCGTGCCCACCAGCCTGAACCAGGCCAGCGAACCGTCGAACTCGTCGCCGGCGCTGTCGGGGATGAGCGTCGTCGGCGGGGGGCTCGAGCCGCCCAGCGCAACCGAGAGGAGGGCCTCGCTCCAGCCGCTGCTGGCGGCGGCCGACGTGCAGTAGGTCAGGAAGGAGGAGCCACCCACGAAAGAGACCAGCCCCGCCGTGTCCGAACCGGTGTCGATGGTGGTGGTCGAGCCGCCCGGCGGGGTCACCAGGATCTTGGTGTCCGTACCGACACCGGTCAGGCAGGCGAGGGTGCCGTCCGCCGCCTCGTCCGCGAACCGTCCGCTGCTGCACAGCGGCGAGGACAGCGCCCCCGTCTGGGGATCCATGCGCACCACGGTCGAGAGCGAGTAACCCTCGCCGATGAATGGTCCGGCGCCGCCGACCCCGGTGGGGTCCGCCCCCAGAAGCACGCCCGACGCGTCCCAGCGCAGGGCCTGATAGCCGCCGCCGGCCGTGTTGGAGCGGGTGAGCGTGGTGACGAGCGTTGGCGCGACCCCGGTTCCGCCCACGTAGATCTGCGATGTGGCCGCCTGATTCGTGCCGTAGGAGTTGACGACGAAGACCCAGCACTGGCCGTTGGGGGACTCCGCGAGGCTGATGCTGTCGGCGCCGTTCCAGCCCCCGGTCGGGGTGATCGTCCCCAGGTCCTGAGCCGCGCCGCTCTTGCCGAGGACTGTCAGCTCCCCGGTGCTCTCGTCATAGAGGTAGATGCCGGCCTGGCCGACCCCCACGGGGACGGGCACCGTGATGGGGTAGGTGGCGGCCGCCGCGGTGTTGAGCACGGTCCCGCTGGTGCTGAGCACCTCGACCTGGGATCCCTCGGTGACGCCGAAGCCCCAGGGCGCGGAAGTCCCACCCGAAGGAGCGGTGAGGCAGGCGGCGAGCGGCCCTGCCGGCGTCGGACTCGGGGTCGGCGCTGGCGTTCCGGTGCTCGCTGGATGGCTCGTCGGGCTGGCGGTCGGGGTCTGGGTCGCCGAGCCGCAGGACGCCAGGACGAGGGCTATTGGACCGATACCGCCAATCCAGAAGCGTCGCATCTCGGCCCCCCATTCCGACCCTGTCATCAGATCGGGCACTCACCCATCGAACGCTCGTGGGCAAGCACGGTTACGGCCGCAAAGGATACGCCGACCTCGAGCCCTGAGTGCCCGACGGGAGGAGGGCCTCCAGCCGGAAGGCCGGCACACCTCCCAGACGCGCAACCGCCGCAGCACGCCCCGCCGCGGTGGAGGTTGGCGGTTAGTAGAGAGCCTCGGCCGTCTCGGGCGTGGTCGCGCCCTCCGGCGGGTAGAGGTGGGCGGCGTACTCATCCACCTGGGCCTCCGAAAGCCGGAAGTGCATCGCGGTGTAGTAAATGACCAGGCTGAATACGGCGACGATGACGAGGTCCCACCAGAAGGGGATGGCGAAGGCGCCGGGGATGTTACCGGTGCCGCCGACCATGAAGTTTTTGAAGGGACCGACTCCTCCGATGATCCCCCCAGTGCCGAACTGCCCGAAGAAGGAGATGATGCCCATCCCGATCAGGTACGGGAAGATCCAGACCCCTGCGATCCAGTCGATCTTGGGCTGGTTGGGGTTGAGCTTGAAAGCTGCGGAGATGAGCATCAGGATGTATCCGATGGCGACCGCCACCATGAGAGTGCTGTAGGTCCCCCAGCCAGCCCAGTAGACGATGAAGCTGGCGCAGACGAAGGCCAGCGGGCAGAGGACGACCGCGAGGGGCAGCAGGTAGGGACGGCGGAGAGCCGGCTTGGAGTAGCGCAGGGCGCCGAGCGACAGCGGAGCACCCGCGTACATCAGCACCGACGCGCCGGTGACGATGCCGATCAACGAACTCCAGGCCGGGAATGGGAGTAGGAAGAGAGCGCCGACGATGGTCGCGATGATGATGCCGAAGACCGGCACCTTGTTCTGCTTGCTGGTCGCCTCGAAGATCTTGGGAACGTACCCGTTCTTGCTGAGGCCGAAGGAGAGGCGCGAGGTGGTGGTGTTGTAGATGAGTCCGGTGCCGCCTGGAGAGATGACGGCGTCGATCCGGAGGACCACCGCCAGCCAGCCCAATCCCGCGATGGTCGCCAGGGTGGCGTATGGGGACGCGGCGAGCGACGGGTTGTTGATCCCGAGGGTCGCCCAGGTGGAGGAGTGGGCGAGGGTGGCCGGAGCCAGTGCGCCGATGAAGGCGAACTGCACCAGGAGGTAGATCACCGCGCCGATGAGGGTCGCGCCGATGACCGCGCGGGGGATGTCCCGCTTGGGGTTGCGGCTCTCACCGCCGAGCTGCACCGCCTGCTCGAAACCGAGCAGGGAGAAGACGATGCCGCCGGCCGGGATCGCCTCCATGATGACCTTGGGCGCGTTCGCCCCCTTGAGGAAGAATCCGCCCTCGGCAGTGAAGTTGCCGAAGTGGAAGTGAGTGGTGACGAGCACCACGATGGCGAGGATCGGGACGAAGACCTTGACGCTGGTGACCCAGGTGTTGGTCCTCGAGAGCCACTTGATGCCCATCAGGTTGATGGCGGCGAAGATCACCAACAGAGCCAGCGCCACGACGATCCCGACGCCGCTCAGGGTGTTGGTCTTGCCGGCGTACCAGCTGGAGGCCCACGAGACCGTCGAGAAGTACTGGACGGTGGCGAGGACCTCGACCGGGGCGACGGTCGCCGCCTGCAGGTAGGAGAACCAGCCGAAGGACGCTCCGGCCAGGCTGCCGAAGGCGTAGTGGGGGAAGCGGCTGGTCCCGCCGGTGACGTTGAAGATCCCGCCCAACTCTGCGTGGATGAGGGCGAGGAGGATGACGATGGCCGAGGCGATGACCCAGGAGAAGACCACGGCGGGGCCGGCGATGACGGTCGCGGTCAGGGCCCCGAACAGCCATCCGGAACCGATGATCGATCCCTCCGAGGCCCACATCAGGCCCAGGAAGCCCACCTCGCGCTTCAAGCCCTCGTCGACGGCGCCCCCCGGGGGACCTCCGGCTTGTGCGGCCACTGTCATGGCCGGCCCTCCCGGGCCGCACCGGTGTCGGACACCAGCGTGGACAGTCCGACGTCAACAGCTGTAGCCATGACTGCCTACCTCGCGTGAGCCGGGAACTCCCATCCCCATGGCGGCCATCCCGGTTGCCGCGGTATGTTCCGCGGCTTAGCGGGTCTTGGCAAGACCCAACTTCGCGCTACTGCGTCAGCATCGCCTGGATGCGGGCGCTGAGGTCCTTGATCTTGAAGGGC
>PLXL01000252.1 GCA_003153215.1 Candidatus Dormiibacterota bacterium
ACCTGCCTTGGTCGTGGCGTCGGGCGGGGTTGGCTGAGCTTTGCCATACCAGGAGAACACGGCTCTATCTCGTCGTGCGGGCCGGCCACGAAGCCGTCCAGCGACACGGACATGTCGGCAACCACTCTGGCCTTCGCGATCCCTCCGTTCTTATCGCCGCTCGGGAGCTACGCTCTCTCGTTCAGTCCGCTAGAAGTCGCTCGAGCTTGTCGAGCTGCTCGGACCAGCCCTGTTCGGCACCGCCCATGGCCTCAGCGGGAGGCATGGGCTCGAAGTAGGACTGGCGGATGGTGAGCGCGGTGCCTCCATCCCGGGCTTCGAAGGTCACTTCGATGAGCGTGGCGAAGAGCTCTCCCTGCTCGTCGTTGACGGCCCGGCCGCTCATGACGAGCCGGTGCGGACGCTCGATCTCGTAGTACTCGCCACCCATGTGGTGGGAGAACTGTTGCTCGGTGGGGATGGAGCCCGGCCACTCCATCGCGAGCCGGTACGTCCCGCCGACGCGAAGGTCGACCTCTGCTGCGGGGCAGGTGAAGCCGTTGGGCCACCACCATTTCTTGAGCTGGTCCGGGTCGGTGAAGGCGTCAAAGATCCGCTCCGGCGAGGCCTTGATGGTGCGCTTGAGGACGAGCTGTTTGGTCGAGGTTGCGGATCGGAGATCCACGGCGGCATGGGTCTCAGGCATGGGGGTTCTCCTTTGTAGTGGTTGCTTCTGATTGGGCGGCGAGATGGGCCTCGAGACGGTCGAGGCGGTCGGACCATTCGGCGTGGGCGTGTCGGAGCCAGTCGTCCACTGGGATCAGGCCCTCGAGCTGAAGCCTCGCCGGGCGGCGCTGGCGGTCACGGGTCCGACCGATGAGGCCAGCCCGTTCCAGCACCTTGAGGTGTTTGGTGATGGCAGGCTGCGTGAGCGTCGAGGCTTCTGCAAGCTCGACGACGCCGGCCTCGCCGGCCGCGAGGCGCTCGAGGATCGCCCTGCGGGTGGGGTCGGCCAGGGCGGCGAAGGCGCGGCTCAGGGGGTCGTCTGTAGTTATAATCGAAGGGTTATATAACTAGAGGGTAAAAGTCAACCGTCACCCGGCGGTCCCGGTACCCTTTGATGGTGGATCCTCGGGGCGGTTTCGTCGTCCGGGCCAGCCGGCCATGGAGATCTCGACGCCCTCGGCCAGTTGCTGTGCGACTTCAACCGAGAGTTCGGCGAGCCCTCCCCCGCACCGGTCGTCCTGGCGACCCGGCTCGGTCAGCTCCTCGCCCACGGCGACACCGCCGTCCGGGTCGTAGGCGACGGCCCCGAGGGCTTGGCGGTCCTCCGCTTCCGACCCGCCTTGTGGACCAGCGGGCTGGAGTGCTACCTGGCCGAGCTGTACGTCATCCCGTCGCGGCGCGGTCAGGGACTGGGGCGGGCGCTCATGGAGGCGGCATTGCGAGAGGCAAAGGAGCGCGGCGCCCACACGATTGACATCGCCGTCGACGAGCCTGACCTCGCCGCCCGCCGCCCTTACGAGAGCCTCGGCTTCCCGGACCGCGCGTCGGCGGTGGCGACGGTCCCCTCATGTACGTCCACGAGCGAGACCTCTGAACCCAGCGGGCAACGCCCTCCTCACACGGGCCACCCGGTCTGTCCGAGGACGAGGAAGGCCCGTCAGCGTTGCTGAACCCACCGGAGGTGGCCGGGTAGGTGTCGTATGGCGGGAGATTCTCGTCCGCGGTGCCGGCCTGACGAAACCAAATAGCGTTTCCAATAACCGCGTCAATCTGTCGTGCGTGAGACGAGCGCTGCTCAGGGCGCCGGCGTGACAGGCAAGCGCTGATACTGGGGGGTGCAACGTTGATTCAGCCGCCCGGATGCGGGCGCTCGGTGCGTGCCGTGCTAAACGCTGCCGATAGCCGTACCCAATGTCGCCTGGTCGTCAGAAGCTGAAGTTACGTGCTCCCGCGTCGCCATCCGGCGATTCTGAATTCGACTCCGTGAGCATTCCTTCCAAGCTGGATGTCGCGAGTTCGAGTCTCGTCTCCNNCGCCCTGGCAGCGGGCGACCGGGGCGAGTAGGCTCGGGCCTGTGGAACCGGGCGTGCGGATCGACAACTTCTCTTTCGGCTCGATCCGGATCGGCGGGCAAACCTATCACCACGATGTGGTCATCGACCGAGGGCGGGTGCGGGAGCGCCGGAAGGGCGCGTCGAAGCGCCATCGCGAGAGTTACGGCCACACCCCGCTGTCAGCCGAGGAGGAGATCCCATGGGGCTGCCGGAGGCTGGTGATCGGGACCGGGGCCGCCGGCGCGCTGCCGGTGATGGAGGCGGTGAAGGCTGAGGCCCGCCGCCGCCATGTGGAGCTGGTGACGGTGCCGACCGCGCAGGCCATCGACCTTCTCGCCGGCGACGCGAAGGACACCAACGCCATCCTCCACGTCACTTGCTGACCGCGGGTCGCCCTCGGCCCCTGGTGTGTCAGCCGAGCGCGAAGGCCCCATACGTCATCAATCGCGCAGGCTTCGACGCACTTCCTCATGCCACTGCTTCTTGGGCATCGAACTTTTGATGCGGCCGGCCCATTCGGCGCCGAACCGCTGGAACACCGCCTGCTTGGTCACACCCAGCGCCTCTCCGATCTCACGCCAGGAGTGGTGGGGGAGTGCAGAGCGGACGGCCTCACGCTCCCGCTCTGCGACCCCCGCCTTGATCGCAGCGATCTCGGCCAAGGCAACTAGGGGGTCGCTTGCTGCTGCCTCCCGGAGGTGCCGATTGAGGGCCTCGATGATGTCCATGGCGTCAGGATACCTTGACGCTGAGCGCCTGTCAAGGCTCCTTGACCACGGACCAGCGGCCGTGCCAATCTGTGCAAGTTGAGGGCAAGATGAGAAGTCAGCGGGCCTGGCACGTGATCGACGCGTTTGCAGTTCCGGGCTCCCGCAGCCGTGTCCAAACTTGGCCTTTCATCACAACCCGAAGCAATGCGCTCCAGCGCCGCCACCGAGCCGATCCGAATGCGAATCTGAGCGCATTCCTTCCAAGCTGGATGTCGCGAGTTCGAGTCTCGTCTCCCGCTCCACATGCCCTCCTTCGAGTTCAATAGGAGAGGCTGTGACTATCCAGCCATGATTGGTGCCGGAGAGCCTTCCACACGGGCCTGACCCCTCAACCCACCGGCTTCGTGCCTTGCCCTTGATCTGTCGACCCGACCGTGGAAGGTTCGCCGGTGTCCGTCAGCGGGCGGAACGTGACCTTATAGGAGCTTGCTCTCGGCCCATCACAGTGCTGTCCGCCCGTTCCGCTGACCCACCAACTTCACTAGGTACCAAAGGGGGAACAAGGATGGCAAGACTAAGTCTCACGGCCTCGGCAGGCGGAGTCACCGTCGGCGTGGATACACATGGCGAGGTTCACGTTGCAGCGGCTTTCACGAGCGGTTTGGGTCGGCCACTTGGTCATCTCGAGATCGCAACGACGCCCGCGCGGTATCGCTAACTTCTTCGTTGGGCCCAGGCACTCGGCACACCTCTGCAGTTCGGGATCGAAGGAACTGGATCGTTCGGCATCGGCTTGACGCGATTCCTCCGCGACGCTGGCTGCATCGTCATCGAGATCAACCGTCCCAACCGGCAGACGCGGCGATCACGTGGCAAATCAGATCCAGTCGATGCTGAGGCAGCGGCTCGTGCACTGCTATCTGGTGAAGCGACTGCAATTGCTAAGGATGATCAGGACCGAGTTGGCATGATCCGAGCCTTGCGTGTGGCGCGACGGTCCGCAGTAAAGATGCGCACCCAGATTGCCAACCAGATGCACTCGCTTCTGATCATCGCACCGGCGGATCTACGCGAACGTTTGCGAACCTTGTCGGTGAACCAGCTAGTCGATACTGCCGGGGGCATGCGGGCTGGAGCGGTCACCACACCAATTGCTGCGACCAAGCTCGCGTTGAAGGGCCTGGCGCTGCGGCATCAGCTACTCAGCTCTGAGATCGCAGTGCTGGATGTCGAGCTAACTCGGTTGACCAACGACGTGGCGCCCGCACTCTGCGGCCTCACCGGTGTTGGGACCGACGTTGCTGGTGCGTTGCTCGTCGCGGTTGGTGACAACCCCGCTCGCCTACGTTCTGAGGGTTCGTTCGCCAACCTATGCAGCGTCGCGCCGCTTTCAGCGTCATCTGGCAAAACATCGAACCGGCATCGCCTGAACCGCGGCGGTGACCGCCTCGCTTACGGTGCACTGTGGAGAATCGTTATGACGCGACTCCGTTGTCATCAACCGACCCAGGAGTACATGGCACGACGCACCGCGCAAGGCATGTCGAAACGAGAGATCGTTCGGTGCCTCAAGCGGTACGTCGCGCGCGCTGTTTATCATTGCCTCGTGCCTGTCGGAGAACTTGCCGTCGCCGCTTGACCATTGACCATGGATATCGGCGACTCCGTGGAACTACATCCTTTGCAAGATGCTCATGAGTAACGCGTCGACACGCGCATGCATGCCGGCCACATCGACGCGGGCTCGGTCTCCAACCTGCAACGGTATGAACGATTGCCAGTCCGGTCCGTATGACGCCAACGAACGCAGTTCCCACCACGGATCGAGCG
>PLXL01000286.1 GCA_003153215.1 Candidatus Dormiibacterota bacterium
TCGCCGCCTGCCTCAGCGAGAGCGCTCGGGTGGCCTACAAGGCGGTGATGAAGCCGACCGAGGGGACCATCCTCACCGTGATCCGCGAGGCTGCCGACGCCGCCCAGCGAGCCGCCGCGAGCTCCTTCGACATCCGCGCCGTCCTTGACGAGACGGTCCGGGAGGCCCACGCGGCCGTGGAGCGGACGACTGACCAGCTCGCTGTCCTTCGCGAGGCCGGGGTCGTCGATGCCGGCGGCTTTGGCCTGGCGGTGATCCTCGAGGGCCTGACCCGCTCCGTCGAGGAGCGGGAGGGGGCGGCCCGCCGGCCCCGGCTGGTGGGGGAGAGGCGTAGCGGCGAGCCCAGGGTGCGCCGGCCCGACGAGCCCAGCGTGGTGCCGGACGGGGAGGGTGTCGAGCTCCCGAGCGGGAGGGCTCCTGCGGCTCCGCGGGCCGCGACCGGCCGCCGTCGAGGCGCGGCCACCGTGGCCCCGCGCGACGAGGGCTGGGGTTACTGCACCGAGTTCATGATCAGCGGCCCCGGGCTGGATGTGGAGGCCATCCGGGCCGAGCTGGGCGGGCTCGGGGAGTCCAGCTTGGTGGTGGGCGATGCCGACCTGGTCCGGGTGCACATCCACACCGCGGATCCAGCGGCTCTGATCGGTGTGGCCGCGGAGCGCGGCGGCCTCTCCAACCTCAAGGTCGAGGACATGACGGCGCAGCACCACGAGATTCTGGAGCGGGCGGCCCGGACTGAGGCGGTCGCACCGCCGATTCCCGAACGCCCGACCGCCGATCAGTCCGCTGACGCCGCGCCGGCCGCGCCGATCGGACGTGCGGGTGGCGCCGCCCCCGTCCCGGGGCTGGCCGCCGCGCCCCTCCAGCCCTCGGCCCCTGCGCGCCGCTTCGCGGTGGTGGCGGTGGCTCCTGGTGACGGTTTCCAGGAGATCTTCCGCAGCCTCGGTGCTGATGCGGTCGTCGAGGGTGGTCAGACCATGAACCCCTCGACCAAAGACCTCCTCGCGGCCGTTCGCGGCACGGGAGCGGCCTCGGTGGTGATCCTCCCCAACAACGGCAACGTGATCATGACCGCGGAGCAGGTGCAGCACCTGGCCGAGGGCATCGACGTGCGGGTGGCTGCCTCACGCAACGTCCCGCAGGGCATCAGCGCCATGCTGGCCATCGATCCGGGTGGCGACGGCACCGTCAACGCCCGACGGATGACCGAGGCGATGCTCCGCGTCTCCACGGTCGAGGTCACCCGGGCGGTTCGCGACAGCACCGCCAACGGATTGCGCATCGCCACCGGCGACGTCATCGCCCTGGTCGACGACGAGATCGTCCAGGCCGGCGACGACGAGGCCGCCGTCATCGAGGCCGTCCTCCGCAACCACGACACCCCGCCCGAGCTGGTCACCGTCTATTGGGGCAGCCAGGTGGACGAGCCCGCCGCCGCCGCGGTGGTCGACCGGCTGCGGCACGGCTTCCCGGACACCGAGTTCGAGCTGCACCGGGGCGGCCAGGACCACTACCCGTACATCCTCTCCCTGGAGTGACAGGCGGCTGACACTGCCGCTTGGATCAGGGCAGCAGGCGGTCAGGGGACCCGTTGACACCGACCTGGACCGAGAAGGTGTCGCCGGCAGTCGCGCCCGATGACACCGAGTAGTAGAGGTCAAAGTAGCAGGTCGCATCGCGAGTGCCGGCATTCGTGCACGTCGAACCCGGGTTGTAGTTGGAGGGGACCTGGATCTGTAATTGTAGCCACTGTCCGTTGAAGACGGAGGTACCGTTGCCAGCGGCCGTCTCCGTCTGGATCACCGCGTCGCTCGCTCCTGGATGCGGGTTCGCAGGTGCGCTGTCGACTCCGCTCACGCCTTCGGCATTGCTCTCTCCAATGTAGCTGCCCGTGGGATCCCCGAGCGCCGTTCCGATGTTCTCGATCTGGGTGTTGGCGGCCAGCTGTGCGAAGCCGGAGGGCGAGCCGGACGGCTGTGAGCTGGTGCAGCTGGCCGGCGTGACGCCGGTGGAGGCCGGAGGCACGATGCCCACATACGCGTTCCCGCCGGAGACGTCCCCGAGATCGAACAGGTTCACGTCTACCGTCTGGTCTGCGTAGCTCGGGTCGAGGTAGAAGAGGGGAATCTGGAAGCTCGGGCACTGGGCTCCGACGATCGGCGTGTAGACCGTCATGTCGTCCATCGCCGAGATGCTGGCGCTAGAGCAGGTGGACATGGAGCATGCGGTGGTGGTGCGCGGGACGGCAAGCTGGACCGCATACCCCTTGTGCGCCTTGGACTGCGTGTTGGAGCTGACCGCTGGGATGCTGCAGGACGTGGGGGTGCAGGTCGGACTGCCGTTCCACTGCAGCGTGTCCACCTCGAGCCGGAAGTAGGCGTCAGAGGGCGCTGTCGACGGATTGCTCAGCACGCTGGTGCCGCTGGTGTATGTGGTGGTCTCAAGGCCCGCGTCGTTGTGCGTTGGCATGTAGCCGAGTGCCGAGATCCACTGGTGATAGGTGGCCGGTACCTCGTTCTTGACCTGCGTAGGCGTACCCGTGCCCGGCGGAAACCACGTGTAGGACTCCGTATTGACACCGTTCACTTGGCAGCCGGCGTGCGAGCCGCCGCCATAGAGGCAGGTGGCGTTGTAGGGGTAGAAGACTTCCTGGCTGACCAATGAGTCGGTCATGTTCGAGGAGAGCGTTGGGACCTTGAAGACCGTGTATGACATGGCCGAGAAGTTGGTGTCCGTCGTGCTGTTATTCGGGAAGGAGCTGTCGTCCTCGTGGTAGGAGTAAGCGTTCGTCTGGTCGTTGGCATCGGGAGCGAAGGCGGGATCGAAGACCTGGACGTCCACCGATTGGCCCGGTGGGACGTTGATGAGGAAGTTCGACCCGCCCGTGTAGTTCATGGCCAACTGCGGGTACGACGTCGGGTAGTACTGCTCAGTGCCCGCCGCGGGGCTGAGCGCGTGGTTATCCTGGGGATTGGCCTTGCACGAGCCCTGGGGCTGGGGTGGACACCCGCTTGTGTCGTCGTCAGGAGTGGGCGTGTATGCGTCACCCTCAGATCTGGGGTTGCCCCAGCCCTCCTCGCGCTCGAAGTAGAAGTTGGAGCCCCCGCTTCCCAGCCCTGACGGAGGGTTGGTGCAGTACGTGCCATTGGGAGGCACCGCGTTGCAGGACCCTGTCAGGGCGCTTCCCTGAGAGCTTCCCGGCTGCCCGAGCGCGATAGGCGGCAGGTACTCCGCGGTCGCGCTGCGCTGCACCATGTGTGGTCCGAAGCCAAGGAGCTTCAGGAAGGTGGTGGGGACGCTCACCGCGACGGTGACCTCGAGCTCGTTGGTGGTGTCGGGGGGCTGCGAGACGATCACACACGGCGAGGAGGCGGTTGAGAGCTGGGCAGGAGTGGTGCTGGTGGGGCAGGCGCTGTCGAAGCCGTTGCGCGCCACCTCGACCAGGGCGGCGTTGGTGGCGGCGTCGAATTCACCCGGGAGGTACGCGACACCGGCCAGGGCGCCCGCCGCGGCGGCCCGCTCGACCTGGTCGCTGCTGAAGTAGCTCATCCCGGCGTCGACGGCCAGCCCTGCAATGACCAGTAGCAGCACCGCCATCAGTGCGAAGAGCAGCATGACCTGGCCGCGCGACGCCTGGCGGCCGTTGCGGATGGAGCGTGGCCTCATGGCAGTCGTCACTCCTCTGGAGCCAGCCGGACGACCGTGTACCGGCTGTCCGTCTGCGTGAACATCTTCAGGGTGGGGGAGGTGTAGGTGAAGACGATGCGCACACCCAACTCCGCCTCGTCGGGTGGGACCTGGTAGCGGTCGCTGAGGAGGTACCACTGCGCAGCCGTGCTGGCCGCAGTGATAGTGGAGCCGCTGAACGTGTACTTGTCGATCAACTCAGATGGTGGGATGTAGGCTCCGTTGTCGGGCGGGCACGTGGAGGAGAAGGCGCCGCAGCCGGGGTTGTCAGGCCCGCCGCCGCCGTCCGGCTGGTAGATATCGATCTCGTTCACCACCGCGTTGGGCATGCTGCCAACCACGATCGGGAGCATCTGCTGGATGATCTGGTCGTCCACCTGGCAGGTATCAGGTTGGGTGGTCGCCCCACAGAAGGCGGTCACCGTGGTCGTGGGTGCCGCGGCGCCGAGCTCGGCGGCGTAGCGGGCACCGGCCCGCGTGGCTTGGAGGGCGGTCTGGTTGTCGCCGATCAGGTCCGCCGCGGTCCAGCTGCCCAGGAAGATAACCATCATCAGAGGCAGGATGATGGCCAGCTCGACCATGGACTGGCCAGCACGGCGGGAACGCCGTCTCACTTCTGAGGCTCCAGCCGGAAGACGTTGCTGGTGCTCATGGTGAAGCTGCCGGAGGTGGCGATCAGGGAGTACTTGAAGGTGATGACGAGCTTCGCGAAGTCTGGCCCGTTGGCGCCGTTGACGCTGCGCGAGATCGGCGGCCAGGCGTTGTTCAGCACGTCGCCCTTAACGTCGTAGACGTTCTCGCAGGGACCGGCGCAGTGCGAGATGTCGATGTCGTTGATGAAGGTGCCGTTGCTCTGCTGGGTCTCCTTCCAGACGTCGATCTGGGTGACCGTGATGAGCGCGGTGCTAGTGAGGCCAGCCTGGTCCATCTGGCAGATCGCCACCTCGTCGGCGGTGCTCGGTTCCGTCGCGTTCGGGCAGCCGGTGGGGAAGGCGATGCAGAGGCCTAAGTTGGCGGCCATGCATCGGTCCTCCTCCGAGATCGTCGCCACCCCGACGTCAGCGGCGTGCTCGATGGCGGCGCGTCCGTAGAGGAAGAAGCCGGCGTTGACGATCGAGAAGACCAGAAAGAAGAAGAGCCCGCCCACCAGGGCGAACTCCACGGCGCCCTGACCGGACTGACCCGGGCGCTTCCCCCTACTCTGGGGCTGGGCGATCCACCGCACTCTTGCCTGTCCTCACTCCGGGGCGGCACGACACGCGCACCTGGTGGCGCGAAGCCAGAGTTTACCGAATGACGCGATTGGTGTATCGGACGTCGCTGATCTGTTACGAAAATGTGGAGATGGGCGGTTTTCGGGGGCTCCGGCGTCACCGGAGCCTTGCCGACCCCCGGTCGTCCTAGAGTTTGCCGGGATGCCCGACGTCGCCGACGCCCAGGGCCGGCAGATGGGCCGGATCGTGAAGCTTCCGACCGCCTGCTGGCCGGAGACACCGATCGCGGAGCTCCCCGGGGTGGGGCCCGCCCAGGGCCAGCGGCTCCTCCGGCTCGGCATCGCGACCGTCTCCGACCTGCTCCTCCACCTGCCCCGCCGCTACGAGGACACCCGCCAACTGGTGCCGCTCCGGGAGCTGCGACCGGGGCAGGTGCAGACCTCCCGGGTCCGGGTCCGGGAGGTGCGCGGCCACCCCAGCCCGCAGCG
>PLXL01000146.1 GCA_003153215.1 Candidatus Dormiibacterota bacterium
TACTGGGCGATGACCTGGGCGCCCGGCCGCGAGAAGTTGAGCGCGAAGGTGGGCATGCTGCCCCCGAGGTAGTTGACCCGGAAGATGAGCTGCTCGGGCAGGGCATCGCGGTCGCGCCAGAGCACCCAGCCCACCCCGGGGTACACCAGTCCGTACTTGTGGCCGGAGGTGTTGATCGACGCCACCCGCGGGATGCGGAAGTCCCACTCCAGGTCCGGTTGCACGAAGGGCGCGACGAATCCGCCCGAGGCGGCATCGACGTGCACGGGGATGTCCGGGCCTCCTCCCTGGTGGAGCCGATCGAGCGCTGCGGCGATCTCGGCCACCGGCTCGTAGCTGCCGTCCTGGGTGGAGCCCAGCACCGCGACGACACCGATGGTGTTCTCGTCGCAGAGCTTCACCGCCTCCTCGCCGGTGAGGTGGCGCCGGTCACCCTCCATGGGCACGTAGCGCGGCTCCACGTCCCAGTAGCGGCAGAATTTCTCCCAGCAGACCTGGACGTTGATCCCCATCACCATGTTGGGCCGGTTGGAGGAGGCGCCGGCAAGGCGACGGGCCTCGCGCCAGCGCCACTTGAGCGCCATCCCGGCGAGCATCGCCGCCTCGCTGGATCCGGTGGTGGAGCAGCCGACCGCCGTCTGGTGCGGCTGCGCGCGCCAGAGGTCCGCCAGGATGTGAACGCAGCGGCGCTCGATCTCGGCGGTCTGCGGGTATTCGTCCTTGTCGATGACGTTCTTGTCCGCCGCCTCCGCCATCAGGCGTGCGGCCTGCGGCTCCATCCACGTGGTGACGAAGGTCGCCAGGTTGAGCCGGGCGTTGCCGTCCAGCATCAGCTCGTCGTGGACGATCTGGTATGCGACCTCCGGGTCCATCGGCTCCCTGGGGATGCGCAGCTTGGGCACGCCGGAGCGGGTCGCGCCGGTCGCGTACAGGGGGTTGACGTCCAGTTCCTGGTCGCCGGGCTCGTGGCGGTGCAATGGCATGTTGGTTCGCTCCCGTCTGTGGGCTGTCAGCGCGCGGGGTCGGGTCGGATCCGGAACACCGGGTGTCGTGGGCTCGCGGCGGCGAGCTCCGCGTCGGACGGGCGGCTTCCCACGGTCAGGAAGGAGCGCCCTCCTCGAACCTCGCGCGCGAACGTGCGGAGGATGGCTGGACGCTCGTCGATCGGAACCTCATCGAGCAGGACGCGCTCGCGGGTGCGCCCACGCCGCAGCTCCCCCGAGCCGGAGTGGCGCGCGTTCTGGACCCAATCGGAACCCGCGAAGCCGGCGACGATGTACCGGCCCCCCTCCGACGGGACGACGGCGACCGGGGTCTCGCGCATGAGCCCGCTGGTGCGACCGGGCACGCAGAGGAGGTGCTGCGGAGCGGGGCCCCATCCGCGGCGAAGCAGTGGGCGGTTGAGGGCGTTCATGATCCGCAGCCATCCTGGCGCACGCCGCTCGGCCTCCGGATTCAACTCAGCACGACTCATCCGCGCTTCTCCGCGGATGAGACGAACAGCCCGCGCGACAGGACGTCGAGGTTGGCCGAGGTGCGCCGGCGCACCACCTCCGGGGCGTAGGCGGGCTCACCGATGTGGCGCTGCATCACCGGCTCCATCAGGAGGGGGCCGAGAACGATCGAGAGGACCTGGAAGGGCCGCCACTCGGGATCGGAGTCGGCTCGGATGCCGCCGGCTCGCTCCAGCAGCTCGAGGCCACGCCGCGTCGCCTCCACCATCTCGTCGAAGATCGTTGTACCCGCCGGGGTCTCATCGAGGAGGCAGCGGCGCAGGTACTGCCGGATGTCGGCGTTCGGCCCCAGGACGTCCGAGAAGACGTTGGCCATCGCCCGCGACAGCTGGTCCGCGGGGAGGTCCTTGGGGAGGGCGTCGAACCGTTCGAGGAAGACGGCCAGCACCGACTCGTCGACGGCCGCGCGCAGGCCGTCCTTGGACCCGAAGTGATGAATGACCAGCCCGGGGGAGACCCCGGCGGCCTGGGCGACGGTCCGGAGCGGCACCCCGAAGCCGGAGGTGCCGAAGAGCCCGAGGGCCGCCTCGCGGATCTTTGCCCGCGCGCTCAGATCGGAGTCCTGCACGGTGGGGGAGCGCCTGCTCACGGCTCAATTCTAACGTATAGGGAATTGCTCTGCCGCTTATGATGTAATATATACGTATTCTATATTGAACAGTCATTCAACCACCGCTTCCCCCCAGCGCCTGCCCTCGGCCGGTGACCCCCCGCTGCCGGCGGGTCGCCGCAACCGGTGGGCGCCGCTCACGGTGCTCTGCGTGGCCGTGCTGATGGTCAACCTCGACAACACCATTCTGAACGTGGCCCTGCCCACCCTGGTGGAGAAGCTGCAGGCCACCACCGACCAGCTCCAGTGGATCGTCGACGCCTACTCGATGGTGTTCGGGGGCCTGCTGCTCGTGGCCGGCAGCCTGGCCGACCGCTTCGGGCGCAAGCGGCTCTTCGTCGCCGGGCTGATCGTTTTCGGGAGTGGCTCGCTCGGCGCCGCCTTCTCGGGGAGCGTCGATCCCCTCATCGCGTGGCGGGCGCTCATGGGGGCGGGCGCCGCCATGACCATCCCGTCGGGCCTCTCGATCGTCAACGACATCTTCCGCGACCCCGCCGAGCGGGCTCGGGCGGTCGGCATGTGGGCGGGGACGATCGGGCTCGGGATCGCCGTCGGGCCAGTCGCGGGCGGGCTGCTCCTGGCCCACTTCTGGTGGGGGTCGGTGTTCCTGGTCAACGTCCCCGTGGTCGCCGCCGGCCTGGTGGGGACCCTGCTGCTGGTCCCCGAGTCGCGGAGCGCAAATCCCCGGCGCGCTGATCCGGCCGGTGCCCTGTTGTCGATCGGCGGCCTGGGCGGCATTCTCTGGGCCATCATCGAGGGCCCGGCCCACGGGTGGTCGTCGCCGGAGGTGATCGCCGCGCTCGTTGGTGGCGTCGCCCTCGTCGCCGGGTTCGTGGCCTGGGAGTGGCACGTCGACCACCCCATGCTGCCCCTCCGATACTTCCGTTCGCGGCGCTTCAGCGTCGCCATGCTGGCGGTGGGGCTGGGCGTCTTCGCCCTGCTCGGGGGCCTCTTTCTCCAGACCCAGTTCCTCCAGTTCTTCCTCGGCTACTCGCCCCTCGGCGCCGGGCTGCGCATCCTGCCCATCGCCGTGCTGGTGGCTGCCGGCGCTCTGGCGTCGCCCCGGCTGGTGCACGCGGTGGGGACCAAGCTGATCGCGGCCGCCGGGTTGCTCCTCCTCGTGGGCGGCCTGGCCGAGAACGCCGCGGTCGCCACCCCGACCGTCACCTACCTGCTCGCCCTTNNCCAACAGCACCGCACTCCAGGTTGGTGGAGCCCTCGGCGTGGCCGTGATCGGCAGCGTGCTCTCCACCCGCTACCAGAGCGCCATGAACCCGGTGCTGGCCGGCCGGCACGTGCCCGCCGTGGCGGCCCAGGCCATCCTCGGGTCGCTGGGCGGGGCGCTGGCCGTCGCCCGAGTGGTGGGCGGACCGCTCGGGGCCGGCCTGGCCGCCGTGGCCCGCAGCAGCTTCGAGATGGGCACTCGGGCGGCGCTCAGCGCCGCCATCGGGGTCACCGGGGCGGGGGTGCTGCTGGTCATTGCCGTCCTGCCCTCGAGGAGCCCGAAGACGGCGTGAGGCGCGCGCCGGCTGCCGGCGCGCGCCTCCCCCTCTGCCCGGAAGGTCAGCTCAGAGGAGCTGCTTGACCAGGCTCTCGATCTGGCTGAGAGATGCCGAGGTACCCTCGGTGAAGACGCCGGCGAAGTTGCCGCCCTGTCCTGCCAGCACGCCCTCCACCGTCAGGCCGTTGGCCGTGTACTGGTACGTGGCCGCCTCGTCCCCGAGTCCAGAGAGGGGGGTGAAGTTGAGGTTGATGTTCGCCGCCTGCAAGCTCGCCACCTCTTTCTGCTCCTCGGTCGAGAGGTAGCCGGAGGGCAGACCGCTCGCGAGGGCGATGATGACCACCACGGGAGGAGAGGCGGTCGCGGCGCTGTACGAGCACGCGATGCCCGCCGCGCCGCCCGGGAGGGGCGTGGCGCCCGCGACCGGGGGGACAACGGTGGGAGCCGGGAGGGTCACGCCCAGCGCGCCCCCGACCGTGGAGGCGGAGGGGCACGCGCCGGTGCTGATCGCTGCGGCGCTCGTCGCCGGCGCGGAGGTTGGCGCCGTCGTACCGGTGGCCGCCGCCGCGCTGGAGCTGGACGTGCTGGACGAGCCTGAGGACGATGACGTCGTGGCGGAGGTGCCGCAGGCCGCAAGCGCCGCCACGGCGAACAGCCCTGTGAGGAGCGATGGGAGAGTGATGCGATGGGACATGGGAATGAGGATCCCCTTCCTAAAGGACCAGGGACGAAAGTCCCGCGACAGAGTGACCTTAGGGTATCCGAATAGTCATGACAAGGGGCGCCACCTCTAGGGCCGGTGAGACCTGNNTTCGCCTCGGCCCCCGAGTGGTCGCTGACCTGCCGGCCATCCACACCGTCGCTGATGCGTCCGATGCGCCGATCGTAGACGGGCTGGCCGGCGGCGTTGCGGCGGTCAAACCAGGAACGCGCCATGCCCGCGAGAGCGGCGTATGCGGGCGTCCCCGTGACCTCCGCGACCCGGGTGAGCACGTAGACCGCCGACGCCACGTCGTATGGCTGGGTCCGCTCCAGGTCAAAGCCGGACATGACGACGGTCCGGAACACCAGATCGGCGCTGCGGCAGGCGGTGGTGACCAGGTCGTGCCTGCCCAGCCGCACCCCGGCATCGGCGAGCACCCCCTCCTGGATGTGCCCCCAGAGGTGGGGCACCCCGTGCTC
>PLXL01000128.1 GCA_003153215.1 Candidatus Dormiibacterota bacterium
CGGGTGAGCCCGGGAGGCGCGACCCCGGCGAGCTCCTCGGCGAGCAGGGCGCCCGGGGCGTGGGTCTGGCCCAGGAAGGTGCTGTGCGCGATCCGCCCCAGCTGCTCGCGTGCGGCGCGGTCCAGGGCGGGGTGCGCGTGGCCGTGGACGGTGCACCAGAGGCTGCTGATCCCGTCGAGGTAGCGGCGGCCGGCCTCGTCGCGGAGCCAGCANNGGCGTCGCCGAGGTGGGGCAGCACCCCGAGCACGGGCACCCCGCACTGGTCCGCGATCTGGGCCGCGTTCTCGGCGATGAAGGCCGGGTCCTCGTCCCCCGCCGCATCGACCAGCACGACCCCGATCACGCGGAGCCCGGCAGCGAGTGCCGCCTCCACCGTGAGGGCGGTGTGGTTGATCGTCCCGAGCCCGGCGAGCGCCGCCACCACCAGGCCGGCGTCGAGGCGGCGAAACAGGTCGCGCACCGTCTTCCGGGAGGAGAGGGGCACCAGCAGGCCGCCGACCCCCTCGACCAGGAGGAGGTCACAGCCGGCGGCCACCGCCTCGATCGACTGGGCGAGGCCCTCGACGTCCAGCTCCCGTCCCTCCGCGGCGGCCGCGGCGAGGGGGGAGCGGGGCAGCGCAAAGGTGGCGAGCACCGCCTCGGACGGCGGGGCACCCATCGCCGCTCCGAGCAGGACCGCGTCCTCGGCGTCGGTCCCCGGCGAGACCCCCGTCGCCACCGCCTTGACCGCCCGGCAGTCCATGCCCGCCCGTCGCAGGGCGGCGCAGAGGGCGGCGGTGAGCACCGTCTTGCCCACGCCGGTCCCGGTGCCGGTCACGGCCACGATCCGGCCCATCAGAGCCGGCCCCGCGGGTGGCGCGAACCCGACCGCCGAAGGGGACGGGAGCGGTCGCTCAAGGCTGCGCCCCATCCGCCACGACAGAGAGGACGGCGGCGGCGACGCCCTCGATCTCCGCCTCGGTGTGGACGGCGCTGACGACCAGCCGGAGCCGGCTCGTCCCCGGCTCCACGGTCGGTGGGCGGAGCCCCTGGACCAGGTAGCCGCGCTCCCAGAGCGCCAGGTCGAGCTCCATCGTCCGGGCCGGGTCGCCGACCAGGACGGCGACGATCGGGGAGGAGGGGTGGGCTCCCGGCAGCGCCCTCTCGCCGAGCCGCCGCCGGAGCAGCCGGGCGCGCTGGTGGAGCCGGAGGACCAGCTCGGGCTCCGCGATCAGCACTCCGAGCGCCGCTCGCGCGGCGGCGACGGTGGGGTGGGGGGGCGCGGTCGAGAAGATGAGTGCCCGGCCGCGCTGGAGGAGCAGACGGCGGACCGGCTCCGCCCCGCAGACCGCCGCGCCGGCCGCNNACCAGCCAGGCACCGTGGCGCCGGGCCAGCCGGTCGAGGGCGATCAGGTCAGCGGCGGCCCCGTCCATCGAGAAGACGGAGTCTGTGACGATGATCGGGCGCCCCTCGGCGACGTCCAGCCGGGCCTCCAGGTCGGCGCTGCCGAGGTGACCGTAGACGGCCACCCGCGAGCGCGACGCCCGGCAGCCGTCGATCAGCGAGGCGTGGTTGCCCGCGTCGCTCAGGATGGTCGCATCGGGGCCGCCGAGCGCCTCCAGGATCGCGACGTTGGCCGCGTAGCCGCTCGGAGCCACCGTGGCGGTGGCGGCGCCGAGGAAGCCGGCGAGCGCCTCCTCCAGGTCGTCGATGGCCCGGTGGCCGCCGGAGAGGTGGCGGGAGCCGGTGGACCCCACCCCCAGCTCCAGGGCGGCCCGCGATGCCGCCTCGCGCACCGCGGGGTGGACGGAGAGGCCGAGGTAGTCATTGGAGCTAAAGACGACGACCTTCCTGCCGTCGACCTCGCAGCGGGGCTCGCTGCCCCCGTCGCGCCGGCGCAGGCGGCGGAGCAGCCCCGCCCGTTCGTCGGCGAGCAGGGTCTCCCCGGCCCAGTCGAGGGGCCTGCTAGGCGGCATCTTCCACCCACGTCCCCCAGCTGGAGGTGGAGATCCCGAGCCCCACCCGGACCCGGGGGAGCTGCCAGAGCGCGGTGCTCACGTCGTCGGCGGAGTCCTTGACCAGGTCCTGCACGCCGCCGACATAGCCGTACCCCTGCAGGGTCGTGAAGAGAGGCTGCTCCAGGCTGCTGTCGGAGAACTGGGTCGGCCCCGGCCACACCCCGCTGTAGGCGATGAACTGGATGGGCTGGCCGCCGATGAGACTCTCCAGGGTGGTCTTGCTCTGGTCGGTGACGGCCTCCAGCTGCTGGGTGGTGGCGTCTCCCGCCCAGAGTGCGACGTTGTCCTTGAGGGTGTGGTCACCGAAGGAGAAGCCGGTGCTCGCCAGATCCCGCAGGTCGGCCGCGGTCACGTACTGCTGGGGCCCGTAGACGCCGCCGACCAGGGCCGTGCACGGGAAAAAGACGGCGGTGAAGCCGTACTGGCGGAGGATCGGCGCCGCGTTGGTCCACTGGCTCAGCCGGCCGTCGTCGAAGGTGATCACGAAGGAGTGCGGCGGCAGCAGCAGCCCATACAGGAGCGCGTCGGCCAGGTGCTGCAGCGAGATGCTGGTGGCTCCGATGGAGGAGGCGTAGGCCATCTGGGCCTGGAACTGGCTGGTCAGGGTGGTCAGCCCCTCGTCGATCAGCCAGCCCTTGGTGTTGCCGCCATAGGCGCTCTTCGGAGGCACCTGATTCTCCACCAGGTGGTACATGAAGATGGGGACGTCCAGCTGGCGGGACGTGACGCTCGCCGGCACGATCACCGGCGCGTCCATCGATGCCGGGCCCTCGCCCNNCGACCGACGCCGCCCCTATAGCGGCGTCGTATTCGACCGATATCTGGGTCATCGAGAAGAGGGCGGCGACTCCCGGTGGAGAGAGTGAAGCCGGGTTCGCGAAGCTCACCCTGACCGGAAACCTCCAGGTGTCGGGCACGGAGACGGCGGGGCTCTCCGGGTCGTACCAGGTGACATCGGCGGTGGGGGGTCCCAGGCTGATGGAGGCGATCGGGGCACCCGCGAACTTGGCCTGCAGCATGGCGGTGCGGTCGCTCTGGCTCGGCCACAGCGCCTGGACCTCCGGCGCCAGCTCGTCCCACTGAGCGTCCCAGGCGCCGCTCGTGGTCTGGGCGGCGAACAGTTGGGCGAGGGCGGTGACCATCTGGGTAGGCGAGGCGGCCGCCGGCGTCGAGCTGGGCTGCGAGATGCTCGGTGCGGAGGTCGGCGACGGCCGGTGGGTCGAGGGCGTCGCAGCCGGCGCAGCGCTGCAGCCGGCGAGGACCAGCGCCATCGCCACCACGGAGCCAATCCGCCGGGCCCGGCGGCTCAGTCGGATCACGAACTTACGCTAGCAGGACGCCGGACAGGGCTGCCCGGTCGTGCCCGAGGACCGCCGGCGGGCACTCCCGCGCTCGGCCGTTGCCCCTGCCGTGACGCGGTAACCTGTGGCCCCCATGGAGAGCCAAGTCCCCGCCCCCCCCGGCCTCCGTCTCGACCGTCTCGACCTGCCTGTATTGGACGCCAAGTGGCAGCGGAGCTGGGCGGAGCGCGAGACCTACCGCACCGACATGCGCGGGCCACGACCCTTCTACTGCCTGATGATGTTCCCCTACCCATCGGCGGAGAAGCTGCACATCGGCAACGCCTACGCATTCACCGGGGCGGACATCTACGGCCGCTACCGCCGCCAGAAGGGGGATGACGTCTTCGAGCCACTCGGCTTCGACGCCTTCGGCATCCACTCGGAGAACTACGCGCTCAAGGTCGGCGAGCATCCCGCCACCCTGACCGCTCGCAATGTCGAGCACTTCCGAGGCCAGCTCAAACGGATCGGGCTGGGCGTCGACTGGTCCCACGAGATCGACACCACCAGCCCCGACTACTACCGCTGGACCCAGTGGGTGTTTCTCCAGCTCTTCAAGGCGGGGCTCGCCGAGCACCGCGAGGGCCCGGTCAACTGGTGCCCGTCGTGCCTCACCGTCCTCGCCGACGAGCAGGTCGTGAGCGGCGCCTGCGAGCGCTGCGGCACCGTGGTCGAGACCCGCTTCCTCAAGCAGTGGTTCATCAAGACCACCCGCTATGCGCAGGAGATGCTCGACGCTCTCGACGACCTCGACTGGAGCGAGCGGACAAAGATCGCGCAGCGCAATTGGATCGGGCGCAGCGAGGGCGCTCTCATCGACTTCAGGCTGAATGGCTGCGCCCGCCCCCAGGTGACGGTGTTCACCACCCGCCCCGACACCCTCTTCGGCGCCACCTTCCTGGTGATCGGCGCGGATCATCCGCAGCTCGCCGACTTCGTCCGGGAGGACCGCCGTGCCGCCGTGGAGGAGTGGCGCGCGTCGCTGACCCTGGCCGACGCCGAGCCGGACTTCTCCGTGGGCATCGACCTCGGCACGGTCGCCGTGCATCCACTCACCGGCGAGGAGGTCCCGGTCTGGGCCGCCCCCTACGTGCTCGGCGGCTACGGCACCGGGGCGATCATGGCGGTGCCTGGGCACGACCAGCGGGACTGGCAGTTTGCCCGCGCTCATGACCTGCGCATCGTCGAGGTGATCGGTGGCGGTGACGTCACGGTGGAGGCGTGGACCGGCGACGGGCCGATGGTCAACTCCGGCCAACTCGACGGCGCTCCGTCGCTGGAGGGCAAGCGGCGGGTGGTGGAGCTGCTCGAGGCCCGCGCTGCCGGGCGTGCCCACGTGCAGTTCCGGCTGCGCGACTGGATCATCTCGCGCCAGCGCTACTGGGGACCGCCGCTGCCCATCATCCACTGCCCGGTGCACGGCCCCGTCGGCGTCCCCGAGGCCGAGCTTCCCGTGCTGCTCCCGGAGGTCAAGGACTTCCGTCCGCTGGGCACCGGCGTCTCACCGCTCGCCCAGGTCGAGGCATGGGTCAACGTGCCCTGTCCCACCTGCGGCGAGCCGTCCAAGCGCGAGACCGACGTCAACGACAACTTCCTGGACTCCGGCTGGTACTACATGCGCTATCCGTCGACGGACTTCGGCGATCGGGCGCTCGACCCCGAGCGGACGCGGCACTGGCTGCCCGTCGACATGTACATCGGCGGCAACGAGCACGCGGTGCTCCACCTCATGTACGCGCGCTTCCTGATGCGCGCGCTCCACGGGATGGGTCATGTGCCCACGCCCGAGCCGTTCACCCGCTTCCGAGCCAACGGCATGCTCACCTTCGGTGGCAAGGGCAAGATGTCGAAGAGCAAGGGCAACGTCGTCAACCCCGACGAGTACATGGCCCGGCATGGCGCCGACACCCTGCGCCTCCACCTGATGTTCCTCGGCCCGTATCTCGAGGGTGGGGAGTGGAACGAACGGGGCATGCTGGGGCAGAGCCGCTTTCTGGAGCGGGTGTGGCGGTGCGTCCAGCTGGCCGGCTCGGGCGACGACGCCGATCCCGAGCGCGAGCGGCGCCGCCACCGGACCATCGCGGCCGTCGAGACCGCCGTCCTGTCCCTCCACTACAACACCGCCATCGCGGCGCTCCACGAGCTGGCCCACGGGATCGACGAGGAGGCGCGCGAGGGGAGGGCACGGCGGATCGACGCCCGCACCTTGGTCCAGCTGCTGGCGCCCTTTGCGCCCCATATCGCCGAGGAGCTCTGGGAGCGGCTCGGGGAGAGCGGCTCGGTGCACCGGGCAGCGTGGCCGGAGCACGACCCGTCCCTCGCGGAGGAGCCGCGGGTGACCATCGCGGTGCAGGTCAACGGCAAGCTGCGGGCCACCTTCGAGTGCGAGGCGGGTACCGCCGCCGTGGAGCTGGAGAGCCTCGCCCTGGCTCAGCCGCGGGTGGTCGAGCTGCTCGCCGGCCGGCCACCGCGCAAGGTGGTGGCTGTGCCCGATCGGATCGTGAACCTGGTGGTCTGAGGGCAGACCCCTCCTCCAGCCCTCAGGTCGGGCAGTTGGAGAAGCCCGCGCAGCCGGCCGCGTTGGCCGCGGAGACCGCAAGGGGAAGGAAGATGACCGCCAGCACCAGCCCGACCACGCCCAGGATCACACCGATCTTCGCGAGGTCCCGCCTGCTCCCGCTCGTGCTGCCAGCCCGCGCCAGGCTCACGGCGCCGAAGACGATCGCCAGCGTGGCGACCACGAAGTCCGCGCCCATCAGCGTGTTGACCCCGGAGACGCCGGAATACGTCTGGGCGTCGATCACGGTGAGCTTGTAGAAGAACCAGTAGACGGTCGGGATCAGCGACATCGCCAGGCCGACGATGCCGAGCACCCCGGACGCGGTCGCCATCGCGTTGGAGGGGTGGGAGGGAGCGGAGGGGCTGGGGGCTCCCCAGTACGGCTGGGGGTAGGGGTAGGGCGCCGGGTAGGCCGCGGCCCCGGGGTACTGCGGGGCGGGCTGCGAGCCGGGCGCTGGCGGCGCCGGGTTCGCCTGCTGCGGCGGGGTGCCGGACAGGTCCGGAGCGGGTCCGGCCGGCTCCGGGGTGGCGGGGTCGGTCGAGGGCATGAGCGGGCCTCCTAGCAGCCGTAGGCGCACTGGGTGCCGGCAAAGCCGGCGTAGATCACCGCCCAGAAGATGATCCCGAGCACGGCGGTGACCACTCCGAGCACCAGGCCTGCGATCGCCATCCCCCGGCCGGCACCACCCCTCCGCCCGGCGGTGGAGATGCCGACGGCGCCGAAGATGATCGCCAGCGCTGCGAGCACCCAGTCGACTCCCGGGAACCACGACAGGATGAGGCTGATGAGGCCCAGCACCAGCGCGGTGACCGCATACCCGTTGCCCGTCGGCGCCTGCGCGTAGGGATCCGGCGCCCCGTAGGGTGGGGGCGGCGGGTATACGCCCGGCGGCATGGGGTACGAGCCGGCCCCAGGGGGGTATGCGCCGGCCCCGGGCGGGTATGGGTCGGCCGGGGGCACGCTCAGCGGATCGCTGTAACCGGGGTCCGAAGGTGTAGGCGCGTAACCGCCTGCGGTCGGGTCGGGGCTTGGGGGCAGGTCAAGTCCGGACATGCTCTCTCCCGGGCGCGACATGGAGCCGGGGCGGCGCCCCGGGTGCGCGGATTATGCGCTGATCTCGAACCGGCGTTCAAGGCTTCGGGCGGGTCTGGTATCCTGCCTCAGCGCACGGGCCGCCGTGCTCATTGGCCTGTCCGCCGATGGGCCCCTTCCGCGTCGAGGGCGCGGAGGATCAGCAACCCTGTCAGCTGTTGTCACCGAGCGATGAAGCCACCACAGTCATCCGACGCCCCCCGCTCTGAGGCCACGACCTCGGCCA
>PLXL01000062.1 GCA_003153215.1 Candidatus Dormiibacterota bacterium
GGCCGGATTGAAGGGGTTGAAGGTACATGGCCAGGTCGTGCCCATGTAGCTGTCGATGACGAGCTTCCCACCCACCGAGCTGCTGCTGGCCGTGGAGCTGCCAGCGCTGGTGGTCCCGCCACACGCGGCGGCCAGGAGGGTTGCGGTGCCCGCGAGCAGGGTCACGAGCTTGCGATGGCTCCGGGGCAGAGCCGCCGCAAGGTGGGTCGGTGCCCGGCCCCAAGTAGGTTTCCTCATCTCCGTACGACTCCCATGGTGTTTGATATTCCCAGCCGGAACACGCTGATACACCGGCGCGCCGTCAAACTGGCGTCGCCGTTGGACTGCCCCGACCGCTCGAGGGTGGCGGGGGCGGGCAAAGGGTCACGGGTTGTCATGGCTACGCCTCGGCGCCGGCCTCGGCTGGCACCTCGACGGTGTGCCAATCTGGCTCCTCACGCCCCGGGGGCAGCATCGCCCGGAGCATGATGTCCGCGAACAGGGGCTGGTCAGGGTTCAGGCCCTTGCTCACCGCGAGATGGTAGGTGAGCAGGTGCACGGGCGCCAGGAAGAGGAGGGGAGCAACCAGGGGATGCGGCGCCTGGGGCACCCGGACCACCGCCTCGGTGCAGTCAGACACGTCAAGGTCGGGCTCGGCGATGCAGAGACGGTCGGCCCCGAACTCGTGTACGAGCATGAGCATCGCGCGGCTCATGGCCTGGTCCGCTGCGGTCATCAGGTTGACGAACAGCCAGCCCGACTGGAGGATGCTCACGGCGCCGTGGAGGGCGCTGCCGGTCTCGTCCCATTCGGTCACGATGCGAGCGGCCTCCTGGATCTTGAGAGCCGCTTCCTCCGCCACCCCCTGGTTGCCGGCGGTGCCGGTGACCAACGCCGTGGTGTGCTTCACCAACCAGCCTGCCAGAGGCTCGAGATCGCGCTCCGCGCTGGTGACCCCGAGCTTCAGGAGCGTAGGCATCTCGGCGAGCGCAGCGCTCACGCGCTGCCGCTCCCCGGTGCTGTCGGTGCTCAGAGCGAGCCCGATCTGCATCAGCGCGGCGGTGCAGGCGCCCACGCTCTTGGTCTTTGCGTAGGCCGCCTCCGGTCCCTCGGCGGTCTGGATCACCAGGTCACAGCCCGTAGCGAGGAGGCTCGAATCGACAGCGGTGACCGCAACGCAGGTCGCCCCCGCGTTCCGGGCGGCGGTGAGAGCGTCGACGATGCCACCTCGCTCCCCCGAGCGCGATGTGAGCACGACCAGCGTGTCGAGCCCCAACTCGAGGCCGAGGTCAATGCCCAGCTCGGTGGCAACGGTGATGGTCGTGGGCACCGGCAGGAAGTGGCGCAGCAGTGGCGAGGCCAGCTTGGCGGCCGTATGCGAGCTTCCGAGCCCGGTGAAGATGATGTTCTTCGGCGGCCGCCGAGCCACGAGGTCGCGCAGCTCGTTCACCGGTCCCTCGCAGGCGCTCAGGGTGTTGGCGACGGCCTCGGGCTGTTCGCGTATGTAGTCGAGCATGAAATGTTTGGTCATGAGGTCGGTTGTGCCTCCATGGGCGACGGATTGCGCAAGTAGAGATCGGGAAACAGGATCAGGCTTGCGCTTCCGATCGCGGCTCCCATCTGCGGAAACGCCGACACCTCGACGCCCTCCAGCATGCTCAGCCGGGAGGGGCTTGCCACCCTCTGCAGTGACTGCCGGATGCCGTGGAGCAGCAGGTCACTCGACTCCATCACCCCTCCGGAGAGGAGGATGAGCTGAGGCGAGAAGAGTTGAAGGTAGCTGGCAAGCGCCGCTCCCAGGAAGAACGCGCCGCGCTCGAAGGCCCTGATCGCCGCGGCATCACCCTGGCGCGCCGCGCTCGCCACGTTGGCCGTGCTGATGGGCTGTCCCTTCTCCAGCCGCGTGGAGAGGATGCCCTCATGGGCGTCGCGTGCAGCCCGAATCGCCTCCGCTCTCAGGCCCCACCCCGAGGACACGGTCTCCAGACAGCCCAGCCCGCCGCAGGTGCACCGCTGGAGGCCCTCGGTGTCGACGACGAGATGACCGGTGTCGCCGGCCGTGCCCCACGAGTACTGAAGCAGCTCGCCGTGGACGATGACGCCAATGGAGATGCCGGTCCCGATCGCCATGAGCAGGAGCCGGTCCACCCCTCGGCCGCGACCGAAGAGGTGCTCGGCGATCACCGCGGCACTGACGTCATTGCCGGTACGCATCTCGCCGCCGAGCCGCTCGGCGAGGATCGGACGAAGCGGCAGGCCCTCGAGCACCGGCAGGTTGGTGGTCCATCTCTGCACCCAGTCCGGGCCCTCGACGAAGTACGGCACCACGATCCCGATGCCCGCGGGCTCCGCTCCGGCGCCCCGGACGCCCTCCCGGAACCCGGCGATCTCGCCGGCGATGCGCTCTGCGACCTGGGTGCCGGTGTCGCCTTCTGGGGTGGGGAGGACGGCGGAGCTGAGCACCGCGCCCGCCCTGTCGATCAGGGCGCACTTGAGCCGGCTGGCGCCGACGTCGACGCCGATTGCCGTCGCTTCCTCTCGCCGCCCAGCTTTCGGCGTGCCGCTCCCGTCTACGGCCGCCGGGGCGTCCATCGTCGTCACGCCGCTCCCTCGTGCGCCGCGCCCTCGATGCAAGAGATCAGGGCACGCGCGCTCTGCTCGAGGTCGCCGCCGATGAACAGCCCCGAGCTGCCCCCGACGAAGCGATCCGCTCCCGCGCCAACGAGCGCCGGGACGGTGCGCATGTTGATCGCCCCGTCGACCTCGATGGAGAGGGTTGGATTGAGGTGGTCGCGAAGCGTGGCGAGCTGACGGATCTTCTCCACGACCTCGGGAACGAAGGGCGCACCGGCGAAGCCCGGCTCGACCGTCATGACCAGGAGACGATCGACCTCGCTGAGCAGCGGAGCCACGCGCTCGGGGGGCGTGGAGGGATTCATGCCCAACCCGACGGACGCCCCGTGCTGCCGGATCGCGGCGATGCATTCACGGGGATCGCCGATCGCCTCCACGTG
>PLXL01000052.1 GCA_003153215.1 Candidatus Dormiibacterota bacterium
TCGCCTCATCTTGAGAGCTGTACATGCTAGAGTGCCGCATCCCAGTAACCGGCAAACGCGTTCACAGGGCTGACCCCCTCGAATTCCGCCTCCCCGAACAGTCGGTCGACGATCGCGTCCATCACCTCCTCGGTGGGGTGCTGAAGAAAGGGATCAGCCCGGACTCAGCGTCGGCAAGCATCGCTCAGACTCCGCCGCTCGCCGCAGTCAGCTGAGCGGATACGAGTCGAGGCGTCCCCAGGCAACCACGACGGCGAGGACCAACACCACCACGTGCATGCCGATGAACCGGTCCTCGCCGCGCCGCATGTGGAACAGGATGGCGCCGAGGAACAGCGCGGCGACGCCCACGACCACGGGCGCGATGTGCGTGACGCCCGGCAGGATGAGCCCGAGCGCACCAGTCACCTCGAGGAGACCGATGAGCCGCACCAACGGCAATGGCACGTCCGTGCCCGGGACGATGAAATCGGCACCGTCGGAGGTTCGGCTGCGCACACCCCCGGGTGAATCGTCGAAGACGTAGGTGACCGCCGAGAACCCGGCATGAGGATGGGCTGAGAAAGGCGTCATTCGCATGCGCCCCTCATGGAGCAGCATCAGCGGACGTGAAGCCTGGAACTGTGAACGCCTGTGCGCTCACCAGCGGGGACAACCGGTGCGGCACTGTGCGACGTGCTCCTGCGGTCACGGTCACGATACCGGCAGTTGCTGTTCGCGCCACGCGGACGCATCCACACCTGCCGGCTCGCCGGTGCCGGACGCGCCGCCCCACCCTTGCTGCGCGGTGGCGAGCGGTCCCGGCCGCAGCAGTGCCGTGGCGATCACGGCACCGCCGGCGAAGATAGCCGCAGTCCACCAGAACACGGTCGTGTAGCCATCGAGTGCGGCGGCCCCATGAGATGCGTGGGCGGCGATAGCACTGGCGATCGTGCTCGCGAAGATGGTGTTCAACAGGGAAGTTCCGATCGAACCGCCGAGCTGGTTGCTCGCATTGATCGTTGCGGACGCCACTCCCGTGTCGCGGGGTGAGACGCCGGCGGTGCCTGTCTGCACAACCGGCGCGAAGATCAGGCCGAGACCTGCGCCCGCCAGCAGCAGCGCCGGCAGGATGCCCATTGCGTAGTCGGTGTGAAGCCCGATGCGGGTCAGCCAGAACGCGCCCGCAGCGCAAAGGAGCATCCCGAGCCCGATCAGCGGGCGGGGACCGGTGCGGGGCATCAACATGATGCTCGCGATGTTGTTCAGGCTCATCGTCAAGACGACCATCGGGAGGAAGGCGAGGCCGGTCGTGATGGGCGAGAACGCGAGATTCTGCTGCATGTAGAAGTTGAGGAACAGCATGATTCCGAACATCCCTGCGCCTGAAACTAGCATCGCGATGCACGCACCGCCGCGGTTGCGGTCGGCAACGATCGACGGGGGCAGCAGCGGCTCGGGTGCCCTGGTTTGCCGGACCGCGAACCCCGTCACCAGGACCGCTGCGCCGATGAGGACTCCCCAGGTCAGCGGCGAGCCCCAGCTGTCGCTGGCGGCGTTGGAGAACCCGTAGACCAAGCAGAACATTCCGCCAGACACGAGCAGCGCGCCCAGGACGTCGAGCCTCGGCCGGCCCCACGAGCGCTGCGGCCCCAGGAGCATGAGCGCACCGGTCGCCGCGATCAGCGCGAAGAACACGTTGACGTACAGGCACCAGCGCCACGAGATGTATCCGGTCAGCAGCCCGCCCAGGAGCAGGCCTACTGCGCCACCCGCCCCGGCGACCGCCCCGTAAACGCCGAAGGCACGGCCGTGATCCCTGGGATCGGTGAAGGTGGTTGCCAGCAATGACAGCGCGGAGGGTGCGAGCACGGCCGCGAATCCGCCCTGCACGGCCCTGGCAGTGATGAGCATGGGGAAGCTGACGGCAGCACCGCCGACCGCCGACGCCGCGGCAAATCCGATCAATCCCGTCACGAAGGTCACCTTGCGACCGACGAGGTCGCCGAGCTTGCCCCCGAACAGCAGCAGGCTGCCGAACGCCAGCGCGTATGCGGTGACGACCCACTGCCGGTCCACCACCGAGAACCCGAGGTCCTTCTGTGCGGAGGGCAGCGCGATGTTCATGATCGTCGCGTCGAGCACGATCATGAGTTGGGCCAAGGCAATGACCCCCAGGAGGAGCCAGCGCTTGCCACCACCCGTCGCCGTGACCCCACTGCCCGAGGGAGTTCCGGTGTACGTCCCTGTCGATCGTCCTCTCGGGTCTGCTGCCCGCCCCGTGTAGCGCTCCGACGCTTCCATGGTTGCCGCCTCCTCGTCGTTCGGCTCAGAAATCATTTTGAGGCAAAATCATCATGGTGGGGTACTATAGAAGCATGGAACGATCGAGTCAAGCACCTGAGCCATCGGAGACGCTCGGCTTCCGGCTGTCCGAGCTGGGGTGGAACCAAGCCCGGCTCTTCCGGTCGACGATCGAGCCGTGTGGGCTGGAGCCGGTCGAGTTCACCGTCCTGCGAACGCTCGTCGGGCATGCGGGAGCGTCCCAGAAGACCGTCTGCCGGATCCTTCAGATCACACCGACACGGATGGTGGGGCTGATCGACAGTCTTGAAGCGAAAGGGTTCGTGGAGCGCCGTCAGAATGCGGACGATCGTCGCGCCCGTGCCGTGCACCTCACTGCATCAGGTCGGAGGACCCTGAGGCGAGCGCTCGATGAACTGATGAAAGCTGAGCGATGGCTGTGCGAGCCATTGATTGGAGACGAGCGGGAAGTGTTGCTCCGCTTGCTTGGTCGAATTTCGGATCACGTCGGTTTGGGGCGTGACCTTTATCCTGCGCGCGTGATGGGTTGGCCCTGGCCGGATTCGTGACTATCGGGTGCGGCGATTTCGAGGGAGATGCGCGTGGGGGCGCGGCGCCCGAAGGGCCAGACTTGGCGTTGGCGGGGGAAATTGGCCCTGAAGGGCCATGCTGGCGACGCCGGGGAGGTGACTGAGCTCCCAGCGCGATCGCACGCAGAGTAGCTGCCCGGGGTCTATTGCCGAGACGATCGCTGCGGCGTTCTCGTACGAGGCCAACAACGTGCGTCGGTGATCACCCTCGACCATGCCATTTCCTCCTGGGTGCCACAGGATACGCGGGCTTGTCGCCGACAGACTGCCGCGCCATCTCATCGCGGTGGCCGGCGTCGTCCCCGCAGCTGCCCCCGCGATCGCTGAATATTCCCCGCCGCCGCCATGCGCGCGATCGAGGAGATCGAGGCCGTGGTCGCCCGCGGCTTCAACTACGGCGTGCGGTTGGCGGGGGCGCGCCCGCGTTGGGTCTGGCCGGTCCCTCCGCTGGTGGTCAACTACCGCGACGAAGGGCAGACGCTCGAGGTCGCGCAGGTGCTTGACGGTCGTCGGGTGCGCCAGCTTCCCGAGCGCGGCTGAGGGCACAGCGGCGTGTCGCCGTCCAGCCCCCAATGGGCTTACTCGGTGTTCCTCTCCCGGCGATTGTGCGGGAAGCCGGAGGGGACGGCTTGGGGCCGGCACCTGATTCAGCTGGCGGAGTCAGACGCTCGGCCTGGCCGCCATGGTCGGGCCCGCGCCGGTGACGTTGGGGGCTCGGTTGTCCCGCATGGTGAGCTTGCCCTTGGTGATCACCGCGGTCCGGGGAGCCCGGCGCGCCACCTTGGTGTCATGGGTGACCAGGACGAGGGTCATGCCGCGCTGCTTCCAGAGCTTCTCCATCAGCCCGACGATCTCCAGGCTGGTGACCTCGTCGAGATTGCCGGTCGGCTCGTCCGCGAGGATCACCTTGGGTTCCTTGACGAGCGCTCGGGCGATGGCGACCCGCTGCTGCTCGCCACCCGACATCTCCGACGGGAAGTGGCCGACACGGTCACCCAGCCCCACCTCGGTGAGGGCGGCCACCGAGCGGGAACGCCGTTCCGCGGTCGGGATGCCGAGCGGCACCAGCGCCGCCTCCACGTTCTCCTCGGCGGTGAGCGTGGGCAGCAGGTTGTAGTTCTGAAAGATGAAGCCGAAATTCTGGGCGCGCACGTTGACGAGTTGGGACTCGGGCATGGCGCTCAGGTCCTTGCCGTCGAAGATGATCTTGCCCGAGGTCGGCTTGTCCAGCGCCCCGAGCATGAGCAGGAAGGTGGTCTTGCCGTGCCCGGTGAGCCCCTGGACGGTGATGAACTCGCCGTCCGGGATCTCGAGGTCCACGCCACTCAGGGCCGCTACCTTGCCTCTCCCCTTGGGGTAGACCCTGGAGAGCTTCTTGAGTTCATACATGCTGGGTCTCCGCGTACGGGGCATCCTGGGCTCCGGCTGGAGCCGGAGGCATGGCGGGGGCCGGCGCTGCGGCCAGGGCCGAAGGTGTCACCGGGGCGATCAGGGTCATCGGACTACTCGACACGTCGCCGCCCACCCTATTCGGTGCGCCGGAGGGCGACGGCGGGCTGCAGGCGGGCGGCTCGCCAGCCACCGATGGCGCCGGCGATGATCGCTCCCACGATGGCCAGACCAGCTGCCACGCCGAACACCTCGAGGCTGAGCGGCGCGGTCATGTGCAGGGTCACGCTGTGGTTGCTCGCGGCGAAGGAGCGCGCGAACCCTGCTGGAGCGCTCGGGAATGCCCCGGGGGAAGCTCCTCCGAAGAAGCCTCCACCTCCGCCGCCGAAACCGCCGCCCCCACCGAAGCCCGAGGGAGCCGAGCTGCCGAGCCCGGTCGCCCCGACCGTGGCGGTCAGCGGCCCCGAGATCTTGGTGACCAGGAAGGCCCCGGCCACGCCGAGCCCGATCCCGAACGCACCTCCGATGAGGCCCTGGACGAGCGTCTCACCCATGACCTGGCCGACGATCCGGCGGCTGTGCCAGCCGATCGCCTTCAGGGTCCCGAACTCCCGCACCCGGCGGGTGACCGAGGCGATGGTGAGCAAGACGGCCAGGACGAAGGCGGCCAGCAGGACCGCGATCGAGAGCCCGAGCCCCAGCGAGTTGGCCAGGTTGGAGGCCGTGCTCAGCGAGCCGGAGATGTTGCTGGCCTCGTTCGAGGCGCTCGTTACAGTGACCGACGGGAGAGCCTTCTGGATCTCGGCTTGCACCGTGGAGATGTCATTGGCGGTGTCAGCGGTGACGTAGATGGTGTTGACGTCATTGGTGTCGCCGGTCAGCGACTGGGCCTCGCTCAGGGGAATGTAGATGTCCGCCCCGTCGGTCTCGGTGACCGAGACCACCCCGAGCACCGTGAAGCTTGTGCTGGAGCTGCCGCTGGAGATGGTGATGGTGGAACCGGCCTTGAGGGAGTTCTGCTTGGCGTAGGCGCTGCTGACCAGGGCGAGGGTCTGGTCCGAGCTACCGCCCGACTGGACGTCGGTGAACCACTGGCTGACCACGGACGCCCCCGAGGAGATGTTGGGCCCGCTCAGCAGCCCCAGGCCCGGCTCGGTGGGGTCGATGCCGTCCACGCTGAAGGTGGAGATTCCGAACCCGCTGCTGGAGGAGCTGGGGCTGGCCGAGGCTGTCGCCGTGGGCGTGGGCGTGGGCGTGGGCGTCGGCGTGGGGGTCGCGCTGGCTCCCGGGCCGAACCCGCCGGAGAAGTTCCCGCTGATGTGCACGGAGCTGAGCGCCAGTGCTCCGGTGGCCCCGGCGACACCCTTGAGCTTCGAGATGGAGCTCACGTCGCTGGCGGAGATGGTGGTCAGGCCACCAGCCGAGGTCAGGTGGTCCTGGGCGAAGCTCTGTCCCGCCTGGGCGCTGCTCGGCGGGGTGCCGCTGAAGCGGAATCCACCGCCGCTGCCGGCGGTGGCCGGCTTGGTGACGGTGAGGTCGGTGCCCACCCCATAAAGAGAGGAGAGCACCTGCCCCTGGGCGGCCTTGACCCCGGCAGCGTACGACGTGACGGTGATGACGAGGCCCACCCCGAGGGCGAGGCCGATGGCCACCAGGGCGGCGGAGCGCGCGCGGCGCCGGAGTTCGCGTCCGAGATAGCGGAAGTACAAGTGTGCTCCTGTGATCCGGTCTGCTGTCGGATCGCCGTATCGTCCGCCGCCAACCTTTCGCCCACGTTACCGGGCGGGCGGGTCGGCTCCGGGCCTGCATATGAATCGCGCCCGCGCGGCCCGCTCGATGGACGGGCAGCGTGGTCAGAGCCTCCTTCGCCGTAAGGTCCTGGTGTGACCGTTCAAGAAGCTGGCACGATCAATGAGCACGGGCACTGGCGGTGGTCGTCGCATAATCGAGCGTGCTCCGTGGTGGCCGCGTGGAGCCGGAAGGCGAGCCGCCACCGTCTCCTGACGGCAGATGAGTTTTGAGCGATGACCGAGGGACTTGTGGACACGGCTGGCTCGGCCACCGGTCGGGTTGGGATCTCATCCTGGATAGCCGATCAGTCCGGATAGCGCCTCGGTGTCGGCCTCGGGGCGCGAGGCTCGCGCAAAACAGTCAGCCGAGTCCGGTGGGGTCCATCACAGAGGCGACCAGGTCATTGCGCAGCCAGACGATCTCCGAGCCCGACTCGTCGACCTCCTGGTAGCCGTCGTTCAGAACCGAGTTGATCTCCGGGTAGGCCTGCCTGGCTGAGCCCTCGGTGATGACAATCTCGGGATCGAGGTCGGCGACCTTCTGAGCCACCGGCCCATCCTGGCCAAGGAGGACCTCGTCGTTGTAGATGGGCGGCGTCGGCAGGAGCAGCTGGAGGTCGTCCAGGTCATAGAGCCAGGCGTCCGCCGACCAGACCACCGCCGAGCTGCCGTCGAGGCCGTGTGCCTTGATCCACGCTGACACCGCGCGGTCCTCGGAGACCCGGTAGTCGAACTGCTCCTGATAGGCCGTGAGTGACTGGCCGCGGGTCAGCGTCGCGAAGGCACCGGCGTAGTAGGTGGCGAAGCTGTGATTGCCAACCGCCAAGGCCGGGGGCCAGTCCAGGCCGGTCGGGGCCGCCCCCGCCAGGGCGAGGCCGGTGGCAGCGATGAGCCCGGCACGCGCGAGGCGCAGCGAGCCCGGTGCCCCCGCCGGAAGGCGCAGGCGCAGGCTGCTGAGGGCCAATGCGGTCGGGACCAGTGACGGCAGCAGGTAATGGGGATAGGGCTGCCCGGCCACCGCCGGGACGAGCAGGGCCACCGCGGCCCAAACCCAGAGAGCCCAGCAGATCTCGCGGTCCCTGCGGCGCAGCCAGGCCCCGGACACGACCACGGCGAGCACGACGAGCGCAAAGACGGCGCTGATCGGGATCGGGATCGGGATCGGCAGGCTCCAATGACCGGCACCCAGTACCTGTGCCTGGGTGAACTGAACCCAGTATCCGACCAGGGCGTAGGCGACCTTGCCCGCCCCCGCCGTCACGAGCGCTGGGATCAGCCACGCCGCGGTGAGGCCGGCGACGGTGGCGGCGTAGATGGCGACACGACGCCAGCTGGCCCGGCCCGCAGTTGCCAGGATCAGGCCGAAGGCACAGGTGTCGGCCAGTGCCGTCTGCTGGTAGGCGATCCCCGCCGCTGCCAGCGCGCCGACCGCCACCGGCCAGAGCGGCCAGCGGCGGCTGTCCGGGGCCGCGACCCGGGTGAGCAGGAGCGCCCCCGCCCATGCCATCGGCGCGATGAGGAGGCTCTCGGGAAGGATCAGCTCCGCGTCGAGGAGGGGGGTGCCCAGCATGACCGCGGCCAGGACCAGGGCGATCACCGTGCGCCGGCGGCCGAGGAGGCGGTCCCCGGCGTAGGCGATGGCGAGCAGGGTTACCAACCCGGTCAGGAAGGTGAGGACGTGCAGGGCCGCCTCGCTGGTGCCGAGGAGCTGGATCACGGCCGCGACCGTCCAGATGTGCAGGGGCGGCTTGTTGGTCCAGATCTGCGAATAGAGGACCTTGCCCTGGAGGAGGGCGCGAGCGGTGGTGACGTAGCCCGCCTCGTCGGTGTACCAGCGCGGCTCGAGGAAGGAGGGGATGCGGAGCAGGGCGTAGAGGGTGAGGGGGCCGATCAGCCAGAGGTGGCGCCGGAGCCGAAAGGAGGGGAGGCGGCTCGCCGCCGCGCGACATCGTCCCTCCGGAGCCGCCGCCACTGCCGTCCTCCGTCCTGGCGGCCGCCTCGGCGACCCTGCTCAGTCCCGCGTCCGAGGACGCGTGGGTATCGTCCGCCGCTAACCTTTCGCCCACGTTACCGGGCGGGCGGGTCGGCTCCGGGCCTGCATATGAATCAGCGCCGGCGCGGCCCGCTCGATGGGCGGGCAGAGCTGTCAGAGCCTCCTTCGCCGTAAGGCGCTGGTGTGAACGTTCATGAAACTGGCTGGGAGTTTCGCTCCCAGGAGTTCCGCCGGGCAGTCAGCCGTGATCCCGACGACGACTACCTGGTCGCCCTGGCTCAGTCCGCCAACGTTGACCACCTGGTGTCCGGCGACAAGGACCTCACCAGCCTCGCGACGCTGTCGCCGCCGGTGCTGTTACCAGCGGAGTTCTTGGACCTTCTCGCACCGCCACCACGCGCCTGAGGAGTGGTGCAGGGTGCCATGGGACCTATGGCCTGCCGGCCCGGTGGCGATAGAGCACTTGCTTTGAAAATCGTCGCCCAGAGCAGCACTTGCTTTGCCCCACCGCGGACCCGTCCGGGCCCGGCCAAAACCAAAGCAAGTGCTCCAGCCGAGTTCAAAACTGAGCTTCAGCTGACCCGCTGGTCGGGGCGCCCAGACTCGA
>PLXL01000047.1 GCA_003153215.1 Candidatus Dormiibacterota bacterium
AGCAATGGGACGCACTGATGGCGGGGCTGGCGTAGCCCCCTCACCCGCCAGCTACGCCGCGGGTGAGCTTCTCTCCGGGACGACGCCGAGCGCCGACCCCGCATCCCTGAACCACGCCAGCAGGAGCCCGGGGGCGCCGCGCAGGGTGGCGCCGACCGCGGGGACGAGACGCAGGCCGCGGATGTGGGCGACGACCAGGAGCTGGAAGACGAACCCCGCGACCGTCACCCACATGTACACGGGCGCCAGCAGCGTGAACAGCGGAGCCGTGTGCGACTGGACGGTGACTCCGGTGTCGAAGACGTCCTCGGCGAACTCGGCCGGACCGGCCAGGAGCACCCACAGCAGCACGGCCGCCACGGTCGCCCTGCGCTCAAAGAGCCCCGCGACGCCGACCTCGCGCACCCAGCAGAAGAGGCCGATCAGCGGGATGAGCAGGAAGAGGAAGTAGGGGCGCTCGGTGAGCGGGCTCACCAGCATGATGGCCTCGATCGCGAGACCCACCTCGAGAAGCGAGAGCGGGTCGCGGCGCAGCGGGTGCGTCGAGGTGACGGCGACGGTCAGGACGAGGACGACCACCGCCAGCAAGAGCCAGAGGACGGTAACGGCCCCGGGGGCGACGGTGAGCGGGTGGGCCACCGGGTTGAGGGTGAAGAGGCGGGCCAGCACCCCCTTGGGCGACTCGTTGTGCAGAAAGGGGAGGTACTGGTCCGACCAGAAGCTCCAGGCGGTCCAGAAGTCGGACCACGCCCGCTGACCGAGGAGGAGAAAGGGGGCGAGCCCGAGGATCACGGTGGACACGGCGGCGGTGAGCGCGAAGCGGAAGTCGCGCCGCCAGAGCAGGAAGAGGGCGAGCAGGAGCAGCTCGGGTTTGACCGCTGCACCCGCGCCGATGAGGAGGCCGGCCAGTCCGGCCCGACCCGCAGATCGCGCCCAGAGTGCAGCGCAGATGAGAGCCATGACCAGGAGGTCGCTCTGGCCCAGGTCCCACTCCCGGTGGACCGGCAGGGTGACCGCGGACGCGGCGGCGAGGACGAGCAGCATCGCCGCGCCGGGCCGGAGCCCGGCGGCGCGGAGGGCGGCGTAGACGGAGAACACCAGGAAGGCGACGTTGAGCAGGTCCCAGGCGGTGAGCGCCCCCCAGTGAGGAAGGAGGGTGAGCGGGACCATCAGGTAGGCGAAGAAGGGCGCGTACACGTAGACCTGCGTGGTCCAGTAGCTGCCGTTGCCGGCCGGGGTGTAGGCGTGGATGAAGCTCATCGCCCCGAGGTAGGGATTGGCGCCGGAGCGGACATCGAGGCCCGCCCGGTAGAAGGTGCGGAAGTCGGCCCAGCTGAACCGCGCCGCGCCGTAGCGCATCACGTAGAGGGCGGCCACAGCGATGACCACGAGGCTGAGCGGCACCGCCCACGGGCGCAGCCGGGCCACGATGCCGGGAAGCCGGCGGTCGAAGACGGCCGGGTCGAAGGGGGTGGGGGGCGGCCCCGACACCTGCTCAGTGCCGCCGGGTTGATGCGGCAGGCGCCCGTCTCTGGTGCTCACCGGCGCGATGATGGCACTCTGAGCAGGCAGGGGACCCGTCCGCCTCGGAGGGCCGGACGAGCGCCGGTCCCCGGCGACGCCCGGGGCGGCGGAGCTCGCGCCGGGGGTCAGCCGAGTCCGGTGGGGCCCATCACCGAGGCGACCAGGTCGTGGCGCAGCCAGACGATCTCCGAGCCCGACGTATCGACATCCTGGTAGCCGGTGGTCAGCACGGAGTTGATCTCCGGCCAGGAGGTCCGACTCTGCGCTTCGGTGATCACGATCGAGGGCTCGAGGTCGGCGACCTCCTGGGCCACGGGCCCGTCATAGCCGAGGAGGTGCTCGTCGTTATAGATCGGCGGCGTCGGCAGGAGCTGCTGGAGGTCGTCCAGCTCATAGAGCCAGACGTCTGCCGACCAGACCACCGCGGAGCTGCCCTCGAGACCGTGGGCGCGGATCCACGCCGCCACCTCGCTGTCCTCGGACACCCGGTAGTCGAACTGATCCTGGTACGTCGTCAGCGACTGACCTCGGGTGAGTGTCGAGATGGCCCCAAAGTAGTAGGTGGCGAAGCTGTGATTGCCGACCGCGAAAGCCGGGGGCCAGTCCAGCCCAGTCGGCGCCGCACCCACCAGGGCGAGGCCGGTGGCCACCATGAGCGCGGCGCCAGCCAGGCGCCGCGGGCTCGGCGCCCCGGCCGGGAGGCGCAGCCCCAGGCTGCTGAGGGCCAGTGCGGTCGGGGCGAGCGATGGCAGCAGGTAGTGGGGATAGGGCTGTCCAGCCACCATCGGGACGAGGAGGGCCACAGCGGCCCAGACCCAGATTGCCCAGGAGATATCCCGGTCCCGGCGGCGCAGCCAGGCGCCGGACACGATCAGGGTCAGCACGACCAGCACAACGATCGCCCGGATCACCATCGGGATCTGCGGGTTCCCCTGGCCCGCGCCCTGGGCCTGACCCTGGGTGAACTGGACCCAGTAGCCGACCAGGGCATAGGCGACCTTGCCTGCCCCCGCGGTCACGAGAGCGGGGATCAGCCATGCCGCGGTCAGGGCGGCGACGGTCGCCGCGAACGCGGCCACCCTGCGCCAACTCGCCCGGCCAGCCGTGCCCAGGATCAGGGCAAAGGCGCAGGTATCCGCCAACGCCGTCTGCTGGTAGGCGATGCCGGCCGCCGCCAGGGCGCCCACCGCCACCGGCCAGAGTGGCCACCGGCGCGTGTCGGGGGCTGCCACCCGGGTCAGCAGGAGCGCCCCCGCCCATGCGATCGGGGCGATGAGGAAGCTCTCCGGGACGATCAGCTCAGCGTCGAGGAGGGGGGTGCCCAGCATGACCGCGGCCAGGACCAGGGCGACCACGGTGCGGCGGCGGCCGAGGAGGCGGTTCGCCGCGTAGGCGACGGCGAGCAGGGTCATCAGCCCGGTGATGAAGGTGACGACGTGGAGGGCCACCTCGCTCGTGCCCAGGAAGTGGATCACGGCGGCGACCGTCCAGATCTGGAGAGGCGGCTTATTGGTCCAGATCTGGGAGTAGAGGACCTTGCCCTGGAGGAGTGCCCGGGCGGTGGTGACGTAGCCGGCCTCGTCCGTGTACCAGTGGGGCTCGAGGAACGACGGGATTCGAAGCAGCGCGTAGAGGGCGAGGGGCCCGATCAGCCAGAGCCGGGGGCGGAGCCGGTAGGAGGGCAGGCGGCGCGCCGCCCTGAATCGTCCCCCCGCCGCCGCCGCCACCGCCGTCCTCCGTCTCTGCGGCCGTTGCGGCCACCCTGCTCCGTCCCCGCGTTCCGGGAGCCCCCAATGTATCGTGCTCCGCCAACCTTTCGCGAGCGTTAACGGACGCTCCGATGTGTCATCGTGCCACCCCGTGGCCGTCGCGCCGGAGCATTCTCCGCCCTCCGATACCCCCGGGGCCCGCGCCCACCTGCCCCGCCCCGGCCTCGGGGGGCTGATCGTGGGCGCCGCGCTGGTCGCGACGCTCGTCGTCATCAGCCGCCGGGTCGGCGACCCGGACTTCTGGTGGCACATGGAGACGGGCAGCTGGATCATCAACCACGGTGCGTTCCCGAGCCGCGAGCTCTTCACCTACACGGCCTCCACCCGCGTCTGGGCGGATCAGGAGTGGGGCAGCGAGGTGCTCGGGTACCTGATCTTCCGGGCCGGCGGCTTCCTCGCCTTCAGCCTCGCCTACGCCGCCGTCACCTGGGTGGGCTTCTGGTTCATCTGGCGGCGTATCGCGCTGGAGCGCGTGCCCGCCCTGATCGCAGGCGCCTGCATCGCAGTGGCGGCTGCAGCCGGCGTCGAGGTATGGGGCCCCCGGTCGCAGATGATCAGCTTCGCGCTGACCTGCCTGACCCTCTACTGGGTCGAGAGCTATCTCCGGGACCGCAACCGCCGCCTCTACCTCCTGCCCCTGGTGGTGCTTGCCTGGGCCAATCTCCACGGCGGCTTCGTTTACGGCCTGGCCGTGGTGGCACTCGCCGCGGTCACCGAGACCGCGCTCTGGCTCACCTCATCACAGGACGGTGCCCACCGCCGCCGATCGCTCAGGCTCTGGGGGGTGCTGATCGCCTGCGTGGTGGCGGGCCTGCTCAACCCGATCACCTTCCATGCTTACCAGGCCGCCGTCCAGACCCAGACGAGCGCGGTCCAGCAGACCTTCATCGCCGAGTGGCACTCGCCGAGCTTCCACTCCCTCGGTGAGGTGGGCCTCGAGCTGCTGCTCCTCTTGGTGGTCTTTGCCATGGCCTTCCGGCGGCCCCGGCTATGGGACGCGCTGGTCACCGTGGTCGGCATCTACGCCGCCCTCTCAGCGGTGCGCAACGCTCCTCTCGCCGCCGCCGCGCTCACCCCGATGGTGGCCTGGTCCCTCGGCGGGGCCTGGGAGCGGAGCCGGTGGCAGGAGCCACTCGGGAGGTGGATCCAGCGCCGCGCCTCCGACCTCCTGGTCCTCGTCACGGCGGGCACCCTCCTCGTCGCGGTGGGGACGGCCGGGGTGATGACCTACACCTTGAGCAGCCAGACTGCCAGCACCAATGCCAACTTCCCGGTGGGAGCGGACGACTGGCTGGCCGCCCATCCCGAGGTCGGGACCCGCATGTTCAACGCGTACGACTGGGGCGGCTACCTCATCTACCGTTTCTACCCTGACCGCCCCGTCTTCATCTACGGCGAGGCGACGGAGCTGGGCAACCAGCTGCTGCAGGAGGTGAGCGACGTCGAGAACGCCGAGCCCGACTGGCAGACCATCCTCACCGAGCACGGCGTCAACTACGTCGTCGAGCGCACCGACTCGGCGCTCAGCATGGCGCTCTCCGTCGACCCCCAGTGGAAGCAGGTCTACAGCGACGGCTTCGCGGTGATCTTCGTCAAGCGTTAGCGGACGGGGCCGGCGGGTGGTCCCGTCGCTTCCGTCGCGTGGGAGCCGGCGCGCTGGTGGTGGCGGCGCCTGTCGCCCTAGCCGGCGCGGTGGTGCCCACCTCTGGCGAGGGGGCGGCGACCGATGCGGTGGCGACGGCCACACCCTGGGCGGCGGGGGGGCCGGCCGCCTTCTCCTCTCCGCCTTCCCGGCTCTGCTCGCGGCGGCTGAAGTCCCAGCGGAGCCCGGCGGTGATGCCGCCGAAGAAGACGAAGAGCACCACGGCGGTGACCACCGGTGCGCTCCCGGGATGAGCGGAGACGGACTGGGGCCGGAGCTCCACCTCGATCAGGCCGAACACGGCGACTCCGAAGGTCGCGGCCCAGACGCCTCGGTTCCATTCCATCAGGGGGCCGCCCGGAAGGAAGCGGAGCGGCGTCAGGCCGATCACGTTGCCGACCAGGCCGCCGACGAAGACGGATCCGACCGTGACCCCCACGAGGATCGAGAGCACGACCGCCAGGTAGGTGGCGGCGGAGCGGAGGTTGAGGCCAAAGCCGCGATCGTTGAGGCTGCCCAGCGCGGCCCCCACCAGGACCACGGCCGGAAGGCTCCGAAGCGCAGGACCCCGCCCGCCTCACGCTCCGCCTCGCGGCGGAACCGTCTCAGCCAGCGCAGCCGGCGGAGGGTAAGCTCGCGGATCTCGTCGTAGTTCTCCTCGAAGGTGCGGTTGAAGAGCTGGGCGGGGAAGGTGATGAAGAGGATCACTCCCAGGGTGATGGTCGCCCCGACCAGGGTGTGGACGGGTGAGCCGAAGGCCGGGGCCGGGGTGGCCAGCGCCGAGGAGAAGGTCGAGACGTCGGGATTGATGGCGGCGGTCGCCGGCGCCGGCGCGGCTGGCCGAGGTGGGGAAGCTTGCCCCCACGGGCACCGCGAAGAGGCTGAGGTTTTCGGCACCCGTGGACTGGCCGGCGCCGCCGCTGCACACCCAGCCCTCTGGGCTCACCTCGGTTCCTGACACCACGGTGGCACGCCAACCGGCGGCGTCGGGGACGGCCTGGAGCACGGTCAGCATGAGGACGTCGTGCTGCAGGTCGGACGGTGGGGGGCAGGGCGGTATGCCCGACCGCCATAGCCGCTGCGGGGCGTGGTCCCCGAGTACGAGGTCGCAGCGTGGGTGAGCCCGTCGAGGGGTCCCAGTCGAAATCGACAGTCAAGACGAGTATGCCATCCGCGGGAGGGCGGGACAGGGCCCCCCGAATCCGGGTAACCTCTGTGTCGGCCCGGCTCCGGCCGAGCCGGACGCCCGGGCGGCCGGGGCGGGCGTCGCCGCCGGCCCGGCCCGAGGAGCCGCCATCGTGTCCACCGCCTGGCCACCGCCCCCGCCCCAGGGTGGGGACCCCATGCCGCCCGGCTACACCTGGCCCCCGGCGGGCTCACCGCCCCCGTATCCGTACCCACCGGCCGCCGGTCAGGGACCGTGGCCGGGACCCTATCCCCCGCCGGGGCAGTACCCCCCGCCCTATCCGTCCCCATACCCCTATCCGGCGTACGCGACCCCGGGCACCAACGGACTGGCGATCGCCGCGCTCGTGCTCGGCATCCTCTGGCTGTACTGGGTGGGGTCCATCCTGGCCGTCATCTTTGGCCACATCGCCCTCTCCCAGATCCGCCACACCGGCCAGGGGGGCCGGGGGCTGGCCATCGCAGGGCTCGTCCTCGGATACGTCGGGCTGGCCCTCCTCCTCGTGTTCATCATCGGGGTGGTGGTGGTGGGCACCGCCACGATCCATTCCAGCGCCGGTCCGGTAGGTCCATAGGCAGTGCGAACCCGCTACGCCTATCTCGGCCCGGAGGGCACCTTCGCCGAGACCGCGGTGCGCAGCCTCCCTGAGAGCGGAGACGTGGACCTGGTCCCGGTGGAGACGGTCGCCGACGCCTTCGCCGCCGTCCGCGACGGGTCGGTGGGAGGGGCGGTGGTGCCCTTCGAGAACTCGGTGGAGGGGTCGGTGAGCGGCACCCTCGACGAGTTTGCGAGCGGCAGCCCGCTCCACATCGCCCGCGAGATGCTGGTCCCGGTCCGCCTCTCCCTGCTGGCGCGCCGGGGCACCGAGCTGGGCTCGATCCGCGTGGTCGCCTCCCACCCCCATGCAACCGCCCAGTGCCGGCACTGGCTCCGCACCCATCTCCCCGAGGCCAGGGTCCGCTCCACCCCCTCGACCGCGGAGGCGGCAGCGGCCGTGGCGGAGGGAGGGGATGGCATCGACGCGGCCGTCGCGGCACCCGCCAACGCCGAGCGGTACGGGCTGGTCGAGCTCGCCTCCGACATCGGGGACCACCACCACGCGGTGACCCGCTTCGTCATGGCGGTCTCCCCCCGCCCCCTGCCACGGCCGACCGGGGCCGACCGGACGACGGTGGTCACCCTGATCGCCGACGACCACCCCGGGGCGCTCCTGGAGCTGCTCACCGAGTTTGCCGTCCGGGGAGTCAACCTCACCCGGATCGAGTCGCGCCCCACCGGCCACGGGCTGGGCCGCTACTGCTTCTCGATCGACTGCGAAGGCCACATCGAGGAGGCACGGGTGGGCGACGCCCTGGCCGCCCTGCACCGCTTCTGCGAGGAGGTCCGCTTCTGCGGCTCCTACCAGCGTGCCGACGGCGAGGCACCCCGTTTCCGGCCGGGGACCGCTGATACCGACTTCGAGGCGGCGGCCGAGTGGCTGGAGAGAGCCCGGCGGGGGACGGTCTGAGCCCTGCTCCCGGCCCAGCTGGGTTTGCGTTCCCGCGATCCCCTGTTACGGGGCTGTGGCCAAACCTCTGAGGTTCCTGTGAAGGCCACCCGGTAGGCTCACTAGCAACGTCTAGTGCATTTGCTCTACCCGGGCAGAAGGGCAGGAAAGGGACGATCATGGAACGGCACGGGCGGAGGGCCCGGCGCACCCGCTTCATCCGGGTGGCCCTGGTCCTCGCGGCCACGGTTGCGGGCACCGGCCTGGTGGGCTTCGGTGGCCTGGCAGCCTGGCAGGGCTACACGGAGAACGCCGGCAACAGCGTCGCCGCCGGGACCGTGACCCACAGCAACGCCGTGGGGTCGGCGACCTGCACCTCGGTGAACACGGTGGCCCAGCTCAACCAGACGGGCAACGTCTGTGCGGCGATCATCAACGTCACCGGCGTCGACCCCGCCTCCCCGGCCACCCTGGCGACCGGCGGGGTGAAGATCACCAGCACGGGGACCCTGAAGAGCACCTTCACGATGCAGATGCCCGCCGTCCCGAGCGGCAACCTCTGCGCCGACCTCACGCTCGGCGTCGTCGACTCCAGCAGCGTCACCTACTACCCGACCACCGTGCTGACCAGCCAGATGGGCTCCGCCAACCTGAATGACAGCGCCGGGGCCAGTCCCTGGCCGGGCACCGCCCCGGGACCGGCGGGCAGCGACACCTACACCTTCACGATCACCAAGGGGACCAACTTCAACGCCGACGCCTCCGACGCCGGCCAGAGCTGCGGCTTCGCGATCCTCTTCACCCAGGTGGCCGACTAGATCAGCCGGTCGGCGCCGCCTCCGGGGTACGGAGGACGACGGCGACGACGACCAGGCCGATGCCCAGGATCTCGAGAGGCTGCGGGACCTGCCGGAGCAGCACCAGGCCCATGACCGTGGCCGTCGCCGGCAGCAGGCTGAGCAGGAGCGCGAAGCTGCCACGGGAGAGACGCCGGAGCAGCACCTGGTCGAGGGCGTAGGGGAGGGCGCTGGAGAGCAGCCCGGCACCCACGGCGAGAAGCATCACCGCACCGTGGCCTGCGCTCTCCAGCGCCGGCGCGGCTGCCAGCGGCGCGATCGCCACGACCCCGACGGCCATCGCGGCCGCCAGGCCCGTGGTGCCCAGGCCACGGCGTGCCACCTGGTGAGCCAGGATGATGTAGAGCGCCCAGAGCAGGCCGGCGGCGATCGCGTAGATCACCCCCACCGGGCTGCCAGAGACAGAGATCCGGCTGAGCGTGGCCACCCCCACCACGGCCACCACCAGCGCGGCCAGGTTGCGGGGGCCACGGGCCGCGATCGCGGCCACCAGGATCGGGCCGATGAACTCGATGGCGACCGCCGTGCCGAGTGGGAGCCGCTGGATGGCCAGGTAGAAGGTGAGGTTCATGGCGGCGAGGACGATCCCGAAGGCGGCGAGCAGGAGGAGCGGCACGGCCGTCTGGCCGCGCAGGCCACGCCAGGGGCGGCGCCAGGCGCCGAGCACGACCGCTCCGGTGAGCACCCGCACCCAGGCGACCCCCGCCGCCGGCATCGCCGCGAAGGCGCGCACCGCGAGGGAGGCCCCGGCGTACTGGGAGACGGCGTTGACGAGGAAGAGCGCGACGAGGTGCGGGGCGGTGCCGCCGCGGACCGTCGGGGAGCCGGGGTCGGGGTCGGAGTGGCTGTGGTTCACTGGGGCCGGACCAGGGGAGGCCTCCCCCCGGGCAGGGCGAGTGCCCTCCCGGTGAGCAAGGTGCCGGGGCGGCCCGTGAGACTACCCGGTTTCGAGTGAGGCCCGCAGCCGGATCTCGACCCCGGCGATCGCCTTGGACACCGGGCAGCCGACCCTGGCCGCCTCCGCTGCCGCCTGGAACGCCGCGAGGTCGATGCCCGGGACGCGCGCCCGGACCTCCAGGTCGATGGCGGTGATGGCGGCGCCGTCGGCCCGGCCGGTCTCGAAGGCGACGCTGGCGGCAGCGACGATCCGCTCCGCCGGATGCCCGGACTTGGCCAGCTCGTTGGAGAAGGCCATGCAGAAGCAGCCGGCGTGGGCGGCGGCGATCAGTTCCTCCGGGCTGGTCGCCCCCTGCTCGCGCTGGGTCCGCCGGCTCCAGGAGATGGGCAGCTCGGGGAACGCTCCGCTGCCGGGGCGGACGGTCCCGCTGCCCGCGGTCAGGTCACCGGACCAGGTCGCCTCGGCGGTGCTGTGTGCAATCGGCATCGGCCAGCCTCCTGTGACGGTTGCGGTGGCGCGTCAGCGGGCTGCGCTGACGCGGAGCGGGTCGGCGCCAGGGCACTCGCGAGCATCCGGCGGCGGCCGTCCCACGAATCATAGCCGCCTCCGGCCAGGGCTCCATGATGATAGTGTCAATGGGCGATGTTGCGACTGTGGACGCTCAACTTTCACGACGCATTCCGGCGCGGAGGCGACCCCTGGGGAGGGGGCCGGATCCCGCGGTGACGGCGCCCGCTCCCGGCTCGCCCGCGGGAGAGAACGGTGCGTCCGCGGACGTGCTCGCCCTGGCCATCGAGCGGACGAGGTCGGATCTGCTCGACATCGCTGTCCACGAGCTGCGCTCGCCGCTCACGGTGATCCAGGGTTACGCCTCGCTGCTCGACGGAGGCGACCTCGGCGAGCTCGGCGAGGCGGCGCTCAAGGCGGTGCGGGTGATCGCCGCCAAGGCTCACGAGGCCCAGGAGGTCGCCGCCTCCCTGCTCACCGTGGCCCGCCTGGAGAGCAACGAGCTGCGCATCCACCGCGACGAGATCGTGCTTGCCGCCCTCCTCGACGCCGTCCACGACCGGGTGGGACCGCGCCTCGACCTGGGCGGTGGGACCCTGACCCTCGACTGCCCCACCGGGGCGCAGGCCCTGGGGGACGCCGACCTGGTGGCGCGGATCATGGACAACCTTGTCAACAACGCGCTGACCTACTCCGACGCGCCCGCCACCGTGGCGCTGACCGTCCGCCCCGCCCCGGAGGCCGTCGAGATCCGGGTGGGCGATCGGGGGCCCGGCGTGCCGGAGGGAGAGCGGGAGCGGATCTTCCAGCGATTCGTCCGGGGAGCGGGGGCGACCCGGGCGGCCGGGACCGGGCTGGGCCTCTACGTGAGCCGGGAGTGTGCCCGGCGGATGGGCGGCGACCTGGTGCTGGAGGCGAGCGAGATCGGGGTGGGGAGCACCTTCCGGCTCACCCTGCCGGCGGGCTGACGCGCGCCTACGACAGCCTGACCCTGGGGTCGAGGACGGCATAGATGGCGTCGACCACGATGTTGGCGACGACGATGAACGCGGCGGCGACCAGCACGATCCCCTGGATGACCGGCAGATCCTCGCGGCCGATCGCGCTCACCACGTTCTCCCCCAACCCCGGCAGGCCGAAGACCGTCTCCGTGATGATGGCGCCGCCGAGCACCGTGGCCAGGTCGATGCCGAACTGGGTCACGATCGGGGTGATCGCAGCCCGGAGCGCGTGGCGGTAGATGATCCGCCGCTCCGAGAGCCCCTTGGCCCGGGCGGTGCGGATGTAGTCCTCCCCCAGGACCTCGAGGAGCGAGCTGCGCGATAGCCGGGCGTAGGTGGCCGCGGTGATCAGGGCCAGGGTCAGCCACGGGAGGATCAGGTCGCGGACCCACTGCGCAGGATTGGTGAGGAACGGCGTGTAGTTGCCGGCGCCCGGGAAGATGGAGACGCCGTGGGTGGTGAGGAGATAGAAGAAGACATAGAGGAGCAGCAGGCCGAGAATGAACGTGGGCGTGGAGAGCCCGGTGAGGACGAAGACGGTTGCGCTGCGGTCCCACACGCTGCGGGGACGGCGAGCGGCGAGGATGCCGACGCTCAGCCCGAGGATGAGCCAGATGATGCCGGCGCCCACCGCCAGGGAGATGTCGACCTGAACCCACTGGCCGAGGAGCGTGGTCACCGGCTCGTGCAGCTTGTACGACTCCCCGAGGTTGCCGGTGATCAGCCGGCCCAGGTAGCTGAGGTACTGCTGCCAGAGCGGGTGGTCGAGGCCGAGCGACGCCCGGATGCTCGCCACCTCGGTCAGCGTTGCCGACTTGCCGGCAAGCAGCCGTGCCGGATCGGGGTTGGTCATGAAGAAGAGAATGAAGACGAGGCTGACGATCACCCAGAGGGTGACGATCCCCTGGACCACGCGTCGGATGACAAATCGGATCATCAGGCCTCCGTCCCGCCGCTCAGGGGCTCAGTGCCGGCGCCCGCCGACGCGCCCAGCCCGCCGGCCGCCGCCTTCTTGCGGCGCATGGCGAAGAGGCGCTCGGTCCGGGGGTCGAGGGCGTCGCGCACGGAGTCGCCGAGCAGATTGAAGCCGAGGGTGGTGATGAGCAGTGCGATGGACGGGAGGACCCAGAACCACCAGGCCCCGAAACCCGCCGAACCCTGGTCGTCGGCGAGCATATTGCCCCAGGTCGGGGTCGGCGGCCCCACCCCGACGCCGAGGTAGTCGAGGGTGGCCTCGAAGACGATGGCCACCGGGACGAGGAGGGTGCCCAGGACGATCACCGGTGCGATGAGGTTGGGGAGGATGTCGACGAACATGATCCGGAAGCTGCCCGCGCCGATGGAGCGGGCCGCCTCGACATACTCCTTCTCCTTCTGGGAGAGGGTCTGGCCGCGCACGATCCTGCCGATGGCGGCCCAGGAGAAGAAGGCGATCACGCCGATGGTGAGCGGGAGGCTCCCCCCGAAGACGGCGGCGAGCACGATCGCCGCCAGCACATAGGGAAAGGAGAGAACGGCATCCATCAGCCGGGCCAGCAGGGCGTCGATCCAGCCGCCGTAGTAGCCGGAGACGAGCCCGAGGGCGGTGCCCCCGACGGTGGCGAGCAGGGTGGCCAGTATGCCGACCAGCAGCGAGATGCGGGCCCCGTAGGCGATGCGCACCAGGATGTCGCGCCCGACGTTGTCGGTGCCGAGCAGGAAGCCGGCCTGCCCCGGACCGTACGGCTGACCGAAGGTGTCGGTCCCGTTGACAAGGTCGGGGTTGTAGGGGCTGTGCCCGGTGATGGACGAGAGCACGGGAGCGATGAGGGCAAGCACCACCATCAGGAGGATCATGCCGGCCGCCACCCAGGCCATCCGGTCCGAACGCAGCCGGGCGAGAGCCAGGCGCAGCGGGCTGCGCCCCTCGATGGCCCCGGCGGCGTCCAGCGCCTCGGCGGACTGCTCCTCCTCGGCGACGAGCGCAGCGGAGCTGACCTCGAAGGGGGAGAGGCTCACGCCCTGCCCCCCTCTCCGATGTCCGGTGAGTCCGCGGCGAACGCCGTGGCCGCCGCGCTGATCGCCGGCGCCGCGCCCACCAGCTGCTCCCCTGGGGCCACTGGGAAATGGCAGGCGGTCACATGCCCGGCCGAATCGCCTGCCTGAATCCGGAGGGGAGGCTCCTCGACGGAGCAGAGGGGCTGCGCCTTGGGGCAGCGGGTGTGGAAGCGGCAACCGGAGGGCGGGTTGATCGGTGACGGGACCTCACCGTAGAGGACGACCCGGTGCGACGAGCGCGCCTTCTCGGGATCAGCCACCATCGAGGCCGACAGCAATGCCGCGGTGTAGGGGTGGCGAGGAGAGCCGAAGAGCTCGGCGGTCTCGGCCATCTCCACGATCTTGCCCAGGTACATGACCGCCACCCGGTCGCTGACGTGCTCCACCACGGCGAGATCGTGAGCGATGAAGACGTAGGTGAGGTGGAATTCCCCCTGGAGGTCCTCGAGCAGGTTGATGATCTGGGCCTGGACGGAGACGTCCAGGGCGGAGACCGGCTCGTCGCAGACGATCAGGCTCGGCCGCAGCGCCAGAGCGCGGGCCACCCCGATGCGCTGCCGCTGCCCTCCGGAGAACTCGGAGGGGAAGCGGTTGTAGTGCTCCGGATTGAGGCCCACCACCTCCATCAGCTCCTGGACCCGCCGCTTGCGTTCGCCGCCGTCGGCGACGCCGTGGATGGCCAGGGGATCGCCGATGATCGAGCCGACCCGGCGCCGGGGATTGAGCGAGCCGAAGGGATCCTGGAAGATCATCTGCATGCGGCGCCGGTGCGTGCGCAGCTGTCTCGCCGAGAGCCGGCTGATGTCCACCCCGTCGAAGATCACCCGGCCCGAGGTCAGCGGGTGGAGCCGGGTGATGCAGCGCGCCAGGGTCGACTTGCCGCAGCCGGTTTCGCCCACCAGGCCGAGGGTCTCACCGCGGCGGACCTCCAGGCTCACTCCCTCGACGGCCTGTACGCTGCCGATCTGGCGTTTGAAGAAGATGCCGCGTTTGATGGGGAAGTGCTTGACTACGTCCTCCACCTGGAGCAGCGGGCGGTCCTCCGCCGGTGCGGCCGCGAGGGATTGCTCAGCGCTGGCCGGGTTCACGGGTGCGGCGGCGTCAGCCATGCGCGACGCCCCCTCCCGCGCGAGCACCGGAGATGGCCGCGCGGAGCCGAGCGATTGCCGGACCCCGCCGGCCCTCGACGAAACGCTGCCGTGCAGCGTCGGCCGCCGCATCGACGCCCACGGCGTCGGGCGGGAGCCAGCAGGCGGACAGGTGCCCCTCGCCGCCCCTCACCGGGACGAAGGGGGGCTGGTCGCGCACGCAGACATCCATGGCGAAGGGACAGCGCGGGTGGAAGGCGCAGCCGCTGGGGATGCGGATGAGGCTGGGCGGCTGGCCGACGATCGGCACCAGGCGGCCGCCGCTCCCGGCCGCCCCCGGGATGGAGGCGAGCAGCCCCCGCGTGTAGGGGTGGTGAGGGCTGCGGAAGATGGCCCGGTAGTCCGCACCCTCGGCGCCGCGACCTGCGTACATCACCAGCACCGAATCCGCCACCGTGGCCACCAGGCCGAGGTCGTGGGTGATCACGATCATGGCCATCCCGAGCTCCCGCTGCATGCCGCCCAGCAGCTCCATGAGCTGGGCCTGGACGGTGGCGTCCAGGGCTGTGGTGGGCTCGTCGGCGATCAGCAGCTTGGGCCGCAGCGCCAGGGCCATGGCGATCATGGCGCGCTGGCGCATGCCCCCGGAAAGCTCGTGGGGGAACGCATGCACCCGCCGCTCCGGCTGAGGGATGCTCACCATCCGGAGCAACTCCACCGCCTGCCGCATCGCCTCCTCGCGGCTGGTGCGGCGATGGGTCCGGATCGCCTCGCAGATCTGCCAGCCCACCCGGTAGTAGGGGTGAAGGCTGGAGAGCGGATCCTGGAAGATCATGGCGATCTCGGCTCCCCGGACCCTCCGGAGCTTGTCCTGGCGCAGCGCCAGCAGCTCAGTGCCCTCGAAGACGGCCGAGCCGCTGATGTCCGCCCCGGGGTTGAGACCGAGCAGGCTGAGCGCGCTCACGCTCTTGCCGGACCCGGTCTCGCCGACGATCCCCAGGGTCTGGCCCGCCTCCACATCGAAGGAGAGACCTCGAACCGCCCTCACCACCCCGTCGGAGGTGGGGAAAGAGACGGTCAAGTCACGGACGCTCAGCAGGCTCATGGGGGTAGGTGAGCGGTTGCCTCTGGGCCAGGGCTGGTAAAGGATTCCCGACGATACGCCGATCCGATCCGGTCACGTGGGCTGAGCCCGCCGGGAGTCGTCGCCTCGGGCGGGCGGGCCGGCGGGCCGGCCGCCTCCGCCGCAACCGCGGCGGAGGCGCCGACCCGAGTCCCGTGTCGGTGAGGGGCGGGCTGGCCCCTCACCGAACGGAGAAGGTCAACTGAGCCAGATATCAGCCAGGTTGTACTGGGCCGAGAAGGGGTTGTAGATGGCGTTGTGGACCGACGAAGCGTGCATCAGGTTGGTGAGCTGGCCCATGAAGGGGATGAATGGCGCCTGCTCCATGACCGCCTTGTTGGCCTGCTGCCAGTAGGAGGTCGCAGCCGACAGCGTCGTCGCGGTCTCAGCCTTGGTGATCAGGCTGTTGACGTTCGAGTTGCTGAAGTCACCCCAGTTGGTGCCTGGGAAGTTGTTGGTGCCGAAGAGGTCGGGGAGGATCGACCGGGCATCGGCGGGACCGTACCAGTCGGGAACCCAACCGGGCTCGGTGATGTTCCATCCCGAGCTGGCCAGCGCGCTGGCCGAGGTCTGCAGGATGCCCGAAGAGGTGTAGTAGCCCTGGGAGATGCCCTTGCCCGTGACGGTCACCCCGCAGGCCCCGAAGTCCTTCTGGACCTCCTCGAAGATGGCCGGGTGGTTGCCGTCGGTGCGATAGGCGTCGGTGATGGTGAACCCGTTCGGGTACCCGGCCGCCTTGAGCAGCGACTTGCACTTGGCGGCGTCACCCTCGTTGTTGGTGGTGGGGTACGGGTCGTAGCCTGAGATGTAGCCCTCCGCGCCGGGGCCGAAGACCTGGTTCAGGGGCACGTTGAAGTTGGTGCCGCCGTAGATCTTGGCCAGAGCCACCTTGTTGATCGCGTACTCGAGGGCCTGACGAACCTTCACCTTCTGCAGCGGAGTGGTCGCCTGCAGGTTGAAGACCAGGTACGGGTTGGTGATCCCCGGGGAGGGGAAGCTGCCGAACTCCGCGTTGCTGAAGTTGGCCAGGCCGGGCAGCGAAGAAGCCGGGACCGTGGTGTTCCACTCCAGGTCCAGCGTGCCGGCCTGGATCTCCTGCTGAACCTCGTCGGCGGCCGCGGCGGCGCCGAGCGTCTCATTGATGTCGATCTGCGCCACGTAGCGGTGGTGGATCGGGTCCGCGCTCCAGCTGGTGGCGGTGTTGTTCGTGCCCGTGGTGGCGCCCCAGTAGGGGTTGGGTACCAGCACGATCTTCTGACCCGGCGTGTAGGTCTGAACCTCGTAGGGGCCGTCGGACCAGATCGGGTTGCCGGCCGTGAAGGGCACGTAGTTCAACGACGAGGGCGGTGCCGCGGCCGCGAAGAACATCGCCATGATGTTCGGGAAGTCCGACGCGGGGGCGGAGAGGGTTACGACCAGGGTCGAGCTGTTCGGGGTCGATAGTCCCGAGATCGGGTTGCCGGTGATATAGGCCGCCCGCTGAGCCGCCGTGTCGGTGGCCGGGAGCGCCTCGAACCCGGTGCAGAAGCTGCTGTAGCCCGCGATGGTGGAGGTGTAGTAGCTGGGGTTGCCGCTCGGGGCCAGGGTCGGGTCGCACTCACGCTCGAGACCGGTCACGAAGTCCTGGGAGGTCACCGGTGTCCCGTCGTCGGGGGCGACCGCTGCACCCGTGGCCGGGTCGGTCACCGCCCACCTCATCCCCGACCGGATCTTGAACGTGTAGGTCAACCCGTCGGAGCTGACCGTGTCGGAGCTGGCGGCGTCGGGGACGAGCGACGTTGCCTTGTTGAAGTCGGTGCTAGGCGGGTAGCCGACCAGGGTCCGGTCCATCGTCAGGAGCACGCTGTAGCCGATGGTGTCGTACTCGCCCTGCGGGTCGAGCGTCCCGGAGACGTCGGTGGAGCCGGCAAGGCTCAGCGTCCCGGTCGGTGTCGACGGCGATGTCCCCGTGCTGTTGGCGTTGGCCGCGAGCCACGAGACCGTCGACGTGTTCCAGCTCGTGGGGTTGATGTTGGCGACGCTCGTGCCGGCGCTGCTGCTGCTGCTGCTGCTGCTGCTGCCGCAGGCGGCCGCGCCGATGGCGGCCAGCCCCACGAAGAGCCACAGCCGGGGAGGCAGGTGACCCCCCCCGTCCCGGCGACCTTTGCCGCCCCGCTCAGACGGTTCCACGGACATGACACCCTCCTTTCTGACAGCGTCGGCATCTAGGCCGGCGTGCCGGCTACCTTGCAGGTGGCCCCGGGGACGCGGTCTGGGGGCCCTGGTCGCGCTACGACGGCACATCCCCACGCCGTGTGCTCGAGAAAGCGGAGCTGCGCGCGGCCAGCCTCCGCCCGCTCGAAACAACGGCGCCCCGGTCGGTCAACCGCCGACCTTGGTGCCAACTCATGCGCCGTTCAATGTACGCCTCAATGGGTCGATCGGTATCACCCAATGGGGTGATACACGCGCCAGATTGGGTCACATGCGTCCAACAGCTCTCATCCCGCGCGGAAACGGCAGAACGGCTGCGTGCTCATCATGGGCAGGAGAGAACCTGACGGCTTCGAGCTCCGCCCACAACAGCCCGGGCGGGGGTTTGTGCTTCACGCCCGATCCGGCCGAGCCCCGGGTCAGCGCGATGCTCAGACGCCGACCGGTTCGAGGGTCGTCGTCGCCGGCGGTGCGGGCTGGGTGGGCCGGAGCGCCGACAGGCCGCTCAGGTGGAACCGGCGGCGCGCGATGGCGTAGGCGATGAACCCCATCAGGGTCGCGAAGCCCTTGTCGGCGATCCGTTGGAGGAGGGCGGCCGCGGTGGCCGTGGCAGGGTCGACACCGGCCAGGACCAGCAGCCCGACCACGCTCGCCTCGGCGGCCCCGATCCCCCCCGGGATCAGGCTGACGGCGCCCGCCACGTAGGAGGCCGCGAGAACAAAGGAGGCCATCGGCCAGCTCAGGTCGGCGCCGCTCAAGCCGTGGACGACCAGCCAGAAGACGGTGATGCCCACTCCCGCCCCGGCGATGCTGAGCACCGACCAGCCGAGCGTCTTGGGCTGGTGGAGCAGCACCACGGTGTCCTGGCGGAGGTGGTCGACCTGACCGGTGAAGCGGCGCAGCACCGGGGTGCGCTCGACCAGGCGGTGGACGAGGTGGAAGCAGGGCGGGACCAGCAGCACCACCATCACGAAGGCGATCCCGCAGAGGGCCACGATCAGGCCGGGGAGGGCGCGGTGGATGGAGAGCACCCCGGGGACGGCGATGACAATGAGGATGAGCATGAAGATCAGCTCCTGCACGGTCACCGTGGCGACCACCTCGCCGAACTCGACGTCACCGGACGCCTCGCTGGCGAAGACCGC
>PLXL01000211.1 GCA_003153215.1 Candidatus Dormiibacterota bacterium
CGCGGCGACCAGTGGGTGGCGGGCGGGGCGCTCGCCATCGCCGCGCTCGCCTGCGCCCGGACGACCCTCGCGGCCCAAGCCCTGCATCTGATGGCGCCGGGAGCCCAGGCGCTCCGAGTCGCGACCCTCATCGTGTGGGCGGCCGCCCTCTGTTGGCTGCCCTTCCTGGTGGCGGCGGAGATGATCTCGCGTCGCATCCTCTACGACACGCGGCGCTGGTCGACGGTCTTCCCGGTGGGGATGTATGCGGCCTGCAGCTTCGCTGCGGGGACCGCGGCCCACCTGCCGCCGCTTGTGCAATTCGCCCGCATCTGGACCTGGGTCGCGGTGGCGGTCTGGCTCGCCGTCCTGGCGGCCACGCTCTGGCAGCCGCGCTCTCTCCTGAGAGCTGAGGGGAGCCCCGGTGCGGACGGGCCTGGCCCTGAGGTCACGGGTGCATGGGGTTGATCAACTTCCACGGAGCTATTTGGACTAACAAACTCGTGTATAATCCTCACGATGAAGTTGACTGCGCCGAGAGACGAGGTCATGGAGGCTCATCGGGCTCTGGGGGCGTGGACCCGGGTGGCTCTGCTGACGAGCCTCAGGAAGGCGGGACACCCGCTCGACGTTAGGGAACTGGCCGGAGACACGGGGGTCCACGTCAATACGGTGAGGTTCCACCTCGAGGTCCTCGCCAAGGCAGGGCTGGTGTCGTCGGAGTTCGAGCACCTACCCCGCCGAGGCCGGCCGCGGCAGGTCTGGCGGGCCACGGCGAACGTGACTCCGGGGCCTGAGGAGGGGTACCGGATGCTCGCGGAGGTCCTCGCCGGTTACCTGCAGGCGCATGCCCAGGACCCCGGCAGGCTGGGCCTCGATATCGGCACCGCCTGGGGATCGCAACTCGCCGCGGCGCCGGCGGAGAACCAGCGGCAGGGGTTGGGCCGGGTGGTGGAGATGCTGGCCAGGCTCGGCTTCAGTCCCCAGCGAGTGGACACCCCCGATGAGATCCAAGTCCACCTCCACTCATGCCCGTTTCTGGACGTGGCCCGAGGCAACAGCCAATTGGTCTGTTCGGCTCATCTAGGGTTGCTGCGCGGAGCTCTGGCGGAGGTCGGGGTTCCCCTGACCGCCGGGAGCCTGGACCCGCTGGTGGAACCGTCGCTCTGCATCGCCCACCTGGGGGCTCGGGAGCCGTCGACGGCGGAGGTGGCAGGGTGAGGGGGACGGAGGGGCTGCCGATGTTGGAGGACCCCGCCATCGAGCGGGAGGCATGGGAGCGACTGCTCGAGGTCTATGACCCCGAGCTGGGAATCGATGTGGTGAACCTAGGGTTGGTGTATGAGCTCGCCTCGGACGGCGGAGCCCTCACCGTAGCGATGACGCTGACCACTCCGGGATGTCCCATGGGCGGAAGCATCCCCGATCAGGTTCGGTTCAGCCTGGAGACCATCCCGGGCGTGCGTGAGGTCCAGGTGCAGCTGACCTGGGTGCCGCGGTGGGAGCCGGAGATGATGAGCGCCACCGCCAAGCGCGCCCTCGGCTGGGGGTGAGGTGGAGGAGATGGCGGTGCTGGATGTGCGCGATCTGATGGCCAAGGGAGGCGATCCCTTCGCAGTGATCATGGCAGCGGTTTCCCAACTGGGGCCCACCGAGCCGCTGGACCTCATCGCCCCGCTGGATCCGATTCCGCTCTACGCGGTGCTCGGGGCGCGCGGCTACGCCCACCTCACCGAGGACCTTGGCGACGGCGACTACCGCGTCAGGTTCACCCGCACCCCAGGACCGACCGATGGTTGAAAGCATCACCGAGCACGCGCTGGTGACCCACGCCACCGCGCTCTCGTCCTCCGCCGATCCCGCATCAGGACCTGTTCGGGTTCTCCTCCAGAACGACCAGGTTCGGGTGCTCTCCATCGATCTGAAGCCGGGGCGAGAGCTCCCACCCCATCGCCCGGAGGCGGACCTGGTGCTGGCCATCCTGGATGGGATGGGGCAGCTCCTGGTGGACGATACGATCCGGCCCCTGCGGACCGGTGACCTGGCGGTGGTCCGCGCCGGCGTGACCAGAGGCCTTCGCTGTCTGGAGGGCAGACTTCTGGCCCTGGGGGTGCTCACCCCGCCGCCGGGAGCGGAGGATCATCGGACGGGCGCCGGCCTGGCCTGGCCCGATGAGCCCGCGGCCGACGATCCTGCGGAGGTGATCCGGGCCGAGCATCGTGGCCTGATGGCCGGCGTTGCCGACCTGGGCCGCCTGGCCGGTGCTGCCGGGACCCTGGACCCCGACCGGCTCAGCCTGGAGCTGGAGGCGACCGTCCGCTTTCTGCGGGAGGGGTTGCTGCCCCACGCCGCCGCCGAGGAGCGGCTGGTCTATCCGGCCGTGGAGAGCGTCCTCCGAGCGCGGGGAGGGGCCACCAACTCGATGGTGCTCGATCATCGTCGGATCGAGGTGCTGGCGACGGAGCTGGCGCATGCGGCGGCGGCCCCGGATGCGGGCCGGACGGATGCGGTGCACCTGCTCCAGGCACTGGCCGCGGTGGTGAGCCTCCACTTCGACAAGGAGGAGGAGGACTACCTGCCGCAGCTGAGCCGCCTGGGTGCCGCCGAGCGCACGGCTCTGGTCGCAGCCCTGCGCGGCCATCACGGCGGGCTGGGTGGGTGAGCCGAGCGGGGACAGCTGCACCCGCGGCTGCACGGGCCACACCATTGCGCACATGTGAGGAGGAACCCCCATGGAAGACCTGACCTTTGAGGTGATGACGAGGTGGAGCGGCACCGGCCACGACGCCGTCGGCACGGTTCAGACCGGGGGCCAGGTCCTGGCCTGGTCGGTCCCCTCCGGGATGGGTGGGCGAGGTGAGGGCAGCAGCCCCGAGGAGCTGCTAGCAAGCGCGGTCGCCACCTGCTACACGGGGACGCTGAGCTCACTGCTCACCCGCGACGGCCTGCCGTGGGAGCGGGTCCAGGTGAAGATGCACGAGACGGTCGCCGGACAGCCGACACGGATCGCCCGCCTGCTCGCCACCCCCAGCATCCTGGGCGGCGATCCCGGTCGG
>PLXL01000287.1 GCA_003153215.1 Candidatus Dormiibacterota bacterium
CCAGATCGAGCCACACCTTGTCCCGACCCATGCGCCGGCTTCGACCGCCGCAGAGGATGGCTCCACTAAGACGCGTGTCCATCAGCGTTGGACGATAGCGCGTCGCATCCCACGACCTCGCCGGTTCAAGGCGGAAGCCCGAGACAGCCGCGCCTGGCCCCTCACCCCCGCAGCGCCCGTCGCCACGGTCGTCATCGGACCTCGGGGCCCGGTGGGCCCGTCGCTGTGCTGACGGCCTCGGCGGCCTCGGCGAGCGCTTCGGCCTCCGAGGCCCCGGCGGCCCGCCGCAGCTCGACGTAGCGGCCGATCATGTAGGTCGCGAGCGGCGCNNTCGGAAGCCGGCGCCTGGAGCGACCCCGCCACCCTCCCGTCGAGGAGTCGGATGAATTGATCCAGCAGGTCGCCCTGGCCTTGTGCATCGTTCATACCAAACCTCCTGGAGTCCGCCTGCTCTGGTGGGCGCCCGACCAATCATCCGCTCCACCTGCCAGTGGCTCATGGCGTCGGGTCCGTGATCCAGTCATCCGGGGGCCGAGATTGGAGACTATAGGCGCAGTCCGAGGGCCTCAGCCGGCGCTCGTTGTGCTTCCACCTCGGTGAGCGCTTGGGGCTCTCGCGGCCCTTCACGGGTGGCCTCCACGGTGGCCGAACGCACGTACGATAAGCTCACGCCCACCTTCACGACCAGTCCTGAGCGAGTCACACCGGCGCGGGGAAACGGTCAGCTCTTGTCGTGCTGAGCGAAGCGCGCCACGCCATGGTCCGCCACCGACCTCGAGGGAGCACGAACCGCCGCAGGCTCAGGGTTCACCTCCGGGATTGCCACCGGGCGCCCTTGGTCATCCTTGATCTCCCCTTGCGATGGTGGCCGTGGTGGACCGAGAGCCTCTACCTCAGGTCGGTGCTACGTCGGTGCCAACTCGAGGTCGCAGTTCCTCGACGCGATGGCGCGCCGCGTCCCGGTCCTTGAAGTACAGATGGTTGATCTCGACGTAGGGCTGCTGATCTGCCGGGACATCCTCCTCGGCGTAGATGGCGTCTACCGGGCAGGGGTCGACACAGGCGCCGCAGTCGATGCACTCATCGGGGTCGATGTAGAGCATCCGATCATCGTCGCTGGCATGGATGCAGTCGACCGGACACGCGTCGACGCACGACATGTCCTTGACGTCGATGCACGTCTCCGTGATGACGTAGCTCATCGCAGGAGCCGCCCCTTACCAGGTGCGCGGGCACCCCGACTCGCAACCGAGCCGTCAATGGCGCCGCTGCCGACGGTGGGTGGGATCAGAAGGGTAGTAACCATAAACATGCTGTATGCCATTTATATCACGCGAGACCGGGCCGAGTCAACCGTGCGGGGTGAGAGCCCATGTGGCCGCGGACGTCATGGTGCCGCGTGCTCCGCGGCTTCGAGGAGGCTGAGTGGACCGGTGAGCCGGGCAGCCGGCGGCTGCTCAGTGTCGCCATGGTCGGCGGCGGCCCGACCGAAGTCGAGGATGTGGGCCACTCTCCGAGCTGATCCGGTTGATCCTCCCTCGCGACTTCCCACGGTTCAACACAACCGGCCGCAATGCGCCGGTGGCCCAGCTCGGCCCCTGCGCATGGCGGCTTTGCGGGGTGGGTCACCTCGCTCTTCGTTCATCTCGCGCTTCTCATCAGGTTCCGCAACCGTCTGGCGACACTGGTCAACTGGGGGTGAGAGTAAGTCCTGCGCGAGCGGTCGATCCGCATCATCGCCAGCGGGAACCCGCGCCCGCGCCTCCGTCCCAGACTAGAAGGTCGGCTCCGCCAGCGGTGGGCTGGCGGCCCAGAGGGGCGAGTGAAACGTGTCGGCCGGACCGCGGACCTACATGGTGACGCTGCGGCCGCAACTGATGCCATCAGTCGTATCCGGCGCAACGCCATGAAGAGCATGGAGGTGAGCCAATGAGTGTGGAGCGGCGGGCACGCTGCCTCTGGAGCGGCGACCTCAGTAGCGGGAGTGGAACTCTGTCGACGGGCAGCGGCGCCCTTTCTGATCAGGCGGTGACTTGGGCGTCACGCGCAGAGGCGTCCGAGGGGCGAACCAGCCCCGAGGAGCTCATCGCCGCGGCACATGCCACCTGCTTCAACATGGCGCTTTCCCTGGTGCTTAAACAGCGGGGCTTCAAAGCCGAGCAGGTCGTGGTCGACGCAGTATGCTCACTGGAGCTCGAGGGAGCCCCGCGGATCAGCGCCGTCGACTTAAGGGTAGAGGGGGTCGTCCCCGGACTCGACCCCGATTCCTTCCAGAGCGCGGTCAGCGCAGCTGCCGACCTCTGCCCGGTGTCCAACGCGCTGCGCAACAACGTGCGCATCGGCGTCGCAGCTGAGCTGGCCGAGCGGATATCGACCCGGGAGGTATAGGTGGCCGACTCGATGGTGGCTCTCTCTAGGATGGGGGCCAACCCTACGGCTCGGCTCGATGCGGCGGGCTATCTCGCCCACATCCGCAGCGAAGGCCGCAGCCTGGCCGGCGCCGCACGGTCGGCGCTGGGGCGCCCCGTGCCAACCTGCCCCGGATGGAGCGTGGACGACCTCGTGGCCCAGATCGGCCGGGTCCACCGCCGGGCGACCCTGATGGTGCACGAGCGTCGGATGACAGAAGTCTTTCTCAATATGGTCCCCGCGCCGCCACCGTCGGGGTTGGGCCGCGTCGATTGGTTGGAGGAGGCGATCCGATGGCTTGCCGATGCGCTCGCGGAAGCGGGGCCGGGTTCGCCGGTCTGGAACTGGACCGCCGGTCCGCAGGTCGCAGCCTTTTGGTTCCGATGGATGGCTCATGAGACCGCCGTATATCGCTGGGACGTGGAAGGGGCGCTGAGGCAGCCGACGCCGGTGGCCAGCGAGCTGGCCCTCGACGGCATCGACGAGTTCGTGGGGCCCCTCCTGTCCGAGGGAGCCCGGACACTGCCGGCCACCGGTCCCGGCGGTGTCCTGCGGCTTCACTGCACGGACACGAACGCTGACTGGTGTATCAACGCCGGGCCCGGACCGGCAGCCGCAGACGCGACGGTCTCCGCCACCGCCTCGGACCTGATGATGTTCCTCTGGAATCGGCTTGCCCCCGGGGACCTGAGCGTGGAAGGCAACCCGGCGATCGCGACTCGATGGCAAGCCCGGCTGCGCGGCTGAGGTAGGGGCTGCTCAGAGGGGCCACACCTCGAATTCGACGGCCAAGAGTAGGCCTGCTCGGCCACCCGCCCGCGACATCTCGTCGCGCAGGTAGTGCTCGGGATCGAACCCTCCCCTCAAGCCGGCGATGTAGGTGTGCTGAGCCTTCAGGGCGGCGATGCCTGCCTCGACAAACTCGGCGACGTCGAGAGAGTGGGTGGGGGACGGCGAGGCGGCGAAGCAGACCATGCGTACTCCGTCCCACGGCTCCAGATCGTCGGACGATGATCGCCGAAAGAGCCAGCGGTTACCTGCGTCGCGAGCAGCGTCGAGGACGGCGGTCCCGACAGCGCGGTGGTCGGCCATGTTGGGCCCACCTCCCGCCGTGTCGAGGTGGGGGTTGAGGGAGACGAGCACCTCGGGACGGTGCCGCCGGATGGCATGGACGAGGTCAGCACGGAGCC
>PLXL01000013.1 GCA_003153215.1 Candidatus Dormiibacterota bacterium
CTGAAAGGCTCCGGACGGGTGCCGTCGCCGGCATGACCGACTCGGCCAGACCGGTGAGCGTAGCCCGGGCCGTCCTGGAGGACGGCCGCCACGTCCTGCTGGCCGGCGCCGGCGCCTCCCGCTTCGCCGCCGAGCGGGGCCTGCCGCTCGCCGGCCGGGAACACCTCCGGGAGTCGGCGAGAGCGCTTCCGGGCAGCGCCGGAGGGACAGTCGGCGCCGTCTGCCGGGACGACCGCGGCGGCCTTGCGGTCGCGGTCTCGACCGGCGGCGTCAGCGGAAAGTTCCCCGGGCGGGTCGGCGACAGCGCCATCTGCGGCGCCGGCTTCTACGCTGACACCCCCGGCGCCGCCTGCGCCACCGGGCAGGGCGAGGCCTTCATCCGCCTGGCCGGCTGCCGGCGGGCGGTCGAGATGCTCGCGGCCGGGCTGGACGCCCCCACCTGCGCCGCCCGGCTCATCGAGGAGCTGGCCGAGCGGGTGGGCGGTGAGGGCGGGATCATCGTCGTCGACGCGGCCGGCCGTCCCGGCGTGGCCCGCAACACCCGAGACATGCCCTGGGCCTGGCGGACGGAGGCCGGAGCCGCACGCTGGAGCTCCGCGTAGCCAGCGGACGGGCCAACCTGCCGGGGATTGCGGCGGCATATCGTCTCCGTCTGCGATCGCCGGACACCAATGCAGATCGCTACATCGCTTTCATGCTAGTGGCCCAAGAACAGATCCAAAGGGTCGGGGACGATGCCAGCGTAGGTGCCCGGAACATCGTCAAAGTGCTGGACGAATACAACTGCTCGGTGGTCACAAAGGACTGGCTGAAGCCCCCGCAGCATAAGCAAGGAAGTAAATAGACCGCGACCTCACTCGACAAGCTCTGAGGCAGATGCTGCTACTCAACCCGAGATCGAGGAGTGGAGCGGGAGACGAGACTCGAACTCGCGACATCCAGCTTGGAAGGAAAGAGGGCATGCAGCAGACGCCCTGCGTATTCAAAGAGAGCCTTGACGCCGACATGGCGCACTTTCTGTGGCTGGCGAACGTCTTCCTCAGAGCCCTCCAATGAGGTGGCTTGACGCCGCACAGGATACCGCTGCGGGACGAGGGTTAGCGCGCTCCTCCCCTAGTACGCCTGGATCGAGACGCCGGACGCGGCGACCACCGGCAGACATGTTGGCGCTTCCTGAAACCGATCGCATGCGCAAGACCGTGAGGTTGGCGGTTATCGTGGAGTCGCGCGACGACGACAGTGGAGCGACACACCATGAGACCGTCACCGGGTTGTGCGATGCTAAGCGCGGTTGGCCGTCCCCCGGTGTTAGGTGTGTTGTGAGCCAGCCTAACGGCCAGTAGCATCGCCGCATGGACGATCCCTCTAGCAGGATGTTGATCTTCGGTTCCGGTGGAGCGAGGGAGGGTGACGGGTCGTCCGATGAGCTGACCGGTTCCTGTCTGTTGGTCGACCTAATCAGTTCCGGGGGGTCAGGTCACACCGTCCAGCTTGCCGGGAGGGATTTCCCTTTTCCCGAACACGATCATGTCCTCAACACCCCCGAGGACCTCTGCACTATTCCTGCTCGCCCACATACCTCCTCGGGCGGTACATGTTCACCTACATGCTCATGCCTATCTTGACGCCCGCCCTCGGCGCGATGGTGGGGCCGGTCATCGGGATCCCCTCGCCGTGTTGGCCGTTGTATTCGATGTCAGGGGGATCCGAACCTTCTGGCGGGTCGACCACCCCCAGAGGTGGTTGATGACGGTGCTCTATCTAGTTGTGATGGGCTGGCTGGCCCACCTCTTAGTACGGGACATCGCCCAGGTACTCGCCTAGAGATTCCTGGTCCCACGCCGAGACGCCAAGAAACCCAACGAGGTGCCCTTGGTCATCCTTCATCTCCCTTGCGATGGTGGCCGTACGGGACCAAGAGCCTCTGCCTCAGGTCGGTGCTACGTCGGTGCCAACTCGAGGTCCCAGTTCCTCGACGCGCCGGCGCGCCGCGGCCCGGTCCTTGAAGTACAGGCGGTTGATCTCGACGTAGGGCTGCTGATCTGCGGAAACATCCTCTTCGGCGTAGATGGCGTCGACCGGGCAGGGGTCGACACAGGCGCCGCAGTCGATGCACTCGTCAGGGTCGATGTAGAGCATCCGATCATCGTCGCTGGCTTGGATGCAGTCGACCGGGCAGACGTCGACGCAGGACAGGTCTTTGACGTCGATGCACGTCTCCGTGATGACGTAGCTCATGACAGGAGCCGTCCTCTATCAGGTGCATGGACACCCCGACTGGCAACCGAGCCGTCAATGGCACCGCTGCCGGCGGTGGGTGGGACGAGAACCGTAGTAACCATAAACATGATGTATGCCATTTATATCACGCGAGCCCGGGTCGAGTCAACGGCGTTGGGTGAGAACGTGGGGCACTTCCTGCCCGAGGGAGCCCGGCCACCGCCGGCCACCGGCCCAGCGGTGTCCTGCGGCTCTAAAGGGGCCACACCTCGAATTCGACGGCCAAGAGTAGGCCTGCTCGGCCGCCCGC
>PLXL01000075.1 GCA_003153215.1 Candidatus Dormiibacterota bacterium
GTTGCGCCGCCGGGCGGCGGTCTAGCAGGGTGCTGAAGAACCCCCGACGGTCCTGCCGCCCCCATCCTCGGCGATGCGTGCGTCGCCTCCTGCGGGGGTTCGGTCGAATACCTGCAGGTATGCTCCCTCGCCTCCTCGTCGGCTCCTTCGCCTCACCGGTCTGGGAACGACATCCCTCGCCGGGGGTTTTCAGCACCCTGCTAGAGGTGACGTCTCCGGGGAGGTGGATGACCCTCCCGCGACCCTGACCGGCACCCGCCGACCCTTCTACGCGGTCAGCTCCAGGGTCAGCAGGTCGTGGGCGATCAGCGCTCCGGGAACCGACACGCGCCCGGAGAGGTGATTGAGGACGAATCGCACCTGCGGGTGCTCTCGGACCAGGGCCGCCACCTCGTCCCGCCAGAGGTGGCCGCCGCTCACCGGGCCGTCCTCCCCGGAGCACTCGCAGACCAGCACGTCGACCTCACCGGCGAGACGGCGGAGCCCGGCGCAGAGCGTGGTGTCGCCGGTGAAGCCGACGCGCAGCCCGGCCCGGGTCACCGAGTACGCGAGCGAGGGGCAGGTGCTGTGGACCACCGCGTGGCTGCGCACCCGGCTGCCCCCGATCTCGACATCACTGCCGTCCTGGAGCACCACGTAGCGCGGTGCCACCATCTCCTCGACCCGGCGCTGGGTGGATCCGCCGAAGCCGGCGACGGTGAGCCGGCGGACCAGCTCTCGCGTCCCGACCGGCCCTGCGATGGCCAGCCGCCCCGGCTCGGGTGGCTCGTCGGCGTGGGCCAGCGCGCCCAGGAGGAGCGGCAGCATCCCGATGTGGTCCATGTGGAAGTGGGTGAGCAGCACCAGCTCGATGTCCTGGATGCGCAAGCCGAGGCGGGGGAGGAGGACGTGGGGCGGTGCGCCGACGTCGACCATCACGCGCTCGTCCAGGACGGATGAGGCGTTGAACCCGCAGCCGCTGAAGGCGCTGCCGCTGCCGAGGATGGAGAGCCGGACCGACACGTCAGAAGCCTAGCGGGCAGGTGCCCGGCCGGGGTGTTCAGATCCGCGCCGGCGTCGGGGGCCAGTCCTCGCTGCGGTCCCGCCGGTTGGCCGCGGCGCCCGCGTGGTATGGAGAAGAGATGCGTCTTGATCGATTCACCGAACGTTCCCAGGAGGCCCTGCAGGCCGCCCAGACGGCGGCCACCAGCCTCCAGCACCCGACCGTCGAGCCCGAACACCTCCTGCTCGCCCTGCTCCACCAGGACGACGGGCTGGTCCCCGCGTTCCTGAGGCGGATGGAGGTCCAGCCCGAGCCTCTCGCGGCGCGCCTCCAGTCAGCGCTCGAAGCCCGCCCCAAGCAGATCGGCGGCGGCGAGCCGCCGGCCGGCAGCGCCCTCCGCGAGGTCCTGATGGCCGCCTTCGACGAGATGGCGCGGCTCAAGGACGAGTACGTCTCGACCGAGCACCTCCTGCTCGCGATCGCCCGCCAGGAGAAGGGTGACTCACCCCACGCGGCAGGCCGCGCGGGGTACCCCTCAGAGGCGGCCCGGATGCTCCAGCAGGTAGGGGTCACCCCGGAGAAGGTCTACTCGACCCTGGAGGCGGTCCGCGGCAGCCAGCGGGTGACCGACGCCAACCCCGAGGAGAAGTACGACGCCCTGGCCAAGTACGGCCGCGACCTCACCGATGCCGCCCGACGGGGCAAGCTGGACCCGGTCATCGGCCGTGACAATGAGATCCGCCGGGTGATCCAGGTGCTCTCCCGCCGGACCAAGAACAATCCCGTTCTCATCGGCGAGCCCGGGGTCGGCAAGACGGCCATCGCCGAGGGACTTGCCCAGCGTATGGCGAGCGGCGACGTGCCCGAGGGTCTCCGCGACCGGCGGCTCGTGGCCCTGGACCTCGGCGCCATGGTCGCGGGGTCCAAGTACCGCGGCGAGTTCGAGGACCGGCTCAAGGCGGTGCTCAAGGAGGTGACCTCCTCCGACGGCCGCGTCGTCCTCTTCATCGACGAGCTGCACACCATCGTGGGTGCCGGTGCCGCCGAGGGCGCCATGGACGCCGGCAACATGCTCAAGCCGGCCCTCGCCCGCGGCGAGCTGCGCTGCATCGGCGCGACCACCCTGGACGAGTACCGCAAGCACATCGAGAAGGACGCGGCGCTGGAGCGGCGCTTTCAGCCGGTGATGGTCGACCAGCCGTCGGTCGCCGACACCATCTCCATCCTCCGCGGGCTCAAGGAGCGGTACGAGGTGCACCACGGGGTGCGCATCACCGACTCGGCGATCGTCGCCGCCGCGACCCTCTCGCAGCGCTACATCACCGACCGCTTCCTCCCCGACAAGGCGATCGACCTCATCGACGAGGCGGCCTCGCGGCTGCGCATCGAGATCGACTCCCTCCCCACCGAGCTGGACGTGGTGGAGCGCGAGATCCGCCAGCTGGAGATCGAGCGCGAGGCGCTCCGCAAGGAGTCCGACGCCCCCTCCCGGGAGCGGCTGGCAGCGCTGGAGAAGGAGCTGGCGAATTTCCAGGAGCAGGCCCGTGGTCTGCGCCAGCGCTGGGAGCAGGAGAAGGGCGCCATGAACGGGATCCGCGACGTCAAGGAGCGGATCGAGCAGGTCAAGCACGAGGCGGAGCGCGCCGAGCGCTCGGCGGACTTCGCGCGGGCAGCCGAGCTCCGCTACGGACAGCTCGGCGAGCTGCAGCGGGGTCTCACCGCCGAGGAGGCGCGGCTCGGTGAGGTGCGCGGCGACCATCCCCTGCTCAAGGAGGAGGTCGACGCCGAGGACATCGCCGCGGTCGTCGCCAACTGGACGCACGTCCCGGTCACCAAGATGCTGGAGGGCGAGGTCCAGAAGCTGCTCCACATCGAGGAGCGCCTCCACGATCGCGTGATCGGCCAGGACGATGCCATCAGCGCCGTCGCCAACGCGGTGCGGCGCGGGCGGGCCGGCCTCGCCGATCCCAACCGGCCCATCGGGTCCTTCATCTTCCTGGGCCCCACGGGGGTGGGAAAGACCGAGCTGGCAAGGGCTCTCGCCCAGTTCCTCTTTGACGACGAGCAGGCGATGGTCCGTCTCGACATGTCGGAATACATGGAGAAGCACACCGTCTCCCGCCTGGTCGGCGCGCCTCCGGGCTACGTCGGCTATGAGGAGGGCGGCCAGCTCACCGAGGCGGTGCGCCGCCGCCCCTACTGCGTGCTCCTCCTCGACGAGATCGAGAAGGCGCACCACGACGTCTTCAACGTCCTGCTCCAACTGCTCGAGGACGGCCGGCTCACCGACGGCCAGGGCCGGACCGTCGACTTCAAGAACGCGGTCGTGATCATGACCAGCAACCTCGGCTCCGACCTCATCGCCGAGCTGCCCCACGACCCACCCCAGCGAGCCGGCTCGCCGGGGGCCCCGGGGGACGCCTCCGCGGCCTCGGTGGCCAGGGTCCGCGAGCAGGTGATGGGGCTGCTCCGCCAGCAGTTCCGGCCCGAGTTCCTCAACCGGGTCGACGAGGTGATCGTCTTCTCCCGTCTCGATCAGGCGCAGCTCCGCCAGATCGTCCTGATCCAGCTCCGCGGGCTCAGTGATCGCCTGGCGGCGCGCAAGCTCGACCTGAGCGTCTCACCGGCCGCGGTGGACCTGCTCGCCGAGGAGGGCTACGACCCCACCTACGGGGCGCGGCCGCTCAAGCGGGTGATCCAGCGTCGCCTCCAGGACCCCATCGCGATGGCCATCCTGGAAGGCAAGTACGGCGAGGGCGACACCGTCGAGGTGGAGGCGGCCGGCGGGGAGCTGACCATCGAGCGGGCTGCCGCTGTTCCCACGGCGGATCCTCAGCCGGCCTGAGCGGCCGCTGGCCGGGCCCTCAGCTCACCTCTCTAGCAGTTCCCGGAGCCGGTCGCGGAACGAGAGATTGCTCCTGCCAGACTCCGTCCGGCAACGTCAGCCGGGCGGCAAGAAGCCCAGCAGGTGCTGGCTGGCTGCGAGGCTGGCACTGAACGGCACATTCATGGTCGAGATATCCCAACTCAGATCGTCCCAATTCATCTGACTGACGGTGTAGAAGCTGTCATCGGCGGCAACTGCGGTGACCACGGCGACGTGGCCGGCTGAACCGTCGGCATAAGGCCCGGGACCGTCCCACACCGCCAGATCTCCCACAGATGGGGTGGTGGCGACCTGGTTTCTGGTCAGTTTGGTGTAGCTGCCGGGTAATTCAGCCGCATTGCCGTGGATGATGCTGGAGTAGGGGCTGTCCCAGTTCATCTCCGCCCAGAAGGTGCATTGACCCGGGACGCCGTCCTCGCCACAGTTGGCGCCCGACGCCCAGTCCGCATAGCACCCGGCGATGGTCCCCAGGTTGGCCGGATCGACCATGTAACTGGCCAAGGCAGCCTCCGTGGGGATGACATGATCGATGTACTGATAGGCGGGCTCAGAGACCAGCGCGGTGGTGGCGACGGTGCCCTGGTATGAGGTGCCGCTGCTGGCCCACACGGCGAGGCTGTAGGGGCCGACGGCCCACGTTGAAGTGTTGTAGGAATAGCTGTCCGCGCCGCCCCAACCGGTGGCCAGCAGCCAGACCGAGCTGTACCACGGCCGGTACCAGTATTCATAGCTGATCTGTGAACCCGAGGGGCAGGTGGCGGTGGTGTCAACTGTCACCGGAGTTCCCTCCGGGTCGGTGCTGGCGCTGGCGACCAGACTGGCCGAGGTGCAGGGCAGGACGGCGCTCCCCCTGGGTGTTCCCTCGGGCTCGAAGTACCCGAAGACGTCGACCTCCGCATCAGCCGTGCCGGCACCGTTGTAGATGCTGGCCCCACCGTCTGCGTTCAGGGCGGCGAACATCAGGTTGGGGGCGGTCTGGCTCGCGCCGAGGTTCACGGCGGGGGTCGTGCTGGCCGCCTGCTCGGGAAGAACGCTGAAGAAGCTGGGCTGGGTGGCGTTGGCGGAGGTGAGGTTGGCGACCACGGCATCGGCGGTGGGGCTGATCCCATCGATCCCTGCGAACTGCTCCGCCAGGTAACCGTCCGGCTCAAGCGTTCCGGCATCCGACCTCGTGTCGAGCACCCTGACCGGGGGCATCGGAATGTAGAGGCTGGCGCCCCGGGGCGTGCCGAGCCCGTCGGTGAAGAAACCCACGACGTCCACAACCAGATCGGCATCCCCCTGTGCGTTGAAGAAGCTCACCTCTCCATCGGAGCCGACCGGGGTGATCACTTGATTGGCCACGGTCTCGCCCGCCAACCAGTCGAGATTCGAGGAGATCGGCATCGCCTCACCGGTTGGGAACGCGGTGAGGGAGCTGGATTGCGTGGTGTCGTTCACGGCGACGCTGAGCGCCACCGCCAGGACGCCATTGCGTGGAACTCCGCCTTCACCCTCCACCTGGACGTCCAAGCCCGCTCCCGGCGCCAGTGGGTTTCCAGCGTTGGGCTCACCACTCCCAGGCCGGGTGTCGACGATCGTTGCCGGAGTCAGAGGAACGTAGCTTCCTGCCGTGCTGCTCCGCGAGTCGGCCGCGAAGTAGCCCTCCAGGTCAACGGCCACCTGCACCGTGCCAGTCGCGTTGGAGATGGTGACTTGGCCGCCGGCCCCAATCGGGACGACGGTCAGGTTGGCCGCGGTCTCGCCGCTCGAGAAGCTCAGGTTGGCGATGGTGGGAGTGCTCGTGCCGGCTGGATACACGGTGACCCGGCTTGCGGTACTCGGTGCGGTGACGGTGATATTCAGCACCACGGCGACAGCGTCCGCGGCCACCTTGTCCACGCCGGCCACGGTCATGTCCCGGGCGCCCTCCGCGCCAAGTGGATTCCCGGTCAGGCGAGTGTCGAGGATTCGGTAAGGGGACAGCGGCACATACGGGCTTCCCACACCAGGCACCCAGGCGGGGCTGAGACCAGCCACACCCAGTGCCAATGCCCCCAGCGCCAGTCCCAGGCCGACGCCCGCCCGGACCAGCCGGCTCGGCAACCCCCGTTGCACAGTGAGAAGAGGCTATCACGAGGCGTCACCCGACACCTCCTCCGTGCGCTGCGTTCGGAGTGCACATCCGGGGTGCGGTCAGCTCCGGGCGCCCGCGGCGATCAGGCCGTCGACGGTTCGTCGGGACCGCGGGCCTGAGGCGGCGTGGTGGCGACCGGCAGCGGCGATCCACGTCCCGGGCTGGGCGGCGCGCCAGGACCCACCTCCACGGGGTGTCGATCAGCANNGCCCTCGTGCACCTTCCAGTGGTGGTCGCGACAGATCGTGACAAGATTGTCTTGATCAGTCGAACCGCCCTGAGCCCAGTGGCGCAGGTGGTGCCCATCAATGCGCAAATGTGGGTAGCGCAGTCCCAGTGACCTGACCCCCACTCACGTCCAAACCCCCACTCACGTGCAGTCGGCGCGCCGGTACAGCACCGCTCCGCCGGGGAGATCCGACCGATTCGGGAAGTGGATCGCCACCCACTCCTGGAAGCCCTGCACCGTGGTCAGCCGGTTGGTGGCGAAGAGCACACCACAGAGAGCGGGATCTCCGCTGATCCGGCTCTCCAGCGCCGCCGGGGTCAGGCCACTGTTATGCAGCCGCTGTATCGAGGTGTCGATGAGGTAGGGTGGCCCTTGGCGATCAGCGAGCGCCTCGTTGAACTGGTCATCGCCGAACAGCTGACTTCCGGGAGGGATGAGCTGCCTGATGCTCGCCACCTGACTGGGATTCGGCTCCACCTGAAGCAGCTGGACATGTTCCAATGAACGGACCAGCACGATGGAGGCCACGGTGACGAGGGCGGCGACGAGTGCCGCTGTCGCCCACCTCGCGCTGGCGGTGGCCCTGCACCAGCCAGCCGCCTGAGCGAGCGCCGCGCCCCCCAGCAAGGCCAGGCCCGGGCTGATCGCGATCGTATAGTGCTGGAGCGCTGGGTGTGTGCCCGCCACTGCCACGAGCGCCCCGCCGATCCAGACGAGCCCGGTGGCCGCCAGACGTCGGTGGTTCCGCCAGCCAAGAAGCACTCCCAACGCGGCCAGGCTGATCTCCGGCAGCTCGAGGTGCGCCCAGGCGCCGAGGAACGAGAAGGTGNNCAGCGCGAGCAACCAGATGCGCCGCCAGCGGCGTGGGCCGACGAGGGTCACGGCGACCACGGGGACCACGGCGGCATCCAGCAGCTTGGTGAGCACGCCGACCACAAGCACAGCACCGGCAAGGAAGGCGAACACCTCGCGAGCACGCTCCCGGTGGCCCTTCAGGGCGCACGTGGCCATGGCCACTGCCAGCAGGCCGAGCGCCGTCGCCGGGCCATCTGCCTGGAGGATCACCGACTGCTGCACCATCATCGGGTCGACGGCAAGGATCGCGGCGATCGAGATCCCTGCCGCGGAGCCGGCCAGCCGCCACCCGATCACCGCCCCGGAGGCGACACCCACAAGCGCCCAGGCGACCATGGCGGCGCGGGCCGCGGCGATGGAGCCGCCCAGCAGCGCCCAGCCAGGCTCGGTGAGGAGGAGAAAGGCGGGTGGCTGAGAGTCGTACACGGAGCTGTAGAGCGGATGGCCGGCCTGCATTGCCCGGAGGGAGAGCCAGTAGGTCCCCTCGTCCACGTTGAGCTGGCCAGCGCTCAGATAGTGCAGCCGGGTCACCAGCGTGATCACGAGGATGGCGGCGACGCACAGCCCCCGGACCAGGCTCATCTTCGACGGCCATTGCACCGGCTTGCTCAGAGGGTCTTCACCCAAGGCCCTGTCCCTGCGGTGCGTCTTTCTCCTCGGCGAGCACGGATGAGAGGATACGGGTCTCTCAAGACCGGCCATCCTCCGAGTACCGGCGCCCGTTTACGTGCAAGTGTGGGCAGCGTAGGGCTGGCCTCACCTGGACCTCTCGGGCGCCATCGGCAGCGAGGATGGGCGACGCCAGCCTCCCGGAGGCCGGGAAGGTGCCCTACTACGCCCCTTCGGGGTACTGGCCGGGCTGGACCATCGCCCGTGGGATCGTGGCCACCGCCAACGGGGGCTACACCGTGGACGGCTTCGGGGGCATCCATCCCTTCGGCAACGCTCCGGCCATCACCCCCACCGGCTACTGGCCAAACTGGGACATCGTCCGCGGCATCGCCGTGGCCTCGGGGGGCACCGGCGCCTACACCCTGGACGGCTTCGGGGGCGTCCATCCCGCGGGTGGCGCGCCATCCCTCTCAGTCAGCGGGTGCTGGCCGAACTGGGACATCGCCATCGACTTGGTGACCGCCCCCTAAGCTCGCCGGACCGGGGGCCGGCGGTCAGACCGTCGGGGGTGCGTCGGGAGCGTGGGCCCGGGGCGGGCCGGCCGCGGCCGGCTGCGGCGATGCACGGTCCGGCGGTGGCGGCGTCTCGGCAACGCACGTTCTCGGTGGGCCGGACTCCGGTGGTGGCGGCAAGGCGGGAGCCCACTCCCGCGGCGCACCGAGGTCGAGGGGCACGGGTGGGAGGACCACCATCCCCTCGTTGGAGCGGATCAGCCGCCAGCCGCCCTCGTGCACCTTCCAGTGGTGGGCGCGACAGATCGTGACAAGATTGTCTAGATCAGTAGAACCGCCCTGAGCCCAGTGGCGCAGGTGGTGCCCATCAATGCGCAAATGTGGGTAGACCAGCCTTGGGTTTCGGCATCGGCACCCGCCCGCTGGGCCGCGGGTGAACCCGAAAGCCCTGCGTCGCCACTCAGTCAGGGGAACCCCGCCCAGCCGCGCCGCCCTGGCCAGCGTCGCTCAGTCTGCCTCCCTCTCGCCTCTCGGCCAGCCGTACCCTCCTTGGGCACCTCGGCAGGCGCAAAGGCACAGTGACTAAGCGTGGCCGCCGCCCGGGGCCGCAAGCAGCCCGTCCGGCTACGCTACTCGGCCAGGACGCGCAAGGCGCTAGCCATCCTGCCCAGGCGGTCGGACAACCCATCGAACCTCTGCGCGAGGGCCTCGATCTCCTTCACCTCCGTTGCAGTCGCCTTGATCCCGGCCACGGGTAGGCGATCGCGCTCCAATCGGTCCAGCCCTTTGCCTTCGCGCCCCGGCACCAGCCACGTGGCGTGAACGAAGCGTCCACGTTCGGCCATCGCGGTCCTTGCGTCGCTGCACCAGGCCTTGAAGTCCCTTTCCACCTCTTTCGGCAGCGTCGCACTCACCAGGGGATCTAGGCGGCTGAGCGTCGTGTCAAAGCCATCGGTACCCATCAGGACCTTAGCCGTTGTCATGGGGACGCCGGCCCGCGACACCATGTTATGGAAGACGAGAAGTTCGAGGCTGGCCGAACTGGCGACGAGCCATCCAAGGGCGCGAAACAGGCGCTCCTGGTCATCTGCTGCGTTGCCGGTCATTGGCTCGCCCCTCCTCTACTCATTGGCGGCGACTGGGTTGGTCGGGACCGGTTCGCCTTCGGCTCTTGCATGGCCGTCAGCGTACGGCCGGCCCGGCTGACTGGTGGCCAGGTCGGAATCAGCCGGGCAGCGGCTTGAAGCCGAGGCCATACGTCATTTTCGAAAGAGAACACCCCGGCTTACCTCCGACCAGCGGCCACCACCGTGATAGTGGGGAAACCGAGCTCCTCGAGCCTCTGACCCCCAGGGTCAGATTCTGGATGAGGTAATACGGCGGCTTGACTCCCAAGAGGCATGGTGACATAGTCACCCGGTGGCCAGACCAGCCCCCACCCTCTCCCAAGCCCTGCGACGTCCAGATGGCCTCGCTCAGCGCGTACGCGACCGCATCCTTG
>PLXL01000198.1:0-1608 GCA_003153215.1 Candidatus Dormiibacterota bacterium
CCGGCGCGCTCCAGGTAGTCGCGGACCAACCGCACGATGTCGGGCTGGTCGTCGACGACGAGCACGGTGGTCATCGGGGGCATCGTAGGGGGTGCGCACGCTCTGCGGGCCGGCCCACGATCTCTCGAACGGGAGGCCGCCAGCGCTCGCAGGCATCGCCCATGGTGGTCGGACCTCTGGCCTGGTGGGGGGTGAGTGAGATCACCGTGACGGCTGGATGTGAGCGCCGTGTGAGTGCCGTGGGGAGGGGCGGCGGGACGCCCTGCATCCGTGGCGACCCCTGGGGTGTTGCCGTGCTTGACCCACGAGAGGTGACCTGCCACCGTTCACCTGAACGAGCACCTGAGGCCCGGCCGGGAATCCGAGAGCCCCCCGACCGACCGACCGCAGACGAGAGCATGTCCGAGAAGGAGGGCCCAGCCATGGCGAAATTCCTGCTTGTCTATCACGGCGGCGGCATGCCGGAGTCACAGGAGGAGCAGGCGAAGGTGATGGCCGCCTGGGGCGGCTGGTTCCAGAGCACGGGCGGCGCTCTCAAGGACCCGGGGAACCCGATCAGCCAGACCAGCACCATCGCCCCGGATGGGTCGGTATCGCATGGCGGCGGGGCCAACCCCGTCAGTGGCTACAGCCTCCTGGAGGCGGAAAGCATGGACGCGGCGGTGGCGCTTGCCAAGGGGTGCCCGGTCCTCCAGGGNNATCCCGACGGCGGGGGCCAGGAGCGGGAAGGGCCGCGGATACGGGCGCAGCGCCAGCGCCACTGACAGGCCGACTAGCGGCAGCGCCCCCAGGATCACGACCGGCACGGGCTGGCCAAGGGCCGGCGCCGCGACGGTGGTGGCGACCCCGGCGAAAGCCGCCATCCCGAGGCTGAGGCGGTGCGACCACGCCGACCCGAGCCGGACCGCCAGCCCCCCCGCTCCACCCCGCCGATCCCCCTCGATGTCGGGCAAGGAGTTGGCGAGCTGGAGGCTCAAGGCCAGCGCCAATGCGAGCGGTGGTGCGGCGATGGCGACCCGCAGGCTCAGATGCTGAACCGCGGCGCCGGCAGTGAGCGGCAGGCAGGCAAACCCCACCCAGTAGGGCAGCCAGGAGAGCGCCCCTCGTTTAAGCCCCAGGTCGTATCCGATGCCCGCCGCCGCGCAGGCCGCTGCGAGCGGCAGGGTGGGGAGGGGGAACGTCGCCGCCATCCCGAGGGCGACGGCGAATCCGACGAGGGCCGCGGCCCCGGCCACCGCGGGGCTCAGGCCTCCGCGGGCGAGCGGCTTCTCCGGCTTGACCAGGCGGTCGAGGTCACGATCGCAGAGGTCGTTGAGGGCGCCGATGGCGAACTGGATCGGCAGCATGATCCCGACCAGCCGCAGAGCGGTGACGGGGTCCGGCAACCGGTGGCGGGCGGCGGCTGCGGCCGCCACGAAGCAGGCGGTCACGAGCAGCGAGGGGCCCGGATGAAGCAGCGCCGCGGCCGTCTTGAGGGTGTGCAGCCGGACGCCGCCGGGGCCATCCCTCTCGGCAGACGGGCTCACGCGCAAGAGGCTCACGGTCTCACCGCCACGTTCCAACCTCCAGCGACCTCCCTCCAGGGCACACACTTGGCACAGTGAGCGC